>NZ_JAZAQP010000043.1:0-52971 GCF_036231725.1 Pseudomonas sp. JH-2 | reverse complement strand
CACGGGAAGTTTTGAGGGGTGGGGCGGGGTTGCTTTTCGTAGGAGCGAGCTTGCTCGCGAACGGTGTTTCCCGGCGGCTCTGGTGTGTTGGGTTGACTCCGTTCCCTCTCCCCAGCCCTCTCCCTGAAGGGAGAGGGGGCTAGTCCGTGCCGAGAGGAGGAGTGGTTTCAGCCGGTAATTATTGTGCTAGCCGGCTAACGCCGAGATATCAGCATCTGCCCAACGGTCCCCTCTCCCTTCAGGGAGAGGGTTAGGGAGAGGGAAAGGCGCTACCCTCATGCCGCGGCGTTCCAGGAAACACCATTCGCGAGCAGCCCCGTAGGGCGAATAACCGTTCGCGGTTATCCGCCGCCGGCCGGTGCGCCGGTGCCGAGGGCAATGGCGGATAACGCCGTAGGCGTTATGCGCCCTACGTGGCGAACCCTGGGAATCAGCGCTTGATGATCACGTACGTCTTGCGCACCGTCTCCTGGATGTCCCACACCCCCAGGCTGTTCTGCGGCAGCAGGAAGGCGTCGCCGGCCTGGAAGGCGATGGGCTCGCCGTCGTCCGGAGTGAAGGTGCCGCGGCCGCTGATGAAGTGGCAGAACTCCTGCTCGACGATCTGCCGGCGCCAGCGGCCCGGGGTGCATTCCCAGATGCCGGTGTCGACCTGGTCGGGGCGTTCCACTTCGGTCACGCGGGTGTGCGAGACGGGCTCGCCCAGGGGTACGGCGACCGGGTTGGCTTCGCCCAGGGGCGCGTTGGGGGTGTCCTTGAGGTGGGTGATCTTCATCGGGGCTCCAGGGTGTCGGTGGGAAAGGGGCGGCCGGCGTTTCAGCCGACCTTCCAGGTCATCAGGCCTTCCATGCTGGCGGCCAGCTTTTCCGCCAGCTGCCGGCGCCAGGCCGGGGTATGGGGGTTGGCCAGCACCTCGTCCTCGTGGACGAAGCTGCGGATGATCGCGTTGTAGCCCAGCCAGCGGCACGGCTCGGGCTCCCAGGCGCGCAGGGCGTCGGTCAGGGCGCGGTCGTGGATCACCCAGGGTTGGCGGGTTTCCGGGGTTTCCTGGCCGAGGATCAGGTCGGCCAGGGTGCGCCCGCCCAGGTTGGTGGCGCCCACGCCCTCGCCGCCGTAGCCGCCGGACAGGGCGATGCCGTTGCGGCGGTCGACCAGCATGTGCGGGTGGAAGCGCCGCGACATGCCCAGGTTGCCGCCCCAGGTGTGGGTGATCTTCACGTCCCTGAGCTGCGGGAAGAGTTCGCCGAACAGGTAGCGGCGCAGGCCGACCTCGTCGTCGGTGAGGCTGAAGTCGCTGCGCAGCTTGCCGCCGAAGCGGTAGCCGCCGCGGGCGCCGAAGGCCAGGCGGTTGTCCAGGGTGCGCTGGCCGTAGGTGACCTGGCGGCTGAACTCGCTGAAGGCCTGGCCGCGTTCCAGGCCGATCTCCGCCCATACCGATTCCGGCAGCGGTTCGGTGGCCACCAGCAGGCTCTGCACCGGCAACTGGTAGTTGCCCAGGGGGGGCAGGGCGGCGGCGTAGCCTTCCACCGCCGGCACTATCCACTGGGCCTTCACGCTGCCCTTGTCGGTGCGCAGCAGGCCGGGCTGCCAGTGGCTGACGCGGCTTTTCTCGAACAGTTGCACGCCCATGCGCTCCACGGCCCGGGCCAGGCCGCGGGCCAGCCTGGCCGGGTCGATGGTGGCGCAGTGCGGTGTGTAGATCGCACCCAGCGCGCTGGGGATGCGCAACTGCTCGGCCAGTTCGGCCTTCGACAGCCAGCGGTAGTCGTCCTCGCCCAGGCCTTCGTGGCGCAGGTCGGCCAGGTACTGGCGCAGGCGCCGTTCCTGCTCCGGGTAGCGCGCCGCGCAGTAGAGCGCGCCGCCCTTGCGGTAGTCGCAGTCGATGCCTTCGCGCGCCAGCACGCCGGCCACCTCGTCGGGGATGCCGTGCAGCAGGTCCCAGCTCTCGCGGCGGCGCGGCTCGGGCAGCTTGCCCACCAGGCGGTCCTCGCCCAGCAGCGCGCCCATCAGCCAGCCGCCGTTGCGCCCGGAGGCGCCGAAGCCGGCGGTCTCGGCCTCGAGAATGGCGACCTTCAGCTGCGGCGCGCGGCGCTTCAGGTAGTAGGCCGTCCACAGCCCGGTGTAGCCGGCGCCGACGATGGCCACGTCGACGTCCAGGGCGCCTTCCAGGGCCGGGCGCGCGATGAAGTCGTCATCCAGTTGGTTCATCCACAGGCTGATATGGCGCCATGCCGACATAGGGGCGACTCCGGGCAGAAGGGTGATGGGGAATGTGCGCAAGCCTAGAAGCGCCCGGCATTCCTGTCGTGCGCGCGGGTACGCGGGGAAAAGCCGGGGGCGTGGCGTTGTCAGGAGGATTGTAGGAGCGGGCCCTGCCCGCGATTCGCGCGCAGGGCGCGCTCCTACGAAGAGCGCCTCGGCGTTACGGGGTTTCCATGCGCTTGAGGTATTCCCGCGGCGACAGCCCGGTCTGCTGGCGGAAGCAGCGGTAGAAGGCCGACAGCGAGTTGAAGCCGGCGGAGAAGGCCAGCTCGTCGATGCGCGCCGAGGTGGCCGGGCGCAGTTGCTCCAGCAGGTGCTGCAGGCGCTTCTGGTTGACGTACTGGTAGAAGCTCAGGCCCATCACCTGGTTGAGCAGGTAGGAAATCTGGTTGCGGGTGTAGCCGGTGGCGCCGGCCACCTGGGACAGGTCCAGGTCCGGCGCCAGGTACGGCTGGGCCTTGTGGAAGTATTCTTCCAGGTCGCCGGCCAGTTGGCTGAGCTGGCGTGGCGACAGGCCCAGGCGGCTGGCCGGCGGGCGGCTGTCGGCGGCGGTGCGCCCGGCGCCCGGCGCGTCCTCGCGGACCAGGGTGGCGTATTCGTTGATGCGCCAGATCAGCCCGTCGCGCACGCTGATGGCTTCGCTGGAGTGGAACACCGCCAGGCGCCCGCTGAGGGTGATGGCGGTGCGGTACTGGATGAAGGCCGTGTCGCCGTCCACGCGGATGCGGTCGATGTGGTCGAGGAACTCGTCCGGGCGGCTGGGCATGGTCTGGCTGACGTACTCGCGCAGGTCCGCCAGGCCCATGCGGCGGTTCTGGAAGTAGTCGTTGTATTCCACCTCGGGATGGTAGAGCGCCAGCGCCGCGTCCAGGTCGCGGCGCTTCCAGCTGTCGTGGTAGCGCTGCACCACGTCGCGGGTGCTCGGGGTGAGGTGGCCGTCGGCCGGGGTCGGGTGGGTCGCTTGCATGGCGCACAGGATGCCGCAGAGCGGCGCGCTCGGGTAGGGGGGAGGGGGTGACGTCATCCAGCTGCCGCATGACGGGCCATGCCTGGCGTCAATGGTGGCCGCCCGGGGCCGTCGCAGAGGGGGGATTCACTCTTTCGGCTGAACGTGCAAATACCTCCTTGGTGCGCTTGGTCGCGCGGCACCCGGCTGAGTAGCGTGTAGCCGCCTAGACACCGTCAGGAGTGCCGAATGACAACAAAAACAAGGCGCGTATCGTTCCAACCGAAACTGCTGGCCGCCGCTGTAGCCCTGGGTTGCGCCACCCAGGCCGGGGCCGTCTCGTTCAACATCGGGGAAATCGAGGGACAGCTCGATTCGACGCTGTCCGTGGGGGCCAGCTGGGGGCTGCGCGACGCCGACTCGGAATACGTCGGCGCCCGCAACGGTGGCCGCGCCTCGTCGCAGACGTCCGACGACGGCCGCCTCAACTTCAAGAAGGGCGAGACCTTCTCGAAGATCTTCAAGGGCATCCATGACCTGGAGCTGAAGTACGGCGACACCGGCGTCTTCGTCCGGGGCAAGTACTGGTACGACTTCGAGCTGAAGGACGAGCACCGCGAGCTCTACGACATCAGCGACGAAGGCCGCAGCATGGGCGCGCGTTCCTCCGGCGCCGAGCTGCTCGACGCCTTCATCTACCACAAGTACAGCATCGGCGACCTGCCCGGCACCGTGCGCCTGGGCAAGCAGGTGGTGAGCTGGGGCGAGAGCACCTTCATCCAGAACTCCATCAACAGCATCAACCCGGTCGACGTCGCCGCCTTCCGCCGCCCCGGCGCGGAGATCAAGGAAGGCCTGATCCCGGTGAGCATGTTCTACATGTCCCAGGGCCTGACCGACAGCCTCACCGCCGAGGGCTTCTACCAGCTGAAGTGGGAGAAGACGGTGGTCGACAACTGCGGCACCTTCTTCTCCACCACCGACGTCGCCGCCAACGGCTGCAACAAGCTGGCCTTCGCCGGCAGCGACTTCGACCCCGACCCGGCCAGCGGCTACCGCTACCTGGCGCGCACCGGCGACAACACGCCGAGCGACGGCGGCCAGTGGGGCCTGGCCCTGCGCTGGTACGCGGCGGAGCTGAACGACACCGAGTTCGGCGCGTACGTGATGAACTACCACAGCCGCAACCCGGTCTTCAGCACCGTCGCCGGCCAGGGCCTGGCCACCGCCGACCCGGTCACCGGCGCGGCCAGCGCGCAGTACCTGATCGAGTACCCGGAAGACATCCGCCTCTACGGCCTGAGCTTCCAGACCAACATCGGCGGCACCTCGGTGGCCGGCGAGGTCAGCTACCGGCCGAACATGCCGCTGCAGCTCAACAGCACCGACCTGACCGTGGCCGCGCTCTACCCGACCACGCTGTTCGGCAACCCCATCTACTCCAGCGGCTTCGCCACGCCCAGCGCCGGCGAGGTGATCCACGGCTACGTGCGCAAGCCGGTGACCCAGGCACAGGTGACCGTGACGCAGTTCTTCGACCAGGTGCTGGCGGCCGACCGCCTGACCCTGGTGGGCGAGGTGGGCTACAACCACATCAGCGGCATCGACGACAGCGAGCTGCGCTTCGGCCGCGACTCCATCTGGGGGATCGGCGAGCTGCCCAACAACTCCCTGTGCCAGGGCCTGCTGAACACCGCCAACCCCGGCGAGTGCAACAACAAGGGCTTCTACACCACCAGCAGCTGGGGCTACCGCCTGCGCGGCATCCTCGACTACCCCAACGTGATCGCCGGCATCAACCTCAAGCCGAACCTGGCCTGGTCCCACGACGTGCACGGCTACGGGCCGAACTTCAGCGAGGGCGCCAAGGCGGTCAGCGTCGGCCTGGATGCGGACTACCAGAACACCTATACCGCCAGCATCAGCTATACCGATTTCTTCGGTGGCGATTACAACCCGATCAACGATCGCGACTTCATCGCCGTCAGCTTCGGCGTGAACTTCTGATCGGCCAGTCAAGGACAGGAAAGATGAACAAGATACGAATCCTGCAATGCGGCGCCCTGGCCCTGAGCCTGCTTTCCGGTGCCGTGATGGCGGCGGTGTCGGCGGACGAGGCGGCCAAGCTCGGCACCAGCCTCACGCCCATGGGCGCGCAGAAGGAAGGCAACGCCGACGGCAGCATCCCGGCCTGGACCGGCGGCATCGACAAGAGCGCCGGCAGCGAGGACGCCCGCGGCTTCCTCAGCGACCCCTTCGCCGGCGAGAAGCCGCTGTTCACCATCACCGCGCAGAACGTCGACCAGTACAAGGACAAGCTCACCGATGGCCAGGTGGCGCTGTTCAAGCGCTACCCGGACACCTACCGCATCCCGGTGTACAAGACCCACCGCACCTTCTCGCAGCCGGCGGAAATCTACCAGGCGGTGAAGACCAGCGCGGTCAACGTGCAGCCGATCAACGACGGCAACGGCCTGGCCAACTTCGACAAGAGCCGCTACTACGCCTTCCCGCTGCCGAAGAACGGCGTCGAGGTGTTGTGGAACCACATCACCCGCTACCGCGGCGGCAACCTGGCGCGCACCGTGGTCCAGGTCACCCCGCAGACCAACGGCAGCTACACGCCGATCCGCTTCGAGGAGACCGTGGCCTTCCCGCAGAACATGGGTGACGTCGACCTCGCCAAGGTCAGTAACATCCTCCTGTACTTCAAGCAGTCGGTAACGGCGCCGGCACGCCTGGCCGGTAACGTGCTGCTGGTCCACGAGACCCTCGACCAGGTCAAGGAGCCGCGCCTGGCGTGGATCTACAACGCCGGCCAACGCCGCGTGCGGCGCGCCCCGCAGGTGGCCTACGACGGCCCCGGCACCGCCGCCGACGGCCTGCGCACCTCGGACAACTTCGACATGTTCTCCGGCGCCCCGGACCGTTACGACTGGAAACTGGTGGGCAAGAAGGAGCTGTACATCCCCTACAACAGCTACAAGCTGGGCCTGCCCACCTACAAGTACGACGACATCGTCAAGGCCGGCCACCTCAACCAGGACCTGACCCGCTACGAGCTGCACCGCGTGTGGGAAGTGGTGGGCACCGTGAAGCCGGGCGAGCGGCACATCTACGCCAAGCGCCACATGTACATCGACGAGGACAGCTGGCAGATCGCCGAGGTCGACCACTACGACGGCCGTGGCCAGCTGTGGCGCGTTTCCGAAGGCCACCAGATGTTCAACTACGCGCACCAGGCCGGCGGCTACGTGCCGGAGGTGATCTACGACGTGATCGCCGGCCGCTACCTGGCCCTGGGCCTGTTCAACGAGGAGAAGAGCGGCTACCGCTTCGGCATCAAGGCCAGCATGGCCGACTACACCCCGGCGGCGCTGCGCAACGAAGGCGTGCGCTGAGCCGGGCCATGGCCGGCGGCGGCGAGGGCTGCCGCCGGCCATGTACCCTTCTGTAATGCCAAAGGATGATATGTCGCTACATACATCCGGCTGATAGCCCTTCCCTGGGGGCGGCCCCCTGACTAGTCTCGAACGTCAGGATCGGTCGGACCCCTGCCCATGATCGACGCTGCCACCCCGCTCGCCTCGCTACCCCGCCTGCCCCCGCAGCACCTGCCGCGCGCACGCCTGCGCCAGGCCCTGCTGCTCGAGGAGCACCGCCTGCGCCTGCTGCTCGCCCCCCTGGGGCACGGCAAGACCGTGCTGCTGGGCGAGTGCGCCCGCGCCGCGCCGGCCGGCACCCGCGTCGCCTGGCTGGCGCTGGGCGGCGAACCGCTCGACGCTGCGGCCCTGTGCCGGCGCCTGGGCGAGGCCCTGGGCCTGGGGCCAGCCGGCGAGGCCGAGGTGCTGGGCCGCCTGCGCGACTGCCGCGAGCCGCTGTGGATCATGCTCGACGACTACCCCCGCGAACCCGATGCCGCGCTGGACGCCTGCCTCGACCGCCTGCTGGCCCAGGCCTCGCCCTGGGTGTCCTGGTGGCTGGCCAGCCGGCGGCGCCCGGCGTGCAACCTGGCGCGCCTGCTGCTGGAAGGCGAACTGCTGGAACTGGGCGAGGCGGAACTGGGCTTCGACGCCGCCGAGCTGGAGGCCTTCCTGCTGCGCAACGGCCGCGACTGGCCGGAGGAGCTGCGCCTGGCGCTGCTGGAACAGACCGATGGCTGGTGCGCCGGGGTACGCCTGCGCCTGCTCGGCTGGCCGGCCGAGGCGGGCACGCCTTCGCCCGGGCAACTGGCCGAGGCCGGCCGCCCGCTGCTGCGCGAATACCTGCAGCGGGAAATCCTCGACGCCCTGCCCGCGCCGCAGGCGGAAGTGCTCTGCGACCTGGCGCGGCTCACCCGCTGCTGCACCTCCCTGGCCGAATACCTCTTCGAGGAACAGCCCGGCATCCTCGACGCCCTGCTGGAGCGAGGCGTCGGCCTGCATCGGGAGGAGGTTGCCGGCGCCTGGTACCGCCTGCCGCCGCTGCTGGCCGGCGAACTCGCCGACATGGGCCATGGCTCGCCCTGCGGCCTGCACCGCCGGGCCTGCCAGTGGTACAGCCAGCAGGGCGACCTCCACGCCGCCTTCGAGCATGCGCTGCGCGCCGACCAGCCCGACGTCGCCGCCAGCCTGCTGCAGCGCCTGACCGAAGACCAGCTGCTGCAGGGGCACAACGTCGCCCGGGTGCTGCGTCTGCGCGAGGAACTGCCGGAAGAACTGCTGTCGAGCACGCCGCGCCTGCTGATCCTCAACGCCTGGGCGCTGCTCTTCGCCGGGCGCCTGGACGAGGTGGAAGCCCTCCTGGAACGCTTCGCCCGCTTCCTGCCGATGCCCAGCGCGGCCCGCCAGCGCACGCTGGTGGCGCAGTGGCTGGGCCTGGCCGGCATGCTCGCCCACGCCCGGGGCCAGCGCGAGGCCGGGCCGCTGCTGCAGGCGGCCCTGGACGACCTGCCGGACGAGGCCTGGTCGCAGCGCCTGCTCTGCCTGTCCGGCCTCGGCCAGGTGGCGCTGATCGACGGCCACCTGGACGCGGCGCGCCTGCTCAACCGCGACGCCCTCAAGCTGGCCCGCGCCCAGGGCAGCGCCATCTTCGAGGCCTACCTGGAGATCGACCACGCCTACCTGCTGGCCCAGCGCGGCGAGCTGCTGCGCGCCGAGACCCTGCTGCGCCGCGTGCTCGACGCCCTGGCCGAGCAACGCCAGGCCGGTTGCCCGGTGGCCAGCCGCGCGCAACTGCGCCTGGGCTGGCTGTGCTACCACCAGGCACGCCCGGCCGAGGCGCGCCAGCTGCTGCAGGAGGGCCTGCGCGGCGCCCGCCGCAGCCTCGACTCCTGCGTCATCTACGGCTACATCGGCCTGGCGATGCTGGATGCGCGCCAGGGGCTGTTCGACAGCGCCTTCAACCGCCTGCTCGAAGCCGAGCGGCAGATGCAGCTGCAGCACGTGCCCGAGGCGGTCTACCGCGGCCCGCTGCTGCTGGCCAGCGGCACCCTGAGCCTGCGCCAGGGGCGCACCGCCCAGGCGCGGGAAATCTTCAGCCGGGTGCTGGGCCGCTACCGCGAGGATGGCCGCAGCGCACCGGCCTCGGCGGCGGACCTGCTGCTGCGGGTGGAGTGCCAGCTGGCCCTGGTCGACGCCCAGGACGGCCAGGTGCAGCAGGCGCTGGAGCGGCTCGGCGCGATGCTGGCGGACATGCGCCGGCAGGGGCGCATGGCGCTGGTCTGCGAGATCCTCCTGGGGCTGGCGCTGGCCCACGCCGCCGCCGGCGCCGACGAGCAGGCGCGGGCCTGCTGGCAGGAGGGCCTGCACCTGGCCCGCCACCACGGGCTGGAAACGATACTGGACGACGCCCGCCGGCACCTGCCGGAACGCTTCGCCGAACAGGCCGGCGAGCGCTCCGCGCCGCTGCTCAGCCTGCGCGAACTGTCGGTGCTGGAACTCATCGCCCGCGGCTGCTCGAACCTGGAGATCGGCGAACGGCTGTTCATCTCCCTGCACACCGTGAAGACCCACGCCCGGCGCATCAACGGCAAGCTCGGCGTCGAACGCCGCACCCAGGCCGTGGCCCGGGCCAAGGAGCTGGGGCTGCTGAAGGCGTGAAGGGCGGATAACCGCGAACGGTTATTCTCTCTACGTCACGGGTGGGCCTGGCGTAGGGCGAATAACGCCTACGGCGTTATCCGCCGTTTGACCGTGACCCTCGGCGGCCCCGGGGTTGACCTGGGCATTGGCCGTGGCCCCGGCGCATCGGCGGAGAACCGCGAACGGTTATTCGCCCTACGCCACGGGTGGGCCCGGCGTAGAGCGAATAACGCCTACGGCGTTATCCGCCGTTTGACCGTGACCCTCGGCGGCCCCGGGGTTGACCTGGGCATTGGCTATGGCCCCGGCGCATCGGCGGATAACCGCGAACGGTTATTCGCCCTACGTCACGGGTGGGCCCGGCGTAGAGCGAATAACGCCTACGGCGTTATCCGCCGTTTGACCGTGATCCTCGGCGGCCCCGGGGTTGACCTGGGCATTGGCCGTGGCCCCGGCGCATCGGCGGATAACCACGAACGGTTATTCGCCCTACGTCACGGGTGGGCCTGGCGTAGGGCGAATAACGCCTACGGCGTTATCCGCCGTTTGACCGTGACCCTCGGCGGCCCCGGGGTTGATCTGGGCATTGACTGTGGCCCCGGCGTATCGGCGGATAACCGCGAACGGTTATTCGCCCTACAACCCATGCGATTGCTTGCTTCAGTGCAACGCCTTCTTCTGCACCGCGATCGCCTCGATGCGCTGGCCCAGGCGCAGTTGCACGGCCGGGTCGTCGCTCAGCAGCAGGGCGCGCTCCAGGTCGTAGCGCTCGGCCTGGGGGCATTCCAGCTGGTGGTAGAGGTCGGCGCGGGCCAGGTGGTCGGCGGCGTTGGCCGCGCCCAGTTCCAGCACGCGCTGGGCGTCCTTCAGGGCGGCCAGGTGTTCGCCGGCGCTCTGGTGCAGCTGGCGCAGGTTGCGCGACAGGCGCTGGAGCATTTCGCGCGGCTCGGCGCTGCGCAGGAAGGCGGCGCTCAGCTCCACGTTCGGGCCCAGGTGGCGGGCCAGCAGGTCGCGGCAGTCGCGGGGGTAGAGGCGGCGGCCGGTGGTGGGGTCGAGCAGGTGGTCGGCGCCGGGCACGCGCAGCAGGAAGCGCGCGGGGAAGTTCACCCCCTGCAGGGCGATGCCCAGGCGGCGTGCCAGCTCCAGGGCGACCAGCGCCAGCGACAGCGGCTGCCCGCGGCGCCGCTGCAGGACCTGGGGCAGCAGGGCGGCGCGGGCCAGCAGGGGCACGTTGTCATCCTCGGCGAAGCCCAGCTCGCTCAGCCGGCGCAACAGCAGCTGGGCCTGCTCGGTGTCGCTGGTGGCCACCGGCAGCGTCGCCTGCAGTTGCCGCTCCAGCCCGTCGAGCACGCGCAGGGACTGCGCGGGCGGCAGGTGCGGCTCGTGCTCGGCGGCTATCCACAGGGCCGCCTCGAACAGCGCTGGTGGCTCCTGGGCAAGGCAGGCGAGGCAGGCTTGGCGCGGGTCCATGGCGTTCTCCGGCTGATACTGCGTTTTACCCGCAGCGCCGGGGCGCCGTCCAGCGCCGCCGCGGCTGGTCGTCGGCGGCGCCGCTGGCCCGCGGCGCCTCTGCCTATACTGAGGGAGCCGGCCGCGGCAGGAGCCGCCGGCCGGCTTCCACGCGCCAGCAAGGGAGCGCCGCCATGTTCGACATGATGGAAGCCACCCGGCTAGAGAAACTGCACCTCGCCTACGACCCGGCCACCGGGCTGCGGGCCGTCATCGCCATCCACAGCACCCGCCTGGGGCCGGCCCTGGGTGGCTGCCGCTACCTGCCCTATCCCAACGACGAGGCCGCCCTGCGCGACGCCGCGCGCCTGGCCCAGGGCATGAGCTACAAGGCGGCCCTGGCCGGCCTGCGCCAGGGCGGCGGCAAGGCGGTGATCCTGCGCGCGCCCCACGTGGACAACCGCGGCGCGCTGTTCGAAGCCTTCGGCCGCTTCATCGAGTCCCTCGGCGGGGCCTACGTCACCGCGGTGGACAGCGGCACCTCCAGTGCCGACATGGACTGCATCGCCCAGCACACTGAGCACGTCACCAGCACCACCCGCGGCGGCGACCCTTCGCCGCACACCGCGCTGGGCGTGTTCGCCGGCATCCGCGCCAGTGCCCAGGCGCGCCTGGGCAGCGACGACCTGGAGGACCTGCGCATCGCCGTGCAGGGGCTGGGCCACGTGGGCTTCGCGCTGTGCGAGCACCTGCACGCGGCCGGCGCCGAACTGCTGGTCAGCGACCTGGACCCGGGCAAGGTGCAACTGGCCGTGGAACAGTTCGGCGCCCAGCCCATCGCCAACGAGGCGCTGCTGACCACGCCCTGCGACATACTCGCGCCCTGCGGCCTGGGCGGGGTGCTCAGCTCGCCGGTGGTGGCGCAGCTGCGTTGCGCGGTGGTGGCCGGCGCGGCGAACAACCAGCTGGCGCACCCGGACGTGGCCGACGAGCTGGAGGCCCGCGGCATCCTCTACGCGCCGGACTACGTGATCAATTCCGGCGGGCTGATCTACGTCGCCCTGCAGCACCAGGGCCAGGAGCTGCCGGCGATCACCGCGCACCTGGCGCAGATCGGCAACCGCCTCACCGAGGTGTTCGCCCACGCCCAGGCCGACCACCGCTCGCCGGCGCGGGTGGCCGACATGCTTGCAGAGCGGATTCTCTACGGGCATGGGGGATGACAGGCTGCAGTAGGGGCATTGGGATAGACGCCCTGTAGGAGCGCGCCCTGCGCGCGATTTCGCGGGCAGGGCCCGCTCCTACAGGGGAATACCGAAGGTGGGGCGGCGTAGGAGCGGATTCATCCGCGATCCGGCCGGCAGGCCGGTGTGCGCGGGTAATCGCGGACGGAGTCCTACTACGAAGAGCCCCCAGTAGACAGCAGGTAGCCGGGAAGCACGGGATTTCCCGTAGGGCGTATAACCGTTCGCGGTTATACGCCGATACGCCGGGGCCACAGCCAATGCCCAGGTCAATCTCGGAGCCGCCGGGGATCATGGCAAAACGGCGGATAACGCTGACGCGTTATTCGCCCTACGAAAGGTCTTTCCGGGCGTGGCTCATTCCCCTTCGGCGAACAGTTCCCCGAGGGCGTCGGGCTGGTTCTTGAAGGCGCGGGCGAAGGTGTCGCGGTGGCGGGCCATGAAGATGCCGACTTCCTCCACCTGCTCCTCGTTCAGCGAGGGCACCGCCTTGTGCAGGACGGCGGCGAGGTTCTCCGCCAGTTCGAGCATCTTGTCGTGCCGGTCGGCTTCTGCCTTATCCATGAACAGGCGCTCCGGATCGCGGCTGCTGCGGTACACCACTTCGACGGCCATTCATCACCTCGTATGCCTTCTTGCTGTCTGGGGGGAACAAGTACTGTTTATTTATACAGTCAAGCATAAGGCAATCGCCCGGCTCCTGGGAAGAGGGGAATTGCAGAAGGCCAGTATGGCCGGCGAACCGCTTCGGGGCACGCGGGGCCATGGCAGGGCATGCGACAAGTTGGCGCGGGGTGGAAGGATGGCGCGGGGCGTCGGCGCCCGGCATGCTGGCCGGGCACGCAGGGGCAGGCTTCAGGAGGCGATGCGCAGGGTGCGGCCGGTGGTCATGTCCGCCAGCAGGCGCGGGGCGCTGTCGCCCTGCTCGATGGCGATACCGAAGCGGATGCTCTGGATCAGGCGTTGCAGCTGTTCCGCGTCCTGCAGCTGGGCATTGCGGATGAGCCGCTTGGCCGCCACGCCTGCCTCGGTGGAAAGCGTCAGGACGATGCTGCCGTCCGGCCGTTCGAGGCTGAAGTTGACCCGGAACTGGGCCTGGAATGCATCGGTGAGTACCTGGAACGGGCTTTCCATCTTCGATCCTGCCTGCGTGGTGGCGTGACCCTTCATGGACTGGAAGGCGTCAGCAAAGTTCGCATTCATATTGCCGCAGCCTCGGCAGGCTATTGCTGCCGGAGGTCAATGGCGTGTGTCTTGCACGTACCAAGCCAACAATCGCTTCAGCGAACCAGGAGTCGACGGATGAAACTGCAATGGGCCGAACGTATACGCCAGCACATGCACGGCACGGCCGAGTCGCTGGGCAACCTGCTGGTGGAGGGGTTCCACTACCTGGCGCTGTTCGCCATCGGCGGCACCGTGTTCTGGTCGGCCGCGGTGGCCTTCGTCGAGATGTTCGAGAAGGGCCACGCGAGCATCGACGACATCCTGCTGCTGTTCATCTACCTCGAACTGGGCGCCATGGTCGGCATCTACTTCAAGACCAACCACATGCCGGTGCGCTTCCTGATCTACGTGGCGATGACCGCGCTGACGCGCCTGATGATCGCCGACATCCAGCACAACCACGTGCCCGACGACGGCATCATCCTGGTCTCGGTGGCCCTGCTGCTGCTGGCCCTGGCCATCCTGGTGGTGCGCTACGCCTCCTCGCGCTTCCCCTCGGCGCCCTCGGGCAGGGGCGAGCAGGCGCTGCTGCAGGACGACGAGCGCTGACGGCGGTTCGAACGGCAATGGCCCCCTTGGCGGCCGCGATGCACTAACATCGGAATAATTCGCGCCGCCGAGGGAAGACCCGCACGATGAAGGGCTGGAAGCTGTTCGCACCCCTGCTGCTCCTGGTAATCATCTCCATCACCCTGTACCTGCGTCTGCACACCCAGCCCCTGCTGCTGCAGGGCGAGGCGGACGCCATCGAGGTCATAGTCGCCTCCAAGGCCAAGGGCCGCGTCGAGCACCTGCACGTGCGGCGTGGCGACGACGTGCAGAAGGGCCAGTTGCTCATCAGCCTCAGCAGCCCCGAATTGCAGGCCCAGCTGGACTCCCTGCGCGCCGCGCGCAGCCAGGTGCAGGCGCAGCTCGACGAGTCCCTGCACGGCACCCGCGAGGAAACCCTGCGCGCGCTCCAGGCCAGCCTGCTGCAGGCCCAGGCCGAGCTGCGCAATGCCGAGCTGGATTTCCAGCGCAACGAAGAGCTGGCAGGGCGCGGCTTCGTTTCCCAGGCCCAGCTCGACCTGACCCGCCGCGGCCGCGACGTGGCGCGCAATCGCGTGGCCGAGGCCCAGGCCAACCTCGACGAGGGTACCCAGGGCGACCGCGAGGAGCGCCGCCGCGCGCTGCAGGCCGCGGTGCGCCGCGCCGACGCGCAGATCGCCGAGCTGCAGGCGCAGACCGACGACCTGGCGGTGCTCGCCCCGGTGGATGGCGAGGTCGGGCCGATCCCGGCGGAGGAGGGCGAGCTGATCAACGCCTACAGCCCGCTGCTGACCCTGGTGCGGCTGTCCGACAGCTACCTGGTGTTCAACCTGCGCGAGGACATCCTCGCCAAGGTGCGCAAGGGCGGCAGGGTGAAGCTGCGCATCCCGGCGCTGGAGAACGCCGAGGTGGAGGCCGAGGTGCGCTACATCGCCCCGCTGGGCGACTTCGCCACCAAGCGCGCCACCCGCGCCACCGGCGACTTCGACCTGAAAACCTTCGAGGTCCGCCTGTACCCGCTGCAACCGGTGCAGGGCCTGCGCCCGGGGATGAGCGCGCTGTGGCAATGGCAGCAGTAAGGCGCAACCTGCTGCGTTTCGCCCAGGCGTTCAACACCGAGACGCGCATCGCCGTACGCAGCTGGACCATCCACTGGCTCGGCTGGCTGTGGCCGCTGCTGCTGTTCACCCTGATCAGCGGCATCTACCAGGCCGGCACCCTGCTGGACATGCCGGTAGCCGTGGTCGACGCCGACCACAGCCACCTGTCGCGGCGCGTCGTGCGCGAGCTGGACGCCGGCTCCCACGCCCGGGTCGAGGTGCTCGGCGGCGGCCTGCAGGAAGGCCTGCGGCGCCTGCGCGCGGCCGACGACTACGCGCTGCTGTACATCCCCCGCGACTTCGAGGCCGACGCCCTGGCCGGGCGCCAGCCGCGCGCGGTGCTCTACTACAACTCGCTGTTCTATTCCGCCGGCTTCTACTCCACCCAGGATTTCAGCGGCCTGGTCAGCGGCGTCAACCAGGACCTGCGCCCCTACCTGGCCGCGGGCGCGGGTGCCCCGTTGCCGAAGCTGGCGAGCGTCAGCGTGGCCTACGAGAGCCTGTTCAACGCCAGCGGCAACTACATCTACTACCAGCAGTTCGCCGCCATCGTGCACTTGCTGCAGCTGTTCGTGATCGTCGCCACCGTCCACGTGCTGGCCCGCGAGGCGCCGGAACTGCGCGCTTCCTCGCCGCACATCCTGCGCGCCCGCGCCCTGGGCGTGCGCCTGCTGGGCAAGCTGGCGCCCTACACCCTGCTGTTCAGCGCGCTGCTGATACTGGAGCTGTTCCTGCTGGTGACGCTCAACGGCGCGAAGATCAACGGCAGCCCGCTGTGGATGCTGGCGATCACCGTGTGCTACGTGATGGCCGCGCAGAGCGTCGGCCTGGTGCTGTTCATCTTCACCGCCAACCGCTTCAGCGCCTACTCGCTGATCGGCCTGCTGATCGGCGTGGCGCAGACTTATTCCGGGGTGCTGCTGCCGGACCTGGCGATGCCCGAGATCGCCCGCTTCATCAGCCTGGCCGAGCCGCTGACGCACACCCTGCACGGCCTGTTCGACCAGTTCCTGCGCCAGGCCCCGCCGGAGTCCGGGCTGTACGCCTGCTGCCGGCTGCTGGTCTACCCGCTGCTGGCCTACATGATCGCCAAGCTGCGCCTGCGCCGGCGCCTCGACCTGAGCCCGGCCTGAGGAGGCGCCATGGAGAACTTCTGGAACGTCCTCAGGCAGACGCTGAAGAACATGCTCGGCAAGCCGCTGTGGCTGCTGACCGTGCTGTCGGTGGCGCTGACCACCTTGCCCTATGCCCACCGCACCATGGACGACCTGCCGGTGGCGGTGATCGACATGGACCACAGCGCCGCCTCCCGCGAGCTGATCCGCCTGCTCGACGCCGCGCCCAAGATCGCCGTGCGCAGCTACAGCGAACTGCCCACGGCGCAGCACGACCTGGCCTGGCGCAAGCTGTTCGGCATCGTCATCCTCCCGGTGGATTTCGAGAAGCGCGTGCTGCGCGGCGAGGCGGTGAGCGTGCCGATCTTCGGCGACGCCACCAACCGCATGGCCAACGGGCAGATCCAGCAGGACATCAGCGCCACCTACAACGAGCTGACGCTGCGCTACAACGCCGCGCTGCTGCTGCGCAACGGCTTCACCGCGGGCCAGGCCGAGGTGCTGCTGAGCCCGGTGGTGGGCCAGCTCACCGACCTGTTCAACCCCGGCACCAGCTTCGCCGCCATCGTCCTGCCGGGGCTGGTGACGCTGATCCTGCAGCACAGCCTGCTGCTGTCCTGCACCCGGGTGAACCTCAACCTGCGCGGCGGCACCCCGCGCTCGCTGCGCCAGCCGCCGTCCACGCGCTTCGGCCGCTATGCCGCGCAACTGATGATCTGGACGGTGCTGGGCATGCTCTTCTACGTGATCTGGCCGTGGCTGATGGGCTACCGCCAGACCGCCTCGTTCTTCATGCTCATGGGCCTGGTGCTGCCCTTCCTGCTGGCGGTGATCGCCCTGAGCGAGTTCCTCGCCGAGCTGCTGCCCTCGGAAGAGGCGGTGTACCTGACCATGACCTTCATCACCCTGCCGCTGTTCTACATGGCCGGCTTCACCTGGCCGCCCCAGGCCATGCCGGCCTGGGTGCAGTGGCTGGCCAACGGCATCCCCTCCACCTGGGCGATCCGCGCGGTGGTGGAGATGAACCAGATGAACCTGCCGCTCTCGGCGGTTGCCGACCGCATCCTCGTGCTGCTCGGCATGGCCGCCGCCTACGGCCTGCTGGGCACGCTGATCTACCAGTTCCGCAACTGGCGCTGGGACCAGCTCAAGGGTTGGTGAGCACCGGCGTTTTCCCGCACCTGTAGGAGCGGGCCCGGCCCGCGATTCGCGCGCAGGGCGCGCTCCTACAAGGGCGCGGTGCGCGGCCATGGCGATGGGTATCGCTTCGCTCAACCCATCCTGCGAGTCGACGCGGCTCGGGAATGCCTTTCCATCCATCGCCGCCCCTTGCCGGGATGACGCACTCATGGCATCTTTGCGCAAATGATAAGGCTTCGCATTTGAGGGGTGTTCACAGGCGCACCCCCGGTGCAACGCGCCACCTGGCGCAGAGGGCTCCCGTGTCGTCCCCGTCCGCTTCCACCCATTCCCAGGTCGGCGAACTCTACGCCGGCCACCACCACTGGCTGCTGGGCTGGCTCTACCGCCGCCTGGAATGCCACCAGCAGGCCGCCGACCTGGCCCAGGATACCTTCGTCCGCCTGCTCGGCCGCCGCGAGCTGAAGGGCCTGCGCGAACCGCGCGCGTTCCTTGCCACCGTGGCCCGCGGCCTGGTGGTGGACCACTTCCGCCGACAGAGCCTGGAGCGCGCCTGGCTCGACAGCCTGGCGCAGCAGCCGGAGGCCGAGGCGCCCTCGGCCGAGGCGCGCGCCCTGGTGCTGGAGACGCTGATGGAGATCGACCGCCTGCTCGACGGCCTCAGGCCCAAGGTACGCAGCGCCTTCCTGCTGTCGCAGCTGGACGGCCTGACCTACCCGCAGATCGCCGAGCAGCTGGGCGTGTCGCTCAGCTCGGTGCAGCAGTACATGACCCAGGCCTTCGCCCACTGCTACCAGGCGCTGTATTCATGAGCCGGGCGCAGCCGCTGGAACACGGCGTGGTCGAGCAGGCCATCGGCTGGCGCGTGCGCCTGGCCTCGGGGCTGGCCGGCGCCGACGAACAGGCCGCCTGCCAGCGCTGGCGCGCCGCCGACCCGAGCCACGAGCAGGCCTGGCAGCGCCTGGACTTCTTCGACGGGCGCCTGGCCGGCGTGGCGCCGGAAACTGCCAGCAGCGCCTTGCGCCAGGCCGCCTTCGACCCCACGCGGCGCCGCGCGCTGAAGAACCTGATGCTGCTGGCCGGCTGTGCCGCGGTGCTCGGCAGCGGCGCCTACGGCCTGCGCGACTCGCGCTGGCTGGCCCAGGCGCGCACCGGCGTCGGCGAGCGCCGGCGCATCGAGCTGCCCGATGGCGGCTGGCTGCAGCTGAACACCGACAGCGCCATCGACCTGGCCTTCGACGCCCACAGCCGGCGCATCCGCCTGCTGGCCGGGGAAATCCTCGTGCAGACCGGCCACGACGCCGCCGGCCGCGGCTTCTGGGTGGACACCGCCCAGGGCCGCCTGCAGGCCCTGGGCACGCGCTTCGCCGTGCGCCTGGAGAGCCACGATGCGCTGCTGGCGGTACAGCAGGGCGCGGTAGCCGTCTCGCCGGGCGATGGCGGACATGTCGCCGGGGTGGTCCAGGCCGGCCAGCAGGCCCGCTTCGACCGCCAGGGGCTGTATGGCGTCGATGACCTGGACGCCGACGCCCTGGCCTGGAGCGACGGCTACCTGGTGGCCCGGCAATGGACCCTCGGGCGCCTGTGCACGGAACTGTCGCGCTACCGGCCGGGCGTGCTGCGCTGCGACCCGGCGGTGGCCGGCCTGGCGATTTCCGGGGTGTTCCCGCTGGACCAGCCGGAGCAGGCCATCGCCGCCCTGCAGCGCAGCCTGCCGGTCCGCGCGCTGTACCGCACCCGCTACTGGGTGACGCTGGTGCCGGCCTAGGCAGCCCCGTCCGCGCCGCGCAAGCGTAGGGCGTATAGCCGTTCGCGGTTATACGCCGTTTGGCTGTAGCCGCCGGCTGGAACATCGGCGCCCGGCGATGGCGGCGGATAACGCCGTAGGCGTTATGCGCCCTACGGGGCTGGCCAACGACGCCACCTGAGCGTAGGGCGTATAACCGTTCGCGGTTATACGCCGTTTGACCTTGGCCGCAGGCCGCTGCGAAGGCGAACCCGAAGCGCCCGTCCGGGACGCTCCGCTCCTGATCGCGAAGCCCGGCATGGGGCGGTTTCCCGCAGCTGTCGTCCCTGCTTCAGACCAGCCCGGGCGCCGCGAAGTGCGGTCGGACTGCGTAGCCGTCGAGCAGCGCCTGCACCTTGTCCGCATCCAGTTCGCCGTTGAAGGGCAGGCCCAGGGCCTGGCGGTGGATGCCGGTGGCGGCCAGCCAGAGGGTGTCGATGCGCGCGGCCAGGGCGCCGGGCACATCGGTCACCAGGGAATCGCCGACGAACAGGATGTTCTGCACCCCGCGGGCCTGCAGCTGCCGTTCGGCGATGCGGAAGGCCGCCGGGTCCGGCTTGCCGAACCAGCGCACCTCGCCGCCTTCCTCGGCGAAGGCCTCGGCCAGGCGGCCGGCGCCGAACACCGTGCGCCCGGCGGAGACCACCACGCGGTCCGGGTTGGCGCAGAGGAAGGGCAGCTCCAGGGCCTGGCGCAGCGGTTCGAAGCGCGCCTCCAGCTCGTCCTGGGGGAAGCTGCCGACGCCGAGGATCGCCCTGGCCTTGTGGATATCCGCATCGAAGCGCTCGCGGATGTGCTTCGGCCAGGTTTCCAGGGCATCGCCCACGCCGGCGATGTAGATGCCGCCGTCCTGCAGCCCTGCATCGTGCTCGATGGCGTCGATGGCCAACTGGCCGGAGGTGGTGATGCCGGTGTACAGCTCGCGCGGCACGCCCAGGCGCGCCAGGGTGTCGGCCATTTCCGCGACGCTGCGCGAGGCGTTGCTGAGGAACCACACCGGCCTGCTCTCGGCGGCGCGCCGGCGGAGCCAGGCGAGGGCGCCGGGGAAGACCTCGGCGCCGTCCATCAGCACGCCCCAGAGGTCGAGGATGAAGCCGTCGTAGCCGGCGCAGAAGGCATCCAGGCCGGCGTGGTCGATGAGGCGGGTGTGGGTGACGGCGCTGAAGCGAGGGGAGGTCATGGCAAGCCTGTCGCGGGGGAAAAGCCCCAGCCTAGCGCACCGCGGGCCGGCAGGTGAATGCTTTCAGCTGGCCGGATGGGCCTGGGCGACGCTCACCGGTGCCGGGGCCACCGGCACCTCCACCAGCCCGCGCAGGTGGCACAGGCTGAACGGGCTGGGGCTGCAGCGTCCCTCGGCCATGGCCTGGCGGATGGCGTCGACGTCGGCGTTCTGCACGTAGTGGATGGCGTCGGCCATGTCGTCGGCGCTGCCGAAGCCGCCTTCGCGCATTTCCCTGAGCGCATCCTCCTTGCTCCAGCCCTGGACCACCGTGCGGTACATGGCGGAGAACAGCCCGGTGCGGTCGCTGCCGTGCTTGCAGTGCATCAGCACCGGGCCCTGCTGCTGGGCGGCCTGCAGCAGGTTGAGCACGCGGATCACGTCGGCGTCGTCGACGCGGTCGGCGTGGGTCGGGAAGCTCAGGACCTGCAGCGGTGCGGCGCCGGTCCAGGCCTTGTCGTCGTCCTTGATGAAGCTCAGCACCGTGTGCACGCCCAGTTGCTGCAGCAGCGGCAGGTCCTGGCCGTCGGGCAGGGCGCTGCGGTAGAGGGTGGGCGACATGCGGTAGAGGTTGAACGACTTGTCCACCGGTTGCGCCCAGTCGGCGGGGCGCTGGTCGGCGTGGGCCGCCCCGGCGACGAGGGCGAGGGCGAGCAGGCAGCGGCGCAGGGCCGCGAAGGGCAGGGCGGGGCGCATGGCGGCCTCCTGGCTGGCGGAGCGCAGACAGTAGGCGGCGGGCGATAAAGGCCGGATGAAAAGATTGTGAAAAAAACGTGAAGGCGCCCCGCGGCGATCAGCGGGGCAGGAAGCGCGTCTGCACCGGTGGGCGGAAGAACCACCAGGCGGCCAGCGGGTAGACCAGGTAGTTCACCAGGTACAGCAGCAGCGCGGCGTGGCTCGGCGGGTTCCGCCAGGCGGCCAGGGCCACCAGCGCCAGGTACAGCAGGGCCAGGCCGGCGGCGTAGAAGCCGAGCAGGCGCCAGCGCTCGCCGACGCTGGGCAGGCGGCCCACGCGGCGGGCGAAGAAGAAGGCCATGCCGGCGCCGATGGCCAGCGCCACCAGCAGGTTCACCGGCACCAGGCCGTAGCGCAGCAGGGTGCGCAGCAGCACGTTGAGGACCATGGCGACGAGGATGCCGCCCAGGGCGTAGTAGCGGGTGCGGATGGGCATGGCTAGAGGCTCCCGTCCAGGCCGAAGCGTTTCTTCAGGGCCCTGTCCAGCAGGGCGGTGGGCAGCCAGCGGGCCAGCAGCGGCAGGGCGCGGCTGCCGTGGCCGACGCGCAGCAGGCGCGGGCGTGGCTGGCGCTGCACGGCGGCCAGCAGCTGGCGAGCCAGTTCGGCGGCCGGGGTGGGCTTGTCCTGGGAGGCGCCGGCGCGGGCGCGGATGAACTCGCGCAGCGGCCACCAGGGCGAGCCTTCGGCCACCAGGGCATCCAGGTTGCGGTTGGCGTTGGCGCCGAAGCGGGAGGCGATGGCGCCGGGCTGCACTTCCAGCACCCCGATGCCGAAGGGCGCCAGCTCCAGGCGCAGCGCTTCGTCGATGGCGTGCAGCGCGGCCTTGGAAGCGCAGTAGGCGCCGGCGAAGGGAGTGACCAGCACGCCGGACACGCTGCCGATGTTCACCACCAGCCCACGGCGCTCGCGCAGCAGCGGGAAGCAGGCGCGGGTCAGCTCGACCACGGCGAAGACATTGGTTTCGAACTGCCGGCGCAGGGCTTCGGCGCCGCCGTCCAGCAGCGGGCCCATGGCGCCGTAGCCGGCGTTGTTGACCAGCACGTCCAGGCCGCCAGCCTCGCGCCGCAGCTGCTCGGCCAGGCGGGTGATGGCGGCGCCGTCGTCGACGTCCAACTGCACGCCGCGGAAACCGGCCTGGCCCAGGGCGGCCACGTCCTCGTCGCGCCGGGCCGTGGCCCAGACGCTGTAGCCGGCGCCCTGGAAGGCCTCGGCCAGGGCGCGGCCGATGCCGCTGGAGCAACCGGTGATCAGGGCGACGGGTTGGGGCATGGCGGCTTTCCTTGGCGTGCGCGGCGGCATGGGTGTTCGGCGCCTACCCTAACGGATTGCGCCGCGCGGGTGAACTCAATCGCCGAAGCGCCCCTCGATGCGCTCGGCGCGGAACTCCAGGGTGCTGGCGCGGTAGCCCGGGCGCAGCGCCGGCAGCGGCAGGCAGTCGCTCCAGGCGTCACCGCCGAGCAGCGCGCCGGGGGCGCGGTAGCGCGGCGCCTCGTAGAGGTTCTCGGCCAGGTCGGTGGTGTCGCCGGGGCGGTAGGCGGCGACCTTCCAGCGCAGCTCCAGCAGCGGCGCGTCGCTGCCGTTCTTCAGGTCGACGCGCAGCGGGCGGTCGGCCGGGCACAGCGTCGGCGCGTAGCGGATGCGCAGTTCCAGGCGCTCCAGGCGGCGCTGGTCGCGGCTGTCCTGCCAGATCGCCAGGGCCGCCACCAGGCCCAGGCCGACCAGGGCCGCGGCCGAGATCGGCAGGGCGCGGGCGGGGTAGCGCAGCAGGAGGATGATCCAGGTGACGATGAGGAGGATGCCGAAGAACATGGGTGCTTCCAGCGGGGACTTGCGCAGCAGCCTAGCAAATCCGCCGGTCTTCGAACGACTTCGAGCCGTGCTAGCGACCTGGGTCAAGGTTGCGCGGATTTGGTGCGCCGGGCGCTGCCTTCTGCCTCGAAAAGCCGCATAATGCACATTTGAGCAGGCACGCGGCGGCATATTTCCCTTGGGAAGTGTGCATTCTGAACATCACTCGGTGTTCGTCATGCTCAAAGGTTTCCGCGTCGTTCCCCGTCGGCCTTTCCGGCCCGCTCCTTGCTCCAGGCCGACAGACATCCAACCACCTCGCGGAGACATCCATGAGTTCCCCCAGTGAATTCCCCCTGAGCGCCACGCCCAGGGAAGGGCGCAAAGGGCTGCTGCCCATCGCCATGGTCCTGTTCAGCTTCACCTTCTTCACCGGCACCATGTTCGCCGGCGGCAAGATCGGCATGGCCTTCGACTTCGTCGACATGCTCTGGGTCGCCGTCGTCGGCAACACGCTGCTGGCCGTCTACGCCGCCGCCCTGGGCCTGATCGCCTCGCGCAGCGGGCTGAACACCGTGCTCATGGGGCGCTTCTGTTTCGGCGAGCGCGGCAGCAAGCTGTCGGACTTCCTCCTGGGCTTCGCCGAGCTGGGCTGGTACGCCTGGGGCACCGCCACCGTGGCCATCGTGCTGGTGAAGATGCTGGCCCTGCCGGGTTGGCTGACCATTCCGCTGATGGTGCTGTTCGGCCTGCTCTTCAGCATCACCGCGATCATCGGCTTCAGGGGCCTGGACCTGCTCTCACGGGTGTCGGTGCCGCTGATGTTCGTCCTGCTGGTGGCGTCCATGGTCATCGCCACCCACCAGGCCGGCGGCTGGGCCGGGCTGCTGGCGGTACAGCCGGGCACCGGCATGACCTTCTCGGCGGCGGTGACCATGGTCTTCGGCACCTTCGCCAGCGGCGCCACCCAGGCCACCAACTGGACGCGCATGGCGCGCAGCGGGCGCATCGCAGTGGCCGCCAGCGTCATCAGCTTCCTGGTCGGCAACGGCCTGATGATAGTCGCCGGCGCCTGGTGCGCCATCGTCTACCAGAACGCCGACATCGTCGAAGTCATGGTCCTGCAGGGGCTGTCGTTCGCCGCGGTGGTCATGCTCTGCCTGAACCTGTGGACCATCCAGGGCCCGACCATCTACAACGTCTCCGCCGCGGCCTGCCACCTGGTGCGCAGCGAGCGCCGGCGCAGCATGACGCTGCTCGCCACGGGGGTGGGCATCGTCCTGGCCATCGGCGGCATGTACGAGTGGCTGATTCCCTTCCTGGTGCTGCTGGGCTCGATCATCCCGCCGCTGGGCGGGGTGATCATGGCCGACTTCTGGCATCGCCACCGCGGCAACTACCCGGCGCTGGTCGGCCCGCACATCCCGGCGTTCAACGTCGCGGGCCTGGTGTCCTATGCGGTGGGCGCGGCGCTGGCCTACGCCTCGCCGTGGATCGCCCCGCTGGTGGGCATCGGCGCCTCGGCGGCCTGCTACATCGTGCTCGGCGAGATCGCCCGCGCCCGCGCCGGCGTGGCGGAGCCGCGCGCTTGAGCCTGAGCGTCGAGGAAATCCTCCGCCTGCCGGGGCTGGAGAGCCTGAGCCTGCGGGCCGGCGCGCGCAACCTGCGGCGCAGCGTGCGCTGGTCCTACGTGGCGGAGAACGAAGGCATCGCCGAGTGGGTGATGGGCGGCGAGCTGGTATTCGTCACCGGCATCAACCACCCGCGCGACGAGGCCAACCTGCTGCGCCTGGCCCGCGAGGGCATCGCCTGCGGCATCGCCGGGCTGGTGATCCTCACCGGCGACGAGTTCATCCAGCGCATCCCCGAGGCGCTGGTGGAACTGGCCGAGGCCGAGGGCCTGCCGCTGATCGAGCAGCCCTACGCGCTGAAGATGGTGATCGTCACCCACCTGATCGGCACGGCCCTGGTGCAGATGACCCAGGTGAAGCACTCGCGGCGCGACATCCTCGGCCAGCTGCTCAGCGGCGACTGCCCGAGCCTGGCCATCGTCCGCCGCCGCGCGGAGCACCTGCAGCTGCCGCTGGACGCGCCACGGCGCCTGGTGGCGCTGCGCCTGGCCGGCATCGACCGGCTGTTCCGCGAGCACGCCCCGGAGGAGGCCGAGCGCCGCCTGCAGCTGTACCGCCAGCAGTTGCTCGACCGCCTGGAGGACTGGCAGCGCAACCTGCCGGACGCGCTGCCGACCCTCGTCCAGGGCGACCTGTTCGTGCTGCTGCTGGCCGACTGCGAGCAGGCCTGCGGGCGCGACGCCCTGCAAGGGCTGGCGGCGACACTGGCGCGGGAGCTGCCGTTGCGCGCCTACCTCGGCCTGTCGGCGCCCGCCGCGGACTGCGCCGACTTCCCCCGCGCGCTGCTGCAGGCGCGCCAGGCGCTGGAGGTGGCCGAGGGCTTGCGTCCGCCGGGCGGCCTCTGCGACTACCGCGAGCTGGGCGTGCTGCGCCTGCTGCGGGCCATTCCCGATCGCACGGTGATCGAGCAGTTCCTTCACGACACCCTCGGCGCCCTGCTGGCGCCGGGGCGCAAGCAGCCGCAACTGCTGGTCGACACCCTCGACGCCCTGCTCCAGGAGGGCGGCAACGCCCTGCGCGCCGCCCAGCGCCTGGGCATCCACCGCAACACCCTGAACCAGCGGATCGCACGTATCGAGTCGTTGAGCGGCCAGTCCCTCGACGACCCGCAGTTCCGCCTGAACGCATCCATGGCGCTGCTCATCCGCCGCATGTCCAGCGCCCAGCCCGAGGAGCCAAGACAATGAAGATCGTCAACGCCAAGCTGCGCAAGCAAGAAGGCCTGTTCACCATCCGCTGCGAGGGCGAGACCATCGCCGAGGTGCTGCCGCAGGCGGCCAGCGTCGCCGCCGCCGGCGAGGACCTCGACGCCGCCGGGCAACTGGTGATCGCGCCCCTGGTCGAGCCGCACATCCACCTCGACGCCACCCTCACCGCCGGCGAGCCGGAGTGGAACATGAGCGGCACCCTGTTCGAGGGCATCGAGCGTTGGGCGCAGCGCAAGGAAACCATCACGCACGAAGACACCAAGGCCCGCGCACACACCACCATCCGCATGCTCGCCGCCCACGGCATCCAGCACGTGCGCACCCACGTCGACGTCACCGATCCCACGCTGGCGGCGCTCAAGGCCATGCTGGAGGTGAAGGAAGAGGCCAAGCACCTGGTGGACCTGCAGATCGTCGCCTTCCCGCAGGAGGGCATCGAGTCCTACGAGGACGGCCGCGCGCTGATGGAAGAGGCGATCCGCCTGGGCGCCGACGTGGTCGGCGGCATCCCGCACTTCGAGAACACCCGCGAGCAGGGCGTCAGCTCGATCAGGTTCCTCATGGACCTGGCCGAGCGCAGCGGCTGCCTGGTGGACGTGCACTGCGACGAGACCGACGACCCCAGCTCGCGCTTCCTCGAAGTGCTCGCCGAAGAGGCGCGGGTGCGCGGCATGGGCGCGCGCGTCACCGCCAGCCACACCACGGCCATGGGCTCCTACGACAACGCCTACTGCTCCAAGCTGTTCCGCCTGCTCAAGCGCTCGGGCATCAGCTTCGTCTCCTGTCCGACCGAGAGCATCCACCTGCAGGGCCGCTTCGACAGCTTCCCGAAACGCCGCGGCGTGACCCGCGTGGCCGAGATCGACCGCGCCGGCATGAACGTGTGCTTCGGCCAGGATTCGATCAAGGACCCCTGGTACCCGCTGGGCAACGGCAACATCCTGCGGGTGCTCGATGCCGGCCTGCACATCTGCCACATGATGGGCTTCGACGACCTGCAGCGCAGCCTCGACCTGGTCACCGACAACAGCGCCCGCGCGCTGAACCTGGGCGAGCGCTACGGCATCGCCGCCGGCCGCCCGGCCAACCTGCTGGTGCTGGGCGTGGACAGCGACTACGAGGCGGTGCGCCAGCAGACCAGGGCGCTGTATTCCATCCGCCACGGCCGCGTGCTGATGCGCCGCGCGCCGGAGAGCGTGGAGCTGCTCGAAAGTTGATGCCGGGATACCTGTAGGAGCGGGCCCTGCCCGCGATTCGCGCGCAGGGCGCGCTCCTACAGGGGAATGGCGTGGGTGGGGCGGCGTAGGAGCGGATCTCATCCGCGAATCGCGCCGGGGCCTGCGGCTATCGCGGACAAGGTCCTACGACCGTGCTTCCCGGGAACTGTTGGCGTTATGCGCCCTGCGGGGGGCCTGAGTTGTAGGAGCGGGCCTTGCCCGCGATTCGCGCGCAGGGCGCGCTCCTACGAAGAGCCCCGGCGTGGCCTGCAAGGCAGCCCCGTAGGATGGGTTGAGCGAAGCGATACCCATCGCCGCCCCACCCACGCCATTCCCCGCGCACAAAGAAAAACCCCCAGGCACTGGGCCTGGGGGCGATTGGCATCGATGGGGGAGACGCCGTCCTTCAACTAGCGAGCGGCCACCTGGGCACGGATGCCGCTCTCTTCGGTTCGACCGTAGACGTCCTCCAGACGTTCGATGTCGTCTTCGCCCAGGTAGCTGCCGGACTGCACTTCGATGATCTCCAGCGGGATCTTGCCAGGGTTGGCCAAGCGGTGCACCGAGGCGATGGGGATGTAGGTGGACTGGTTCTCGGTGAGCAGGAACACCTTGTCGTCGCAGGTCACCTGGGCGGTGCCGGAGACCACGATCCAGTGCTCGGCGCGGTGGTGGTGCATCTGCAGCGAGAGCTGCGCGCCGGGCTTGACGGTGATGTGCTTGACCTGGAAGCGGCCGCCCATGTCCACCGAGTCGTAGCTGCCCCAGGGGCGGTAGACGGCGCAGTGGTTCTGGGTTTCGCTGCGGCCGGCGGCGTCCAGTTCGTTGACCACCTTCTTCACGTCCTGCACGTGGTCGCGGTGGGCGATCATCATGGCGTCCTTGGTTTCCACCACCACGATGTCGTCCAGGCCGACCACCGAGACCAGCTTGCCGTTGCCGTGCACCAGGCAGTTGCGGCTGTCGTGCACCAGCACGTCGCCCTTGGTGACGTTGCCGTTGGCGTCCTTGTCGTGCACTTCCCAGATCGACGACCAGCTGCCGACGTCGTTCCAGCCGGCGGCCAGGGGCACCACGCAGGCGCGCTGGGTCTTCTCCATCACCGCGTAGTCGATGGAGTTGTCCGGGCAGCACTCGAAGGTGGCCGGGTCGATGTTGACCAGGTCGCCCTCGTGCTGGCTGCGCTCCAGGGCCAGCAGGCAGGTGTCGTAGATGTCGGCGTCGTGGCGCTTGAGTTCTTCCAGGAAGCGGCTGGCGCGGAACAGGAACATGCCGCTGTTCCAGAAGTGCCCGCCTTGCTCGACGAACTGGCGGGCGCGGGCCTCGTCGGGTTTCTCGATGAAGCGCTCGACCCGCGAGACGCCGCCGGGCAGCTTGTCGTCGGCACTGGCGCGGATGTAGCCGTAGCCGGTTTCCGGGCGGCTGGCCGGCACGCCGAAGAGCACCATCTCGCCCTTCTCGGCGGCGACGGTGGCCAGGGCCAGGGCGCGCTGGAAGGCGCGGGGGTCTTCCAGCACGTGGTCGGCCGGGAGCACCAGCAGCAGTTCGTCGCGGCCTTCGGCGACCAGCTTCATGGCGGCGATGGCCACGGCCGGGGCGGTGTTGCGGCCGAAGGGTTCGAGCAGGATGCCCTGGGTCTTGAGCTTCAGCTGCTCCAGCTGTTCCTGGAGGATGAAGCGGTGTTCCTTGTTGCTCACCACCAGCGGCGGCTCCATGCCTTCGAAGGCCAGGCGCTCGAGGGTCTGCTGGAACAGCGTGTGCTCGCCGGCCAGGGCCAGGAACTGCTTGGGATACAGCTTGCGGGAAAGGGGCCAGAGTCGCGAGCCGCTACCACCGGAAAGAATGACGGGGATCATGTGGGGTTTCTCCTTAAAGCGTTCATGCGTTCTGTGGGGCGCCGGGCGCCGTTACCGTTTCGGGTGACCTCTCCGTGCGGGCCGTCTTGGCAGCTCGCTGATTTTTGGGTGCCGGTGTGGCCGGTCTTCTTGTGGTGTTCTTTTTGGTGATTTTTTGTGGGGGGGTGGTTAAGAGCCCCTCTCCCCAGCCCTCTCCCTGAAGGGAGAGGGAGTTGTTCGGCGTGAAGGGGCGCCACCTCGCTCGCCGGCTTGCGCGGAGCTTTCCGCTTGCACGGATAGCGCCCTCTCCCTTCAGGGAGAGGGCGGGGGGAGAGGGCTAGGGCCTCGCGCCGGGGTGTCATGGAGTGAGCCTCAGTCCGCCTTCACCGGCCGCTTGACCCACACCGGCGACAGCTTGCCGCCCTCGCCGGTGACGTACAGGCAGACCACTTCGCCGCGCTCCAGGGTGACGGGCTTGAGGTCGCTGACCTTCTTGCCGCCCTCGAACAGCGCCAGGTTCACTTTCACCGGGTTGATCTCGCGGTCGCCGTGGCTCTGCGGGGCGACGTTGCCGACCACCTCGGTCTTGCCGTCGGCGGTCTTCAGGGTCAGCGCCTGGCCGCTGAGGTTCTGCACGCGCACCAGGGCCTTCTGCTTGTTCTTGAAGGGCGGCTCGGGCACCAGCCTGGGCTGGCCGCCGGGCTGGCTGACCAGGGTGTAGTAGGCGTCCGGGTCGAGTTTCACCGGCAGGCTCTGGCCGCCGACCTTGGCGGTGTAGTTGCCCGGCGGCAGGAACTTGAAGTCGCTGGAGCCCAGGGGCGAGACGTCATTGAGCTGGGCGTTGCCGACGCTCACCGAGAGTTCGCCGCTGCCGGCGTTGTAGGCCCGCACGAAGGCCGAGCCCTTGGGCGCCTGCGGGCCGTAGAGGGCGGCTTCGCCGGCGTGGGCGCCGAAGGCGGCCAGGCCCAGGGCCAGTGCCAGGGCAGGGGACTTCCAGCCGAGGGTCTTGGAACGAGTCATGGGGTGTACCTCCGTCTTCACTGTTTTCATGGGGCGCGCTGGCGCCCTGTGCGTGGCGCTCAATGCGCCGCGGTCAGACCCGGCGGGTTGGCCGCCAGGCGTTCGTCACGGTTGCCGGCCGCGCGCAGCTGGGCCAGCCAGTCGGCATCGAACTGGCTGAGGTCGCTGTGCATCGGCAGGTAGCGTTCGGGGAATTCCCACACCAGCAGGCGCGGCGGCTTCTGCTGGAAGCCCGGGTCCTTGAGCAGCTCGAGCATGGGCTCGAGGGGGCCCTTGCCTTCCTTGGCGTAGTTGATCAGGTCGGTGGACAGCGCCTGCTTGAGCGCGCCGGCGAAGTTCCAGTGGGGGTTGGCGCTGTAGCTGGTGCCCACCAGGGCCACCTGCGGCTCGGCGCCGTCGCCGAACAGGTCGCCGCCGGCCGCGGCGTCTTCGGCCGGGTGGGTCTGGCGCGCCTGCAACTGGTCCGGCGCCGGCAGCAGGTCGCTGAACAGCGGGTCCAGGGGCAGGAAGGTCAGCAGGTCGCCCTTGTGCGGCGCGGCCTTGCTGGCGTCGGTGATGAAGGTCTGCTGCGGCAGGTCGAGGTTCTGCCCCTCGCGGATGCTCTGGGCCAGGCGCTGGGCCACGGCCTCGGCGCCCAGCGGCGTCCAGTGGGTGTCGGTGCGCAGGAACACCTGGCCGTTGTCCTTGGCCTGCTCCAGGGTGTCCAGCAGCTTGGGCGCGGCCATGCCGGCCTGGCGGGCGCGCTGAAGGAACTCGTCGTAGAGGCCGACGTGCAGCTGCGCCGGCTGCTCCTTGCCGAGGTACTCGGGGTAGATGCGCGCCTTGGCCGGGATGATCGCCAGCACCAGCTTCACGCCGCGGCGCTCCAGCTCCTGCTGCACGCCGCGCACCAGGGCCCAGTTGTCGTCCAGCTGGGTCAGGCTGGGCGCCGGCTTGAACTCTTCGTCGGTATACAGCCAGCCGTCCTTGCCGATCACCACGCCCGGGCGGCCTTCGTCGAACAGGGCGTAGTCCAGCGCGGCCCAGAGGTTGGTGCCCAGGCGCTTGATGGGGAACTGGTCGTCGTAGTGGCCTTCGAAGGCGTGGGCCAGCTTGCCGTTGAGCACGGTGGTGCCTTCGGCGGCGGCGAAGCTCGGGAAGGCCTTCAGCGACCCGCCGGCCAGGCCGACCAGCAGAGCACCGAAGGCGGCGACGTAGGCGTATTGCAGAGGTCTGGAGATAGTCGGTTGCATGGTCCGGCCTCGCTCAGAACTGGAAGTAGAGGAAGGGCGAGTAGCTCTGCGCGGAGAGCTTCAGCACCGAGGCGGCGAACAGCGCCAGCAGTGCCGCGCGGGTGGCCAGCACGGGCAGCTGGGTGAGCCAGTGCGGGCGGTACACCGCGGCGCCGCTGCGCGAGTAGGCGATGGCCGCCGGGTCGCCCTCGGCGTCCTGCGGGCTGCGCGGCTGGGCGCTGGCCGGGCCGTCGGCGGCGACTTCGTCGGCCTTGGCCGCGGCCTTCGGCGCCTTGGCCTGCAGCGGCTGGTTGTAGAACTGGCGCAGGCCGAAGATGGCCAGCACCACGTAGGCCACCACCAGGGTGCCCACCTGCAGGCCGGTGAGGCTGGCGCGGCTCTGCTCGGACAGGCTCCAGTCGCCGAAGCTGAACATGGCTTCGTACATGCGCCAGGCCACGTGCAGGTTCTCGGCGCGGAAGATCACCCAGCCGACGATCACCAGCAGGAAGGTGCAGGCCCACTTCAGCGGGTTGAGCGCGCGCGGCGCGGCGTTCACCCCCAGGGCGCGCTCGATGGCCAGCCACACGCCGTGCCAGGCGCCCCAGATGATGTAGGTGACGTTGGCGCCGTGCCACAGGCCGCCCAGCAGCATGGTCAGGATCAGGTTGCGGTAGGTCTGGAAAGTGCTGCCGCGGTTGCCGCCCAGGCTGATGTACAGGTAGTCGCGCAGCCAGGTGGACAGGCTGATGTGCCAGCGCCGCCAGAACTCGGTGATGGACTGGCTGATGTAGGGCTGGTTGAAGTTCTCCATGAAGCGGAAGCCCATCATCAGGCCCAGGCCGATGGCCATGTCGCTGTAGCCGGAGAAGTCGAAGTACAGCTGCGCGGTGTAGGCCAGCGCGCCCAGCCAGGCGTCGCCGGTGGTCGGGTCCTGCAGGGCGAAGCAGTGGTCGGCCAGGGCCGCCAGGGTGTCGGCGATGAACACCTTCTTGACGAAGCCCTGCATGAAGCGGGTGCAGCCTTCGGCGAACTTGTCGAGGGTGTGGGTGCGGTGGTTGAACTGGTCGACCAGGTCCTTGAAGCGCAGCACGGGGCCGGCGATCAGGTGCGGGAAGATCGCCACGAAGGCGGCGAAGTCGATGAGGTTGCGCGTGGCCGGGGTGTCGCCGCGGTACACGTCGATGATGTAGCTGATCGACTCGAAGGTGTAGAAGCTGATGCCGATGGGCAGCAGGATGTGGGTGAGCACGAAGGGCTGCAGGCCGAACGAGGTGATGATCTGGTTGAGGCTGTCGACGCCGAAGTTGGCGTACTTGAAGTAGCCCAGCACGGCCAGGTCGACTACCACGCCGAGGATCAGCCAGCGTTTGGCCGCCAGGGTGCGCACGCCGGCCGCGCCGATGCGCAGGCCGATCCAGTAGTTGAACAGCGTCACCCCGGCGAACAGGGCGAGGAAGTCCACGCGCCACCAGGCGTAGAAGATGTAGCTGGCCACCAGCAGCAACAGGTTGCGGTAGCGGTTCCCGCTCAGGTAGTACAGGCCGAGGAAGATCGGCAGGAACAGGAACAGGAACACGTTGGAAGAAAAGACCATTGCCCGTCTCGCTCTGGAGCTTCGTACCCTGGGTGGCTCCAGCCCTTCCGGCGCCGCTTGGCGCGCAAGGAAAAGGCCGGTGTCACCCGCCAGTTCCTCCCCGTTGTGTCGCTAAGGTGGTGCGCCCGCCCGGCGTCTTGTGCGCTTGGGTCGGGGTATCGCTGGGCCCCGCGTGTGCGGGAAGGGCGGTCAGGCGGCGGATAACGCGGAGCGTTATTCGCCCTACGCCAGGGGGCAGTCCGAACGTAGGGCGAATAACCGTTCGCGGTTATCCGCCGTTGCCTCAGCTGCCGTTGCCGCGGTTGAACACCTTGGTTACGTCGCCGCCGAGGCGGAAGCTGTTGAACGGCTCCATCTTCCTGCGCCAGTCCTGGGTCTTCGGCGCGCAGCTGTAGAGCGCGCAGTAGGGCTCCAGCCAGGCGAACTTGCTGTTTTCCTTCAGGTCGGTCATGTCCTGGTCGTTGCCGGTCCGGCGGTCGAAGTCCTGCTGGTCGTTCACGCCCTGCATCACCCGTTCGGCCAGGCGTTGCAGCGCGCCGTTGTTCTCCTGGCGCAGGTCCACGCCGTTGACCTGGGCGAAGGCGGCGATCATCGCCAGCGGCGGCAGGCTGTAGTTGTGGTAGGACAGGGCGCGCTGGCGGCGCTTGAGTTCGTTGGGCAGGTAGCCCTGGGCGTCGACCTGGCTGGCCGCCACCTTGAATTCGCGCACCGACCAGTCGAACAGGTCGCGGCGGTTGGTCACCACGGCGGTGGACATCACCGACCAGGCGGCCCAGTAGCTGTGGTTGTTGATCTTCTTCAGCGGCAGGTTGCTCCAGTCGCTGACCACCTGGGTGCCGAGCTTGCCGAACCACTGTTCGATCTGCGCCGCCTGCTGCGGGTAGGCCGCCAGCGGGCGGCTGCTGCTGAACTTCAGGCGCAGGTAGGACGAGGACAGGCTGCCCAGGGCCCATTTGCGCATGGACTTGCCGGTGTGGTTGAAGTCGGCGCTCTCCAGGGCGTCGGCCCGGGCCCAGGTGGTCAGCCAGTTCAGTGCGCAGTCCAGGTCGCCCTTGTGGCCGCTGCGCATGTACTGGGTGATCAGCTTGGTGGTGCCGCGCTCCATGTCGGTGATGTCCTTGATCTGCTCGCGGAACTTGCCCTCGGCGGCGACGTTGAGGGTGGCGCGCGCCGAGTCGGAGCCCTCGTACTTGCTGGTGAACTGCAGCGAGCCGGTGTAGGGCGCGGGCACCGCCGGGCAGCTGTCGGCGTCGCCCTTGCGCTCGCCGACCGCGGCGAAGTAGCCCGGCGGCGGCACCAGGTCGGCGGCCTGGCTGCTCTGGCCGTACAGGCTGGCCAGGCTGCCCAGGGCCATGGCCGGCCAGAGCAGGCGCAGGGTCTTGCTGCGGGAAAGTCGCTGGATGGACATGGTTCTACCTCCCGGCCACGCGGCTGTCGGTGGCCTTGATCTGCGGCGTCTGGCACAGCTTCGCCTCGACCTCGAGGCCGGCCGGCATGTCGTCGGGCGCCTCGATTTCCAGGGAGAGGAACTGCTGGTCCGGCCAGTCCTCGTCGTTGCGCAGCTCGAAGACGTAGCGCCCGCCGGTGTCCACGGCCTTGGACTGCTCGATCTTCAATTGCTCGCGGCGGCCGTTCATGTACCAGACGGTGTTCTTCAGTTCGTGGATGCCCGGGTCGCTGTAGGTGACGTCGGCGGTGTAGCTGCCGCTGCGGATCGGCAGCGCGCCGCTGTTGAGCAGTACCTCGTTGCGCCCGGCGTGCAGCTTGACCTTGCGGCTGAGCACGGCCTTCTGCTCGGCGCAGCCGTTGGCCACCAGGGGCATGGCCTGGCGGTAGAAGCTCTTCTGCGCCATGTCGTAGTGGGTGGCGAATTCCCAGACCAGGATCTTCGGCGGCTTGTCGTGGAATTCCTTGCTGGTCAGGTAGGCCAGCAGCGAGCTGTCGAAACCGCCGCCGGAGACCGCGTTGTTGAGGATGTCGACCTTGCCGTACTGCTCCAGGAAGCCGACGAAGTTGTACGCCGGGCCGCTGTTGGAGGTGCCGACCACCGCCACCTGCGGGTCGCCGCCGTCGCCGAACAGGTCGCCGCCGCCGCTGTCGCCCACCGGCTCGGTCTCGAAGCGGTCGACGTACTGCGGCGCGTAGCTGCTGCCGCACAGCTGGGCGGCGGCCTTGTGGAAGGTGCCGAGCTTGGACAGCAGGCCCACGCGCTTGCTCTCGAATTCCTTCTTCGGGATGTCCGCGTAGGCGGGCATCTCTTTCAGGGTTTCGGCGGCGATCTTCGCGCTGCGCATGGCGCCGTAGGGCGTCCAGTGGTGGTCGCCCTTGAAGTAGTAGGGGTGCGCTTGCTTCTCGTCGAACAGCGGCGAGAAGTCCGGGGTGTAGATGCCGGCCTCGCGGAACCTGGCGATGGTCGCCAGGTAGTTCTTCTTCGCCAGCTCGTAGTTGAAGCCGGCCTTCTCTTCGGGGCTGAGCTTCTCGCGGTTGATGAGGCCGCGGGTGGGCTGGTAGACCACCATCAGCTCGACGCCGCGGCGCTTGAGCGCCTCGTTCAGCGCCTTGAGCTCGCGCCAGCCCTCGGGCGTGGTGCCGAAGTCGGTACGCAGGTCGTAGGTGGTGCGGAACAGCCAGTCTTCCTGGGCCGGCACCAGGTGGGTGAAGAAGCCCAGGTACTTGGTGTTGTAGGCCTTGTCGTCGGCCGCGGCCGGGCACAGGCCGGCGGCCGGCAGGGCGCTGTAGGTCGGCGCGCCGGCGTCGGCGGCGCCGGCGGCGAGAGCACCGTGGGCCAGCAGCAGGCCGGCGGCGAGGCTCGACAGGCGCAGCAGATGATGGGGGCGGATGGTCATGGTACGGGTCCTCAATTCTGCAGTTCGGCCTGGCTTTCCACGGGGTCGATCAGCACGGCGCGCTGCTGGCGCACGAGCAGGTCGAGGATCTGGTCCTGCTTCTCGCCGAGCACGCCGTTGAAGCTGATGCCGGAGGATTTGGTCGGGCCGAGCATGGCCACCTTGTACAGTTCCAGGGACAGCGGCGAGTCCACCGACAGCGGGCCGGAGCCGTTGCCGACCAGCTTGCCGCCGACCACGATGAGCGACACCTTGGTGTCGAAGGGGTCGAGGTCGATGTTGCGGTCGGTGTTGGACAGGTCCTTGATGTGCCCGTACACGCCCAGCAGCTGGTTGCCGGCGGCGAGGTTCTCGTACAGGCGGATGTTCACGCTGTTGCGGATGCGGATGCCGTGGCGGCGGTTGCCCAGCACCTGGTTGGCGTAGATGAGGTTGTCGCCGCTCTCGTACAGGGTGATGCCGTCGGAGTGGTTGCGGTACACCTCGTTGTAGGCCACCAGGTTGCGTTCGGAGTTACGGTCCAGGACGATGCCGGAGAGGTGGTTGTCGTAGGTCTTGTTGTGGAAGATCCAGCTGTCGTTGACCTCCCGCGAGACGATGATGCCGTGCTTCTTCTTCGTCCCGTGCACGGTGTTCTCGGCGATGATCAGGCGGTGCGAGCGGTCGTGCGGGTCGATGCCGTAGATGACGTTGTCGCGGTAGGTATTGCCGCGCACCACCAGGTCGTCGGCCTCGTAGCAGTAGAAGCCGTACCAGTTGTCGACGAAGGTGGAGCCGATCACCCAGCCCTTGGGCCGCGGGCGCTTCATGGTCTTGTCCATGCCCGGGCTGTACTGCGAGATGGAGATGCCGTAGGCCTTGGAGGCGTTGTAGCCGAAGCTTTGGAAGGTGCTGTCGACCAGGTACGCCTCGGCGCCGCCCCAGGAGATCAGGAAGGGGCGGAACTCGTTGGGGCTCTTGAACCAGGCCGGCTCGCCCCTGGCCTCGTTCCAGGCGGTGACCTTGGTGTTGCGCACGAACAGCTTGCCGTCGTTGACCAGGAAGGCGCCGCGGTCCTGGGACAGGCGCAGTTCCTTGACCTTGCCGTCGATCTCGAGGGTTGCGCCCTGGCTGACCACGATCGGCAGGCGGGCGACGAACACGCCGGGCTCGACCTGTTCCAGCGCCTTGCCGAGCTTGCCGGCGAGCTGCGCGAGGTTGACGTAGCCGCCCTCGATGAAGATGGCCTGGGGCATCTGCCGCTGGCGCTTGACCCACTCGGCCAGGCGGTTCTGGCCGCCGGTGAATTCCTTCAGCGGTTGCTGCTGCACCATGCGCTGCACCACGGCCTTGCCGCCGGGCTTGCGCACGATCTTCTGCTCCACCGCCGCGGCGGTGTAGCCGGAAAGGTCCGGCAGCTTCGGCGGCTCCAGGTGCAGCGGGCCCTCGGGCAGCGCGGTCACGGTGTAGTTGCCGGTTTCCTTCAGGCCCTGGACGTGGCCGGGCTGGTTGGCCGGCGAGGATTGCTCGCTGGCCTCGTGGTCCTTGGCGTTGGTCGCCGGGGTGGAGGCCCAGGCGGGGCCCGTGGCGACCAGCAGGCCGCCGAGCAGCAGGGCTGCCAGGGGCAGCGGGGGGCGGTTCATGGTGGGTTCTCCCTGTGGGCGTGGAGCCGGAAGGCGCTGGGCTCCCGCGCGCGCGGGAGTGACGGTCGCCGGGCGGGGGATGCGAACCCCCGCGCTCCCCGTGCCCGTTCGCACGCGGGAGGGTTGTTCCGTCATCCCCGCGAACGCGGGGAACCAGTGACTGCCAGCTCGCATCGCCCTGCTCCTCAGAAGCGCCAGATGAAATCGACGAAGGCGTGGTGCATCGTCGAGTCGACGTGGCTGCCGTAGGCGTCGCCGGGCTTGAAGACGCCGCCGCGGAAGCGCACCAGGGCCGAGGGCTCGTCGATGTACTGGCTCATCGAGGCGGGCAGCAGGCCCTGCTTGAAGTACTTGGTGACCACCAGGTCGACTTCCTGGCCGATGTCCTTGGAGTTGTTCTCCAGCGGCGCGCTGATGCCGCTGTTGCCGATGTCCGAGTCGCCGTCCACGCGCCAGAACTTGTGGTACACGACGCTGGCGTCGTAGTCGTCGCGCAGCTGCCAGGCGCCGAACAGGGTGGCGTCCTGGAGGTTGGAAAGCTCGCCGCGGAAGGCCTCGCCGAAGCGATGCACGCGGGCGCGGGTGCCGGTGAAGTTGGAGCGGTTGCTCTGCAGGCCGGTCTGCTCGTACTGGTCCTCGCCGTCGTGGCCGCCGCCGCTGCCGCGGGCGTAGCCGACGCCGGCGCGCCATTGCTCGTCGATGTTCCAGCGCAGGCCCAGGTCGATGCCGTAGGCGTTGACGTCGCCGCTCTGCTTGCCGGTGGCCACGCGTTCGCCGTCCACCGCGGCGCTGGTCAGGCGGTCGCGGTTGCCGGTCAGCCAGGTGGCGCTGGCCCAGTAGTTCAGCGGCATCTGCGAGCGGTAGTTGTAGCCGTCGCCGTTGGCCTCGACGCCGACCCAGGTGAGGTCGCCGGTGGAACGCTTGTCCAGCGAGTCTATGGTCTCGCCCGGCTCCGGCAGGTTGCCGCTGTCGTCGCTGTGGTGCAGGCGCAGGCCCACCCAGTGGTGCGGCGCCCACTGCGTGGAGATGTCGCCGAACAGGTGGGTGCGGTCCTCGTCTTCCGGCGCCAGGTCGGTGATGTCGGTGCGGTACTCGGAGAAGCGCTGGGCGGCGCCCAGGTGGGCGCGCAGCAGGGTGGTGTCGAAGGTCCAGTTCAGCGCCTCGATGTTGGTGTCCTGCCACATGCCGCTGTCGTCGCGCAGGCGCTGGCGGCCGAAGCGCAGGTGCTCGCCGGGGTACTGGGTGAGGCCGGCGTAGTCCACCCAGAACTCGCGCAGGGCGAGGTAGGCGTCGTCCGGTTCGCGCTTGTTGTCGCTGCTGTCGCGGCCGCTGGCGTCGACCTCGTCGGACTGCAGGGTGTCGGTCTGGATGGTGTCGGTGGCGGCCACCGCCTGGCCCATCACGTAGGCGCTCCACTGCCCCCACTGGCCGAAGGCCCAGGGCCGCAGGTCGATGCCGATGCCGTTGAGGTCGCCGCCGTGGGCGGTGCCCAGGTCACGGTCGTCCTCGGACTCGGCGGTGATCTTGATGTCGATGCCGTAGTTCTTCGGCGGCGTGTCGTCGGCCCAGGCGCCGGCGGCGAACAGGGTGCCGGCCAGGCTCATGCCGGCGCCGAGCATCGCCGGGAACAGCCGGGCGCGGCGGATGGCGCGGGCCAGGCGGATCGGTTGGAACAGCGGGGCGGAGGTCGGGTCGGGGCGCTTCATAGGCTTTCTTGTTCCTGTTCGTTCTGCATGAGGCTGACGGTGGCCTGCCAGTTGGCGCCGCGGGCCTGTTCCTCGCGCTTGAGCAGCTGCTGCGCCTGGCTCAGTTCAGCCGGCTGCAGCTGCGGTTGCAGTTCGCTCATCAGGTCGCCGGCCTGGGGTATCTGCTGGCGCTGCGCCAGGGTGCCGAAGACGTAGGCGTTGACGCGGTTGGGCTGCACGCCGCGGCCCTGGGACCAGAGCTGCGCCAGGGCCATGTCGGCGCTGGCCTGGCCGGCGCGGGCGGCGATCAGCAGGTGGTCGGCGGCCTTCTGCGGGTAGACCTTGCCGAGGAAGCCGCGGCGGTAGATCTGCCCCAGGTAATAGTGCGCCTGGGGTTCGCTGGCGGCGGCCTTGAGCAGGTGCTGCTCGGCCTTGGCCGGGTCCTGGGGCATCCACTTGCCGTCGTAGTACAGGCGCCCCAGCAGCAGTTCGGCGCGCGGCTGGGCGGCGTCCTGGCCCTTCTTCAGGTAGTCGAGCATCTGGTCGACGTCACCCAGCTCGGGGTAGTCGTACTGCAGCTTGGCGAGGTCGACCCAGGCCGCGGGATAGCTCGGCGCCAGTTCGCTGAGCAGCGCCTGGGCGGTCTGCGGGTCGGGCTTGCCGAGGTCGGCGTCGGCCAGCACCTGGGCCACCGATTCCACGCGCTCGGGCGGCACCCGGCCGGCCTTGTGCGCGGCGCGCAGGCGGTCGAGGTGGGCCTTCTGCTTATCCGCGTCGCCCTGCACCTGGTAGACCGTGGCCAGCTCCATCCAGCACACGTCCATGCGCGTCAGCCAGCGCTGGCAGACCTGCTCGATCTCGCCCAGGTGCTGGTTGTAGGTGCCCTGGGTGCGGTACAGGATGATCTGCGCCAGGTCCGCCTGGGGCAGGCCCTGGGCGCGCCACTGGTCGATGCGCTGCTGCGGGTTCACCCCCGGCCAGGCCTGTGGGTACTGCAGGTAGAGCACGATCAGCGGCACCAGGGCACTGTCCTCGCCCTCGTTGAAGGCGCGGTTGAGCAACTGCTCGGCCTCGCGGTGCTCGGCGTCGCTGGCGCCGGGCTTGGCCGCCAGCCACTTGCCCAGGCGCGCGCGGGCCCGCGGCGAGGTCTCGGCCGCGTCGCGGTAGAGCTTCTCGGCCTTGGCCTGGGCGGCGCTGTCGCCGCTGGCGGCCTGCATGTCGGCCAGGCCGATCTGCGCGTCGGTGTAGCCGAGGGTGGCCAGGGCCTGGTAGTTGGCCTGGGCGGTGGCGATGTCGCCGCGGGCCATGGCCTCGTCGGCCAGGCGCTGGTCCGGCAGGCCGGCGCAGCCGGCGGCCAGGCCGATGGCCAGGGCCAGGGCGGCGCCGCGCAGCGGATGGTGGGCGATGGCGTTCATGGTTCGGTCCTCAGCGCGCGGTGGCCATGGCCATGGCCTTGTTCAGCAGGGTGCGGCCGGGCAGGCCGCCGATGCTGACTTCCGCCGGACGCCCGGCGAGCTGGCTGTCCAGCGGCTGCTCGGGCTGGATCTGCGCGCGGATTTCCGAAGACAGGTCGCCGTCCACCGGCGCGGTGCGCAGGATGCGGCCGCTGCGCACCTCGCTGTCGCCGGCGACCTGGAAGTGCACCAGGGTGCCCGGCGAGAGCTCGGCGGCGTTGCGGTAGGCGAAGCGCGCCTCGACGGTGGCGCTGGCCTCGCGCGGGGCCAGGGTGAAGATCACGTCGCCCTTGTTGGCGTACTGGCCGTTGGCGACGCGCTGCTCGATCACCCGGCAGTCGCAGGGGCTGGTGAGGGTGCCCTTGAGCTGGTGGCCGAAGAGCTTCTCGATGTTGCCGGGGTTGAGCTGCTCGTCGGACAGGTTGCCCTTGAGCAGGTCCAGCAGGCTGGTGGAGAAGGTGGCGATGGGCGCGCCCTTGGCCACCTCGGCGTCCAGCTGCACCAGGCTGTCCACGGTGCCCTCGCGGGGCATGGTGATCTGCTGGGCGGGGATGTTGACCACGCCGGAGTCGGCATGGGTGACGAAGTACAGGTTGTACAGCTGGTTGAGGATGAAGGCGAAGGCGCCGACGCCGACCACGAAGATGGCGGTGCTCAGGGTCACCGCGCGGACGCGGCCGAAGAAGCCCATGCCGCCGCCGGCGCCGCCGTGCTTGCGGGCCTTGGTGAAGTTCTCGCGCTGCAGGGTGTTGAGCATGTCGCCGACGCTGACCACCTCGCCGGCCAGGTACGCGGTGATCAGGTAGCGCAGGGCGGCGACCTCGCGCGGCTTCAGGTGCTGGAACTCGCAGCCGGTGCGGCGGCTGTCCGGGTCGAAGGAGCGCACCTGGAACTCCACCTCCAGGGCGAAGCTGATGCTGTCGATCTGGAACAGCAGCTTGCCCTTGTGGATGTCGCCGACCTGGATCGGCGCGCCGCTGGCGGTGAAGGCGAAGCCGCCGGCGGAAAGGTCCAGCAGCCTTGCGTCGACGCCCTCGCGGTTGGCGCCGATGTAGCGGATGCGCGCGGGCAGCTTGACCCGCGCGTGCTGGCGCTGGGCTTCGGATTCGTGCACGACGTTGACGTTGACGGCGGTATTCATGAAGTCGGTCCTATGTTCGAAACGGGTCGGATCGGCCGCGGGCCGGTTGCTCAAGGGGTCATACGATCGTCAGGAGTACGGCGACGAACACACTGGCGGCAGAGAAGGTCATGGCGCGCGAGGACCAGGTGTTGAACCAGCGCTGGTAGCTGTTCAGGCCGCGGTCGAGCTTGGTGCTCTGGCGCGTCCAGGACTGCTGGTCGAGGCGGAAGAACACGTAGATCTTCACCAGGGCGCCGACGATCTGGTTGTAATAGAGGATCAGCGGGTAGGCCGGGCCGATCGGGTGGCCGGACAGCGACAGCAGCAGGGTGAGGATCAGGCGGGTGATGCCGATCCACAGCAGGTACACCAGCAGGAAGGTGATGCTGTACTTGATGCTGGCGATGATCGCCGCCACCAGGCCGAGCAGGCAGGTCCACATGGACAGGCGCTGGTCGAACAGCACCACGGTGGTGAACCAGCCCAGGCGCTGCGGGCCCAGGGCCAGGGCGCGGGAGTTCTGCCGCAGGTTGTTGCCGTACCAGCGGAACATCAGCTTGCGGCTGGCCTTGACGAAGCTCTTCTCCGGCGGGTGCTCGACGGTGTTGATGGCCGCGTCCGGCACGTAGAAGGTGTCGTAGCCCAGGCGCATCAGGCTGTACCAGCTGGACTTGTCGTCGCCGGTGAGGAACTGGAAGCGCCCCAGGCGCCAGTGGTCCAGGTGATCGGCCTCGACGTCGGCGATGAAGTCGGGGTCGGTGACCACCGCGGCGCGGAATACCGACATGCGCCCGGTCATGGTCAGCACGCGCTTGGACAGGGCCATGGAGCACATGTTGATGTGGCGCTGGGCGAAGCGCAGCTTGTGCCACTGGCTCATCACGTAGCCGCCCTGCACCTCGCAGAATTCGTTGGTGGTCAGGCCGCCGACGCGGGGGAACAGCTTGAACCAGCGCACCGTGGCCTTGACCACGCCGGGTTCGAGCACGGTGTCGCCGTCGATCACCGCCACCACCGAGCCTTCGTCGGGCATGTGCCGGGAGATGGCGCGGAAGCCGTGGGCCAGGCCGTCGCGCTTGCCGGTGCCGGGGATGCGCACGAAGTCCAGCTTCACGTGGGCCGGCGGGTTGAGCTTGTGCCACTGCTGCTTGATCAGCACCTGGTCGGACATCTCGACGATGGAGCAGACCACGGTGGTCGGGTAGCCGCAGGCGATGGCCTCCTGGATCACCGAGCGGTAGACCATGGAGGTGGTCATGGCGTCGATGCGGAAGCTGGTGACCATCAGGTAGACGTGGGACGGGTCCGCCGCCTTGCCGAGCTTGCGCAGGCGCCGCTTGTAGTGCGGGTAGACGACGTGCAGGAAGAGCATGCCGCGCAGGAAGTGCAGGCCGCCCATGGAGTAGCGCCAGATGCCCACCGCGCCGATGATCAGCAGGAAGTCGCGGGCATTGGGGTCGAACACCGTCGGCGGCACGACCAGCGCCAGGCCCATCAGCAGGCAGAGGAAGGCCAGCCAGCCGGTGGCTTCGCCGAGGGCTCGTTTGTATGCGTCCATGATGAGGTCCGTCGTTGCGTCGAAGGGGCAGGTGGCTCCCGTAGGAGCGAGCTTGCTCGCGAACCGCCCCGGCTCCGGTTGTCGCCGGGGAACAGCGTTCGCGAGCAAGCTCGCTCCTACGAAGAGCCGGTGGCGCTTACCAGCAGATGCCTTCGGCGCGCTCGTCGGAGCCGTGGGCCATGAAGCCGATCAGGTCGACCACCTTCTTGCCCTCGGGCGCCTTGTTCACCACGTCGACGAACAGCTCGTCGCCGTTGCCCAGCACCAGCACGTCGGAGGTCTTCACCACCTGGTCGAGGTCGGAGACCAGCAGCGAGGAGACGTGGGGGATCTTCGACTCGATGTACTCCTTGTTCGCGCCATGGACGCGGGCGTACTCGACGTTGCGGTCGAAGATCTGCAGCTCGTAGCCCTTGCCGATGAGCATCTCGGCCAGTTCCACCAGCGGGCTCTCGCGCAGGTCGTCGGTGCCGGACTTGAACGACAGGCCGAGCAGGCCGACCTTGCGGCTACCGTGGGCGGTGATGATGTCGAAGGCCTTCTGCACCTGGTAGGCGTTGCTGCGCATGATCGAGCCGATCATCGGGTGCTCGACGTCCAGCTGGCCGGCGCGGTAGGTGAGGGCGCGCACGTCCTTGGGCAGGCAGGAGCCGCCGAAGGCGAAGCCGGGCTTCATGTAGTAGCGCGACAGGTTCAGCTTGCGGTCCTGGCAGACCACGTCCATCACCTCGCGGCCATCGACGCCGACGGCCTTGGCGATGTTGCCGATCTCGTTGGCGAAGGTGACCTTGGCCGCGTGCCAGACGTTGCAGGTGTACTTGATCATTTCCGCGACCTCGATGGACTTGCGGATGATCGGCGCGTCCAGCTCGCGGTAGATTTCCTCCAGCAGGTCGCCGGTCTGGGCGTCCAGCTCGCCGATGACGGTCATGGGCGGGAAGTCGTAGTCCTTGATCGCGGTGCTCTCGCGGAGGAATTCCGGGTTGGTGCCGACGCCGAAGTGGACTCCGGCCTGCTTGCCCGAGCAGTCCTCGATGATCGGGATCACCACGTTCTTCACGGTGCCCGGCAGCACGGTGCTGCGCACCACCACGGTGTGGCGGCCGGCCTTCTCGCGGATGGCATAGCCGATCTCGCGGCACACGCTCTCGATGTAGCCCAGGTCCAGGTCGCCGTTCTTCTTGCTCGGGGTGCCGACGCAGATGAAGGAGACGTCGCTGTCCAGCACCGCCTGCTTGAAGTCGGTGGTGCCCGACAGCCGCGAGGTGCGGATGCCCTGTTCCAGCAGGGGCTCCAGCCCCGGTTCGACGATGGGCGACTTGCCGCGGTTGATCAGGTCGATCTTGGTGGTGGAAACGTCCACGCCGATCACTTCGTGACCACGGGCGGACAGGCAACCGGCGCATACTGCACCGACGTAGCCAAGACCAAAGATGCTGATACGCATCGTATTCACCTCTGCTTTGTCGAGCTGTTAAAAGTTGGCCGTCTGGCCAATTCCCTTTTGTCGCGGCGCCCCTTTCAGGCGCGCCGCTTCAGGCAGTCCGTGAGTGACTCGAATTTTCTGCACTCAATTCGGGCAGAGTTCCGCGGCATGCACTTTAATGTTTCAGGAGGATTGCAAAGTTAGAATTAATTGCACTCTTCTGATGCACTAAAGTTTGCTTTGGAGTTCTGCATTAATTTCATAAGCCATTGAAATTATTCAGGTTGAACGAGGCCGTCGAGCGCCGCTCGATGCGTTTTCGAAAAACCTGTTATGGGCAACAAACCCATGATTGGGCGTTGCGGAAGTAGGATGTTCGACGCCGCTCGATAGTTCCTGCCACCCATCCTGTGAGGCCGTCGGAATTAAATATCCATTGGCCATCAAAGAGCGCGCTTTTGATATCAGCTTGTAACGCGAACGTCGTTTTCGGCGGGCTTGCAAAATGCAACGGCTGGGAAAAGTTCCGCAGTGATTCAGCCGTTTTACACTTCGTTCAGCTACCGTTCAGGATGCCTGGAAGGGTGTTTCAAGGTATTTCGTGCAACTTGCAATCTTGAATTGCATGTAATGGCGGGATGCTTTTAATGGCCAATGGATTACATCCGCGATGGCAAAACTGGCGCTTTTTCACGGCGGTGATGGCGCACGGGGGCGAGAAAATTTTTTTCAAAGTCCCCACGGTTACCGACGAACGGTAGCCTTGACCATTTTCGCCGTGTGGGTAATTCGACGGCGCGGGGCGCCCGGAAGGGGATCGACGGTAGCGCGGGGAGGGTGTGGCGGCCGTTTGGCCGCCACTTTCGGGGGCGAATCAGGCGTCGGGCTGGTCGCGCAGGAACACCAGGCGGTCGGCGGAGGACGCCTCGGCGGCGAAGCGGTAGCCGGCGTAGTCGAAGTCCTTCAGGCCCTCGGGGTCGGTCAGGCGCTCCTTGATCACGTAGCGGGCCATCAGGCCGCGGGCCTTCTTGGCGTAGAAGCTGATGATCTTGTACTGGCCGTTCTTCAGGTCCTTGAACTCGGTATCGATGATGCGGGCGTCCAGCGCCTTGCGCTTCACCGCGCCGAAGTATTCGTTGGAGGCCAGGTTGAGCAGCACGGCGTCGCCCTGCTCGGCGAGGTCCTGGCCGAGCCAGGCGCTGATGCGCTCGCCCCAGAACTCGTAGAGGTTGGCGCCGCGGGCGTTGGCCAGCCTGGTGCCCATCTCCAGGCGGTAGGGCTGCATCAGGTCCAGCGGCCGCAGCACGCCGTACAGGCCGGACAGCATGCGCAGGTGGCGCTGGGCGAAGTCGAAGTCGGCGTCGTCGAAGTCCTCGGCGGCAAGGCCGGTGTAGACGTCGCCCTTGAAGGCCAGCAGCGCCTGCCTGGCGTTGGCCGGGGTGAAGTCGGGGTGCCAGCTGGCGTAGCGCGCGGCGTTCAGGCCGGCGAGCTTGTCCGACAGGCTCATCAGGCTGCCGATCTGCGCCGGGGTCATCTCGCGCAGCACGCCGATCAGCTCCTGGGCATCGTCCAGGTGCAGCGGCAGGGTGTGGCGGTCGGTGACCGGCGGGGTCTCGTAGTCCAGGGTCTTGGCGGGGGAAATCACCATCAGCATCGTGCGGTCTCCTCGAAGCGTCGGGCGATTGTAGGGAGTCGCGGGCGTCGGCTCCAGCTATGGGGACGATAGGAGGCGCTGTTCCACCGGCACCTGTTCCATGCGCTTGAGCAGTTCGCCGAGGAAGCAGCGCTCGGCCTGGGTGTGTTTCTGCTCGCGGTTCCACAGCAGGTGGATGTCCACGTCGGCCACGCCGTCCTCCGGCGGCAGCGCCCAGAGGCGGCCCTGGGCCAGGTCGTCGGCGACTATGTGCCGGGGCAGGCAGCCGATGCCGAAACCGCAGTGCACCAGGCGGCGGACTTCCTCCAGGCTGGGCGAGGAAGCCACCAGCTTGCCGGTGAAGCCCTGCTGGTCGCGGAAGATGGTCAGCGGCGAGAGCACCTCGCCGATCTGGTCGCTGGTGAAGGTCACGTAGTTCTCGCCCTGCAGGTCGGCCAGGCGCAGGTCGCGGCGCCCGAAGAACGGATGGTGGCGGCCGCAGAGGAACACGTAGCGCTGGCGCAGGAAGGCGCGCTGCTCCAGGCGCGGCGAGGGCTGGCGGCACAGGGCCAGGCCGAGGGTGGCGGTCTTCTGCTGCAGCGCGCTGAGCACGTCGGCGCTGCGCATCACCTCGATGTCCAGTTCCACGCCGGGGTGGGCGCGGTGGAAGTCGGCGAGGAAGCCGTCGTAGAAGTCCGACTGGATCCGGCTGATGCTCAGCAGGCGGACCTTGCCCACCACCTGGTCGGCCGGTTGCTCCAGGGCGGCGGCCAGGCGCGAGACGTTGCCGTTGATGTCACCGGCGATGCGCAGGATCTCCTCGCCCAGCGCCGTGACCTCGAAGCGCGGCCCGCGCCGCTGCACCAGGGCGGCGCCGAGTTGTTCCTCCAGGCGGCGCAGGGCCTGGCTGACCGCCGGCTGGGTCAGGTGCAGGCGCGCGGCGGCGCGGCTGATGCTGCGTTCCTGGCCGATCACCAGCCAGGTGCGCAGCAGGTTCCAGTCCAGGCGGTCGTTGAGGTGGCGGCCGAGTTCCATCGCGAGGCTCCGTGGGGCAATCCGCTGATTATAAGCAGCAATTATTCTTTGAATAATGATTAGAAAATTGACTGATTATCCAGCCGGGGGCGATAACGTCCACAGGCGCCGCAGAGCGCCGAGCCCTACCGCCGCTGCCCAGAACAAACCACAAGATCGGGAGCCTGACATGTCCCAACCCGCGCCACAGCCGGTCCGTGCCGCCACGGCCGCCTTCATCGGTACCATGATCGAGTGGTACGACTTCTATATCTACGCCACCGCCGCCGCCCTGGTGTTCGGCACCCTGTTCTTCCCCTCGCAAAGCCAGTTCCTCAGCACCATGGCCGCCTTCGGCACCTTCGCCGTGGGCTTCTTCGCGCGTCCGCTGGGCGGGCTGATCTTCGGCCACCTGGGCGACCGCATCGGGCGCAAGAAGGCGCTGCTGGTCACCCTGGTGATGATGGGCGTGGCCACCGTGTGCATCGGCCTGCTGCCGACCTACGGGCAGGTCGGCCTGCTGGCGCCGGTGCTGCTGGTGGCGCTGCGCATCGTCCAGGGCATCGCCGTGGGCGGCGAGTGGGGCGGGGCGGTGCTGATGGCCGGCGAGCACGCGCCCAGCGGCCGGCGCACCTTCTTCGCCTCCTTCGCCCAGTTGGGCAGCCCGGCCGGGCTGATCCTCTCGCTGCTGGCATTCAAGGCCGTCACCAGCCTGGACGGCGCGGTCTTCCTCGACTGGGGCTGGCGCCTGCCGTTCCTGGCCAGCTCGGCGCTGCTGCTGGTGGGCCTGGCGATTCGCCTGGGCGTCAACGAATCCCCCGAGTTCGCCCGGGTGAAGCAGCAGGCCCGGCAGCACAAGCTGCCGGCACTGGAAGTGCTGCGCAACGCCTGGCGGCCACTGCTGCTGTGCATCGGCGCCAACACCATCGGCATCGCCGGCGTCTACTTCACCAACACCTTCATGATTTCCTACACCACGCAGAACCTCGCCATCGACCGCGCGCTGATCCTCGACTGCCTGTTCTACGTGGCGGTCATCCAGCTCTGCGTGCAGCCGCTGGCCGCGCGGCTGGCCGAAGTCATGGGCGCGGCGCGCTTCCTCAAGCTGGCCGCGCTGCTGGCGGTGGCCTCGCCCTATCCGATGTTCCTGCTGGTCAGCCAGGGCCATGCGCTGGCGATCATCCTCGGCATCGCGACCGCCGTGGTGTGCATGGCCAGCTTCTATTCGGTGATCGCCGGGTTCGTCAGCGAGGTGTTCGACACCCGCGTGCGCTATTCGGCGATCTCCATCGCCTACCAGGTCTGCGGCGCCATCGCCGGCGGGCTCACCCCGCTGATCGGCACCTGGCTGGCGCACCGCTTCGACGGCCAGTGGCTGCCCCTGGCGCTGTTCTATTCCCTGCTGGCCGGCCTCTCGCTGCTGTGCATCGTCGGCCTCGACCGCCGGCTGCGCGTGCGCACCGCGCCGGCCACCGCCTGACTCCAAGGAGACCCTGATGCTGAAGATCGATGCCGAGCGCCTGTGGGCGAGCCTGATGGACATGGCCCGGGTGGGCGCCACCGCCCGTGGCGGTTCGCGCCGGCTGGCGCTTTCGGAAGAGGATCGCCACGGCCGCGAGCTGTTCGAAGGCTGGTGCCGCGACGCCGGCCTGGGCCTGCGCCGCGACGCGGTGGGCAACCTGTTCGCCCGCCGCGCCGGCGAGGACGATGGGCTGGACCCCGTGGTGATGGGCAGCCACCTCGACACCCAGCCCGAGGGGGGCCGCTTCGACGGCGTGTATGGTGTGCTCGCCGGGCTGGAAGTGCTGCGCAGCCTGAATGACCAGGGCATCCGCACCCGCCGCCCGCTGGAGGTCGCGGTCTGGACCAACGAGGAAGGCGCGCGCTTCACCCCGGCCATGCTCGGCTCGGCGGCCTTCACCGGCGCCATGGCGCTGGACGCCGCGCTGAACGCCCGGGATGCCGAGGGCATCAGCGTCGGCGAGGCCCTGCGGGCGCTCGGCTGGCAGGGCGACCTGCCGCTGGGGCGCCGGCTGGATGCCTACTTCGAGGCGCACATCGAGCAGGGGCCGATCCTGGAGGACAACGCCGTCGACGTCGGCGTGGTCACCGGCGGCCAGGCCATCCGCTGGCTGGACGTGCGCGTGGGCGGCCAGGCCGCCCACGCCGGCACCACGCCGATGCCGCTGCGCCACGACGCGCTGTTCGGCGCCGCCGAGATGATCCAGGCGCTGGAGGCGCTGGCCCAGCGCTTCGCGCCCCACGGCCTGGTGACCGTGGGCCAGCTGGCGATCGCCAAGTCCTCGCGCAACACCATCGCCGGGCAGGTGGACTTCACCATCGACCTGCGCCACCACCAGGACGAGGTGATAGGCGCCATGGAGCAGGAGGCGCGTGCGCTGCTGGAGGCCATCGCCGCGCGCCGCGGGCTGGCGCTGGAGGCGGGCCTGCACTGGCTCAGCCCGGCCACGCCCTTCGACGCCGATTGCGTCGGCCACGTGCGCGAGGCGGTGCGGGCGCTGGGTTACTCGCACCAGGACATCGTCAGCGGCGCCGGCCACGATGCCATCCACCTGGCGCGCAACTGCCCGACCGCGATGGTGTTCATCCCCTGCGTCGGCGGCCTGAGCCACAACGAGGCCGAGGACGTGATCCCCGCCCACGCCGCCCAGGGTGCCGACGTCCTGCTCAACGCCGTGCTGGCCCGCGCCGGCCGGATCGACTGAAGGAGACAGCCATGCAGACCTTCTTCCACCCCGACCAGCTGCTGCACGTGCCGCGCAGCTACTTTTCCCGTGGCCAGATGCGCACCCCGCAGGAGGTCCCGCAGCGCGCCGAGCACCTGCTGGCGGCCGTCCGCGCGCTGGGCTTCGCGCTGGACGAACCGCGGGACTTCGGCCGCGAACCGCTGCTGGCGGCGCACAGCGCCGCCTACCTGGACTTTCTCGAGCACGCCTATGAGCGTTGGCACCAGGTGCCGGAGGACTGGGGCGACGAGGTGATGTCCAACGTGTTCATCCGCGAGGGCAACCCGCTGCGCGGCATCCTCGCCCAGGCGGCGCGCTACCTCGCCGACGGCAGCTGCCCGGTGGGCCGGCACACTTGGCGCGCGGCCTACTGGTCGGCGCAGAGCGCGGTGGCGGCTGCGCGGGCGGTGCGCGACGGCGCGCCCTCGGCCTACGCGCTGTGCCGCCCGCCGGGCCATCATGCGCGGGAGGAGGGCGCCGGCGGCTTCTGCTACCTGAACAACGCCGCCATCGCCGCCGCCGAGCTGCGCGCGCGGTTCGGCAAGGTCGCCATCCTCGATACCGACATGCACCACGGCCAGGGCATCCAGGAAATCTTCTACGGCCGCGACGACGTGCTCTACGTCTCGGTCCACGGTGACCCGACCAACTTCTACCCGGTGGTCGCCGGCTTCGACGACGAGCGCGGCGAGGGCCGCGGCGAGGGCTTCAACCTCAACCTGCCGATGCGCCATGGCGCCAGCGAGGAGGAGTTCTTCGCCCAGGTGGGCAAGGCGCTGCAGGCGGTGCGCCAGTTCGGGGCACAGGCGCTGGTGCTGTCCCTGGGGTTCGACATCTACCGCGAAGACCCGCAGTCCAAGGTGGCGGTGAGCACCGAGGGCTTCGCCCGGCTCGGGCGCGAGGTGGCGTCGCTGGGGTTGCCGCAGGTCATCGTGCAGGAAGGCGGCTACCACCTGCAGACGCTCGAGCGCAACGCACAGGCGTTCTTCGGCGGGCTAAGGGACTGATTTGCCGAAAAATGGCAGGGGGTTCGCGGGCGGTAGGACTTTTAAAACTAGCGCTCCGCGGGGCCCTCGCCAAGGTATTTCGTCGTCGGACGAAAAAAAGTTTTCTGAGAAGCAAAAAGACTTTTTATCGTCATGTTTTTTCCTGTATTTCTGGAGCCGTAGACCGCCGAACCCTGCAGACAGGTGGCGGCCCCGGCCCGTCCCTTGCTTGCACCTCTCTCGAGCCCCGGCATCGAGAGCCGGCGTCTCACCGCACGGCGGAGCGCTGTCACGGCATTCCGTCGTAACGCCCCCAGAATGAGGTGACACGCGTATGGATGACCACGGACGTTCCAGCACCAGCCAGCCGATCTTCTACGTCCTCGACACCAACGTTCTGATCCACGATCCCAACGCCCTGCTCAACTTCCAGGAACACCACGTCGCCATCCCGATGACGGTGCTGGAGGAACTCGACAAGCTCAAGACCGGAAAGCACTCCGTCGCCGCCGAATGCCGCCAGGCCATCCGCCTGATCGACCAGGTGCTCGGCGAGGCGAGCCCGGAGCAGGTGGAGGATGGCGTACCCATCCAGCGTGGCAAGAGCGGCCCCTGCGGCAGCCTGTCGATCCTCATGAGCAAGCGCGCCGAGCCCATCACCTGGCTGCCGGAGCACCTCAACGACAACAAGATCATCAACCAACTGGTCGAGCTGCAGAGCCGCAACAGCAGCCGCCGGGTGGTGCTGGTCACCAAGGACATCAACATGCGCCTGAAGGCGCGCGCCTGCGGGGTGGCGGCCGAGGACTACCACACCGACCAGCTGATCGACGACGTGGCCCTGCTGCCGCGCGGCTACCACTCGCTGAACGGCTCGTTCTGGGACCGCGTCAGCAAGGTCGAGACGCGCCAGGACCACGGCCGCACCTGGCACCGCGTGCAGCTCACCGACAACCTGCCGGCGGTGCACATCAACGAGTTCATCGTCGACGAGCAGGGCTTCGTCGGCTGGATCAAGGGCATCCAGCAGGACGAGCTGCTGATCCTCGACCTGCACCAGGAGCCGCTGCTGCACCAGGAAGCCTGGGGCCTGCGCCCGCGCGACCTGTACCAGTCGCTGGCGCTGTACGCGCTGCTCGACCCGGACATCCACCTGGTCAACCTGTCCGGCGCCGCCGGCTCGGGCAAGACCATCCTGGCCCTGGCCGCGGCCATCGAGCAGACCATGGTCACCAAGCGCTACCGGCGCATCATCGCCACCCGCAGCGTGCAGGGCCTGGACGAGGACATCGGCTTCCTGCCCGGCACCGAGGCCGAGAAGATGGAGCCCTGGCTGGGGGCCATCACCGACAACCTAGAGGCCCTGCATTCGGACGACGAATGCACCCACGGCAGCGTCGACTACATCCTCAGCAAGGTGCCGCTGCAGTTCAAGTCGCTGAACTACATCCGCGGCCGCAGCTTCCAGCAGAGCCTGATCCTCATCGACGAGTGCCAGAACCTCACCCCGCACCAGATGAAGACCATCATCACCCGCGCCGGCAACGGCTCCAAGGTGATCTGCCTGGGCAACCTGGCGCAGATCGACACCCCCTACCTGTCGGCCACCAGCTCCGGCCTGACCTACCTGACCGAACGCTTCAAGGACTTCCCCCACGGCGTGCACGTGACCCTGCAGGGGGTACCGCGCTCGGTGCTGGCGGAGTTCGCCGAGGCGCATTTGTAAGCACCGGCCCGGCCAGATTCCTGCGGGGCTGGCCGGCTCACTCGATTCTTCCCCTTTGCACGGACAGCTCCCTCTCCCTTCGGGGAGAGGGCTGGGGAGAGGATTGCGAACTTCGACGATGCACTGGCGCCGGGCCTGACTCCGCCCCCCCTCCCTAACCCTCCCCCGCAAGCGGGAGAGGGGACCGTTGGGCAGAACGAGGGGCCATGCAGCCAGCCGGAGGTATCCGTGATCGATTCCGGGCCAACCGGCGAGCGACGTGCTGCCCGAGTGCTCCGAACGGCCCCCTCTCCCTTCAGGGAGAGGGCTGGGGAGAGGGTTGCGGACTTCGACGACACGCCGGCGCTGGGCCTGACTCCGCACCCCCTCCCTAACCCTCCCCCGCAAGCGGGAGAGAGAACCGTTGGGCAGAACGAGGGGCCATGCAGCCAGCCGGAGGTATCCGTGATCGATTCCGGGCCAACCGGCGAGCGACGTGCTGCCCGAGTGCTCCGAACGGCCCCCTCTCCCTTCAGGGAGAGGGCTGGGGAGAGGGTTGCGGACTTCGACGACACGCCGGCGCTGGGCCTGACTCCGCACCCCCTCCCTAACCCTCCCCCGCAAGCGGGAGAGAGAACCGTTGGGCAGAACGAGGGGCCATGCAGCCAGCCGGAGGTATCCGTGATCGATTCCGGGCCAACCGGCGAGCGACGTGCTGCCCGAGTGCTCCGAACGGCCCCCTCTCCCTTCAGGGAGAGGGCTGGGGAGAGGGTTGCGGACTTCGACGATGCACCGGCGCTGGGCCTGACTCCGCCCCCCCCTCCCTAACCCTCCCCCGCAAGCGGGAGAGGG
>NZ_JAZAQP010000042.1:0-55247 GCF_036231725.1 Pseudomonas sp. JH-2 | reverse complement strand
GCGGGGCAAGCCTTTTTGGTTCCTTTTGTGGCGTTTGACAAAAGGGACTCGCCCGAGGGGGCGAAACAAGAGACATCAACGCACTCGGAGCGGCGCGCTACACCCAAGCCCGACGTCTTTTCAATGACGAGGGATGGAGATCGGAGCACAGGCCCAAGGTTCGCGAGCAAGCTCGCTCCTACAGGGCCTTCAGGCCGGCACTCTTTCACGCGCATAAAAAAAAACCCGGGTTCTGGGGGATGAATCCGGGTCAAGACCATTAGGAGTGTAACAATAAGGTACGCGATCCTCGGTACCTTCACTGGCGGGGCACTTGGGGGGAGATGCCGCACACCAGTAACTTCAAGTATTGGCCAAGTTCGCGGAGCTTCCACATCCGCCCGGCGGTTTTTTAAACGGATTTGGAATACTGCGCCGCCCATGGCCCGCCATTTGCCGCTTGCCCGCGGGGCCAGGCCCCCTGGCTCGCGGGTTGCGGCTTATTCCCGGGCCAGGGCGGCGATAATGGCCAGTGTGTCCTCTATCACGTTTTCCGGCGTGTAGAAGTGCGGAGAGAAGCGCACCCCGGCGCCGCGCTGGATGCACACCACCTGCTCGGCCTTGAGCCGCTCGTGCAGGCGGGCGTTGTCCCAGCCGTCCAGGCTGAAGGTCAGGATGCCGGCGCGGCGTTTGGGTTGCAGCGGGCTGTGCAGGCGCGCCCCGGGGATGCGTTGCAGGCCATCCTGCAAGGCCTGTACCCGTTCGGCCAGGGCTGTGCCGACCGCCGGCATGCCGACTTCTTCCAGCAGCCCCAGGCTGGCGTCCAGCGCCACGGCGCCGAGCATGTTCGGGCTGCCGCATTCGAAGCGCCGTGCACTGCGCGCCGGCTGCCAGTCGGCCTGGTTGTAGTTGCCGGCGTTCTCCAGCATGTGCCAGCCGTATTCCTGCAGGGACAGCAGGTCGCGCTCGGCGGCGCGGCAGTAGAACACGCCCAGGCCCTCGGGGCCGAGCATCCACTTGTGGCCGTCGGCCATGGCGAAGGCGCAGTCGTAGGCCTGGGCGTCGAAGGGCAGGGCACCGAGCTGCTGGATGGCGTCGATGCAGAACAGCACCCCGCGCTGGCGGCAGCCGGCGCCCAGGCGTTCCAGGTCCATGCGCAGGCCGCTGGCGTACTGCACGGCGCTGATCGACAACAGGCGGGTGCGCGGCCCGCAGGCGGCCAGCAGGTCCGCTTCCGGGTCGGCACCGGCCAGGCCCACCTGGATGACTTCCACCCCGCGGGGCTTCAGGGCTTCCCAGACGACACGGTTGGAGGGGAATTCCTGGTCGCTGATCACCACCTGGTCGCCGGCGCGCCAGTCGAGTCCGAAAGCCACGAAGGAAAGGGCTTCGGACGTATTCTTTACCAGGGCGACGTCGCCCGTGGTGGCGGCGCCGACCAGGTGCGCAAGGCGCTGGCGCAGGCGGTTCTCCACCTGCAGCCACTGCGGATAGTCGCGCGCGCCCAGGCGGATGTTCTCGCTGGCGAAGGCGGCGACGGCGTCGGCGCTACGCCTGGGCCAGGGCGCCACGGCCGCATGGTTCAGGTAACGGAGGCCGGGTTCCTGGGGAAACTCGAAAGAAAGCGGATTCATGGCGGATGTTCCGTGCATTTTGGCGCTGAATAGGCATAATACGCGGCTCCGGATTTTGACTATTTTTGACCGAACAGTCTTTTTATGCAGAAAGAGCCACGCAAGGTTCGCGAATTCCGTCGTCGCGAACAGGAGATCCTCGACACCGCCCTCAAGCTGTTCCTGGAGCAGGGCGAGGACAGTGTCACGGTCGAGATGATCGCCGATGCCGTGGGTATCGGCAAAGGCACCATCTACAAGCACTTCAAGTCGAAGGCGGAAATCTACCTGCGCCTGATGCTCGACTATGAGCGCGACCTGGCGGCGCTGTTCCATTCCGAGGACGTCGCCCGCGACAAGGAACGCCTGTCGCGCGCCTACTTCGAGTTCCGCATGCGCGACCCGCAGCGCTACCGCCTGTTCGACCGCCTGGAAGAGAAGGTGGTGAAGAACAGCCAGGTGCCGGAGATGGTCGAGGAACTGCACAAGATCCGCGAATCCAACTTCGAGCGCCTCAGCCAACTGATCAAGGAGCGCATCGCCGCCGGCAAGCTGGAAGACGTGCCCGCGTATTTCCACTACTGCGCGGCCTGGGCCCTGGTGCACGGCGCCGTGGCGCTGTACCACTCGCCATTCTGGCGCGAGGTGCTGGAGGACCAGGAGGGCTTCTTCCAGTTCCTCATGGACATCGGCGTGCGCATGGGCAACAAGCGCAAGCGCGACGGCGACACCCCCGCCGCCTGAGCCAATGCCGGCGGCGCTTTCGGGCAGCCGCCGCGGCCATGGCGGGGATATACTGACAGGACACTCTCCGCCGGAGCCGATCGATGATCGTCGACCGCCAGGGCAGGCGCTTCCGCAACCTGCGCGTCAGCCTTACCGCCGCCTGCAACTACGCCTGCACCTACTGCGTGCCGGACGGCAAGCGGCTGGTCGCCGCGCAGGACGAGCTTTCCGCGCAGAGCCTGGTGCGCGGGGTGGCCTACCTGATCGAGGCCGCCGGCATCGAACGGCTGCGCGTCACCGGCGGCGAGCCGCTGGTCAGCCCCAAGCTGGATGCCTTCCTCCATGGCGTCAGCGGCCTCGGGCTCAAGGACATCAGCCTGACCAGCAACGGCCAGCTGCTGTCGCGCAAGCTGCCGCTGCTGCTCGATTGCGGCATCCGCCGGCTGAACATCTCCCTGGATACCCTGGACGCCGCGGCTTTCCGCGGCATCGCCCGTGGCGGCGACCTGGCCACGGTGCTCAAGGGGCTGGACGAGGCCAGCGCCGCGGGCATGAAGGTCAAGGTCAACATGGTGCCGCTGCGCGGGCGCAACCTCGACCAGGTGGTGCCGCTGCTGGACTACTGCCTGGAGCGCGGCTTCGAGCTGCGCTTCATCGAGCTGATGCGCATGGGTCACCTGGCCCGTGACGGCAACGCCTTCGCCAGCCAGTTCGTCGGCCTGCGCGAGCTGCTCGAACTGATCGGCCGCGACCATCCCTACGTCCAGGCCGACGCGCCGGTGGACGCCACCGCCCTGCGCTACGAAGTGCCGGGACGCGGCTTCTTCGGCGTGATCGCCAACGAGAGCGTACCCTTCTGCCGCACCTGCTCGCGGCTGCGCCTGTCCTCCACCGGCTGGCTGCACGGCTGCCTGTCCTCCAGCAACCGCCACTACGTCGGCGACTTGCTCGACAAGCCGCGCCACCAGGCCCTGCCGGCCCTGCAGCGGCTGCTGGTGAAGGCCCTGGCGGACAAGCAGGAAGTGGCCTTCTCCGGCGGCGTCACGGTGATGAAGATCATCGGCGGCTGAAGCCCGGCATCCGCATTGACTCGGGCATCGATCCGCGGGTGAGCGCCCGATCATCCACCCAGGGCGATGATCGCGAGGGTCAGGACTGTCCCGACTACCGCCATGGCGCCACCGCCAACCCAGGGGTTGCCGCCGGAATACCGGGCGAGCATCCAGCCGGCGGCGAACAGCATCGCCAGTGCCACCATGTTCGAGGCGCGGATGGCTACGGCCGTCCGGTCGATCAGAAGGAATGGAACCACAAGGGGGAAGGTCGCCAGGACGACCAGCAGGAACGTACCCAGCGCTCCCTTGAAGTCTTCCAGGTCCAGGCGCGAGCGGACAGGGCGGCTGACATCGCGCAGAAGGCGCGCGCGCAACATCTCCAGCACTTCCGCATCGGCAGCCGCGGCGATGCGCGGTGGCAATAGGTCGGCAATCAGGCTCCGGCCCTTCTCCGCTTCGCTGGCGCCTTGCAGGCGAGCCAGTAACGTGCGGCTTCGCGTTCGTTCGGTCCAGGTGCGCAGCAGGTAGATGACGGCGTCGGCCAGTCCCCAGGCAAGGTTGCAGCCCAGGGCGGCGATCAACATGGTTCGTGCCTCTTCGCGCCCTGAGGAGGCCACGCTCAACGAGCCGATGAACGTCATTGCCATCAGCAGCCCGAAAATCACCTCGGTCACCCGGTCGACGGGTTCAAGGACTCTCTGCCGCCTGTCCATGTCGCTGGTTGAATCGACCATGAAAGCTCCTCGCCGAAATGGCATCGCTCAAATGGATGGCCGGCCAGCAAGGAATGGTCGCAACCCAACAGCATGACCCCTCGAGTGGCCCACGCCATCGAACAGATTGCTCGTATCCCGGCGGAGAGTCGGTTCGATTCGGCTCATGCCCCGCAGCCGGGCACGAATGGTCAAGCGTCACGCAGCGTTCGGTAATGCTCGGTAGCCCGATGCGGCAGTGAGGGGTGTTTACCCGCTTCGAGTCTAGCCCTGCCAAGCGAAACGGCAATTGCCCGTGTCATGGGGCGTGACTGCAGTATCAGGGCGGAAGAGTGGCGGTGCTTCCGACCAGCTATAGTGCTTCTCATGACCTGAACGATGGGCGGACTCCGCCTCGACTCCAGCCAATAGAGGCAAGGCACCCCATGGGTCCGTCGCCGCCCGAACCCGTCACCAGCGTGGACGTTACGTCGGCCGACATGCTGGTCGAGCTGGAGCGGATTCTCCATGCCGCCGGCATCGAGCTGCACCTGGCCGAGGTGAAGGACAAGCTCCAGCGTCTGGAAGTGCTGAGCAGGATTGGCGGCGACATCTTCCATCCCACGGTCGGAGCGGCAGTGGACGCCTATCTTGTCGACCATCGGGTGGAGTGGGCGCCGTAGCGTTCATCCGCGTTCGACGAAACCTAGAACTTCCAGATAGGGCCGTAGGCGCCGAAACATGCATTTGAGAGCGCCTGGCGCCGGACGTCATGCATTTTCACGCCGCCCCATTCATTGATTTCCAGGGTCAATCGAGGCTCGAACTGCTTTCCGCTCTTCAGGTGGATGCTGTCGTAAACCATGATGTTGTTTCCCGAGTCGACGATGCGCGTCTCCATCCAGGCATCCGCTTCGTTCGCTTCATCCAGCCGGGCAAGAAGCACATTGTAAAGTGGCAGGTACCGCCCATCCCTGGACCGGCAATCGATGTTGATCTTCCTGACTATCTCCTCCGCCATCGCTGAGCTGTAGTGCAGCCTCGCGCCGAAATCCCTCTGCAGGCGTTCGACATAACCCGGGTTTTCCACATGGCTTTCGGCTGCTGCGGGGGCTGAGGTCGTCCTGTTGCCGGAAGTGGCTTCCGGCATTCCCGGGAGCTGTTCCCGGCAGGCCGCCCTGCTTTTGTAGAAACGATGGGAGACCTTCTCGCCCGTAGGCTTGTAGATCGCCGAGGCGACCAGGACTTCTCCGTTGTCGGACAGGACCGCAGTCTCCGCTGCATAGTCCCCGGCATTGCCCCAGACGCCGTTCGGCAGGCCCGATGCCCACTCGAAGCAGGACGGCGGAGAGGCGCTCCGGCGAAGCTCGTAAACACGGCCTTGCAAGAAGTTTTCAGGAGACTGGGCCGCGACTGCAATGCTCAGGAGCGATATCGCTGACAAGCAGGATGCGATGATCAACCGACTCGGATTCACACACTGTCTCCTTGTAGAACCATCCGGCCCTGGGCGGGGTAGGCAGCCAGTAGGAAGCTGTCGGAAACAAGAATAGGACGATCAAGGACTGCTGGCCGGGGACAATTGCTACGCCAGGCAGGGCGGTGCGGCCCATGATGGCGCGGAAGCTGCATCCGTCCGGCCAACGCCGGTTTTTCGACGCCGGCCGTGGAGAGATCGAATGCGCTACCTGTTGTTGACCCTGGCCCTGGCTGCGCTGGCCGGCTGCATGAAGCCCAGCGACATGGCCGAACGCACCGGCTACTACATGGGCGACGCCGGCTTCCTCGACCACAGCCAGACCCGCCGCACGGGGAATTGGCGGGTGCAGGCGGACTCCTTCATCTACATCGCCCAGGGGCACTTCGTGCCGCCGGGGCATCCCTACGCGCGGCCCAACGTGGTGGCGGAGGAGGCCTTCAAGGGCTTCGTCGAATACTTCCCGCAGGTGCGCCGGGCCAAGGCTCCGGAGGGCCTGGACGAGGCCATGCAGGAGGCGCGGGCGGCCGGCGCCGACTACCTGCTGTACACGCGCTTCGCCCGTGGCGAGGACAATGTGGGAAACTGGGAAGAGTACGAAGACACCGACAACGACGTCGGACGCGACCGCAGCGTGATCCAGGTGATGCTGATCGACACCGGCAACCGCTTCTTGCTGGACAGCGCCACCATCCGCAGCCGCGGCGGTTTCCTGACGTTCTACGACGCCCGGCCCGAGGACCTGATCGGGCCGCCGCTGGAAGAGTACGCCCGCAGCCTGCTGGGGGTGAGGGCGACCGAGGAGTTCCAATGACCGATACAGGCAAGGCCGGCGACCTGCTGGCGCAGATTCCCGCCAGCAAGGGCCTGCCGCCCGTGCACCTGTGGAACCCGCCGTTCTGCGGCGACATCGACATGCGCATCGCCCGCGACGGCACCTGGTACTACCTGGGCACGCCCATCGGGCGCAAGCCGATGGTCAAGCTGTTCTCCAGCATCATCCGCCGCGATGGCGACGACTACTTCCTGGTCACCCCGGTGGAGAAGTGCGGCATCCGCGTCGACGACGCGCCCTTCGTCGCCGTGACCCTGGGCGTGGAAGGGCAGGGCGAGGCCCAGCAACTGCGCTTCACCAGCAACGTCGAGGACGAGTTCGTCGCCGGCGCCGACCACCCGATCCGCGTCGACATCGACCCGCAGACCCAGGAGCCGGCGCCCTACGTGCTGGTGCGCAGCAACCTGGAGGCGCTGATCCACCGCAACGTGTTCTACCAACTGGTCGAACTGGCCGTGCCGCGCCTGATCGATGGCCAGCAGTGGCTGGGCGTATGGAGCGGCGGCGAGTTCTTCCCCATCGGCCCGCAGCCGTGACCGGCAGGTCCCGAGGTGGCCGGTAGTTCGCCAAAGGTGCCGCTACAGCGGTTGGGGCCCCCAAGGGAGGCACGGCTTCTCGTAGGAGCGAGCTTGCTCGCGAACAGACTCCGCTGCGGGGCTCATTCGCGAGCAAGCTCGCTCCTACGAAGAGTGAATCCAATCGTGGACGGAGTCCGCTCCTACGCTGCCCCACCCATGCCATTCCCCTCTAGGAGCGCGCCCTGCGCGCGATTCGCGGGCAGGGCCCGCTCCTACAATTCCTGTGAGGCACGGTCGTAGGAGCAGACTCCGTCCGCGATCAGCCGTCGTTGAAAACGGCGGATGACGCCGCAAGGCGCCACAGGCACAAAAAACGCCGTTCCCCTGCGAGGGAAACGGCGTTCTTTCTCCCCCGAAGGGGCCCTGCCGGCCTTACATGTTGGGGTAGTTCGGCCCGCCGGTGCCTTCCGGGGCGACCCAGGTGATGTTCTGCGCCGGGTCCTTGATGTCGCAGGTCTTGCAGTGCACACAGTTCTGCGCGTTGATCTGGAAGCGCTTGCTGCCGTCGTCGTTGCTCACCACCTCGTACACGCCGGCCGGGCAGTAGCGCTGCGCCGGTTCGTCGTAGAGCGGCAGGTTCTTGGCGATGGGCACGCTCGGGTCGGCCAGCTTGAGGTGGATCGGCTGGTCTTCCTCGTGGTTGGTGTTGGAGAGGAACACCGAGGAGAGCTTGTCGAAGCTCAGCTTGCCGTCGGGTTTCGGGTAGTCGATCTTCGGCGCTTCGCTGGCCTTCTTCAGGCTGGCGTAGTCCGGGGTGGTGTCGCGCAGGGTGACCGGGATCTTGCCGCCGAAGAAGTTCTGGTCGATGAAGTTGAACGCACCGCCACCGATGGCACCGAACTTGTGGATGGCCGCGCCGAAGTTGCGGCTGCGGAACAGTTCGTCGTACAGCCAACTGGCCTTGAACGCGTCCACGTAGCTGGTCAGCTCGTCGCCGCCCTCGCGGCCGGCGGCCAGGGCCTCGGCGATGGCCTCGGCGGCCAGCATGCCGGACTTCATGGCGGTGTGGCTGCCCTTGATCTTGGCGAAGTTCAGGGTGCCCAGGTCGCAGCCGATCAGCGCGCCGCCGGGGAAGACCATCTTCGGCAGCGAGTTGTAGCCGCCCTTGCAGATGGCGCGGGCGCCGTAGGCCACGCGCTTGCCGCCTTCCAGGTACTGCTTGATCACCGGGTGGTGCTTGTAGCGCTGGAATTCGTCGAAGGGCGACAGGTGCGGGTTGCTGTAGGACAGGTCGATGATCAGGCCCACGACCACCTGGTTGTTCTCCAGGTGATAGAGGAAGGAGCCGCCCGGGTTGTCGTCGTTCAGCGGCCAGCCAGCGGTGTGCACCACCAGGCCCTGCTCGTGCTTGGCCGGGTCGATGTCCCAGATTTCCTTGATGCCGATGCCGTAGTGCTGGGCGTCGGCGTCGCTGTCGAGCTTGTACTTCCTGATCAGTTGCTTGCCGATGTGGCCACGGCAGCCTTCGGCGAACAGGGTGTACTTGGCGCGCAGCTCCATACCGGGGGTGTAGTACCCTTCTTTCGGATTGCCTTCGCGGTCGACGCCCAGGTCACCGGTGACGATGCCGCGGACCACGCCGTTCTCGTCGATCAGGGCTTCCTGGGCGGCGAAGCCCGGGTAGATCTCCACGCCCAGGCCTTCGGCCTGCTGGGCCAGCCAGCGGCACAGGTTGCCCAGGGAGATGATGTAGTTGCCCTCGTTGTGCATGGTCTTGGGCACGAAGAAGTTCGGCACCCTGGTGGCGGCCTGGTCGTTCTTCAGGACATAGATGTCGTCGCGCTTGACCGGGGTGTTCAGCGGGGCTTCGAGTTCCTTCCAGTTGGGGAACAGCTCGTTCAGCGCGCGCGGCTCGAACACGGCCCCGGAAAGAATGTGGGCGCCTACTTCGGAACCCTTCTCGACCACACAGACGCTGATCTCCTGACCCGCGTCGGCGGCCTTCTGCTTCAGTCGGCATGCGGCGGACAGACCGGCAGGGCCGGCGCCGACGATGACGACGTCGAATTCCATGTATTCGCGTTCCACTTCTCGATCTCTCCTAACTCAAGGCTCTACAGGCTATTTGTTGGTATGGGGCCGGGGGCGCTACCCCGGACAGAGCGGGGCGCAATTATAGCGACAGGGCCCAGCATAGTTATACCCCCCGTTTTGGGCAATACAAACGTTTGTTTGAAATGCGCGGAAGCCTGATAGAATCGGCTTCCGCGCCTTATGAACGGGCATTCACGCGTATTGACCCGACAGGGCGATGCGGTCAAGATAGCCACGGTTTTGCGGTCGCGGTCTTGCTGCGTGTAGTCGCAGATAGCGTGCACTACCGGCCAGGCCTGTCTGGCGACTTCCTATTCACCGGAGAAAAACGAGGAATCCATGAAGGTTCTTGTAGCTGTCAAACGAGTGGTTGACTATAACGTCAAGGTCCGCGTCAAGGCGGACAACTCCGGCGTCGATCTCGCCAACGTGAAAATGTCCATGAACCCCTTCTGCGAAATCGCCGTGGAAGAGGCCGTGCGTCTGAAGGAAAAGGGCGTCGCCACTGAAATCGTCGCCGTCTCCGTCGGCCCGACCGCGGCCCAGGAACAACTGCGTACCGCCCTGGCCCTGGGCGCCGACCGTGCCATCCTGGTCGAGACCAACGAAGAACTGAATTCCTTGGCCATCGCCAAGGCCCTGAAGGCCGTGGTCGACAAAGAGCAGCCGCAGCTGGTCATCCTCGGCAAGCAGGCCATCGACAGCGACAACAACCAGACCGGCCAGATGCTGGCCACGCTGACCGGCTACGCCCAGGGCACCTTCGCCTCCAAGGTCGAAGTGGCTGGCGATCAGGTCAAGGTCACCCGTGAGATTGACGGCGGCCTGCAAACCGTCGCGCTGAGTCTGCCAGCGATCGTCACCACCGACCTGCGCCTGAACGAGCCGCGCTACGCGTCGCTGCCGAACATCATGAAAGCGAAGAAGAAGCCGCTGGACGTGGTGACACCGGACGCCCTCGGCGTTTCCACCGCTTCCACCGTCAAGACCCTGAAAGTGGAAGCCCCGGCTGCCCGCAGCGCCGGCATCAAGGTCAAGTCCGTGGCTGAACTGGTCGAGAAACTGAAGAACGAGGCGAAAGTAATCTGATGGCTATCCTGGTAATCGCTGAGCACAACAACGGCGTCCTGGGCGCTGCCACCCTGAACACCGTCGCTGCCGCACAGAAGATCGGTGGCGATGTCGTCGTGCTGGTCGCCGGCCAGAACGTCGGTGCCGTGGCCGAAGCCGCCGCCAAGATCGCAGGCGTTGCCAAGGTGCTGGTCGCCGACAACGCCGCCTACGCCCACCAACTGCCGGAGAACGTCGCTCCGCTGGTGGCCGAACTGGGCAAGGGCTACAGCCACATCCTGGCCGCCGCCACCACCAACGGCAAGAACTACCTGCCGCGCGTCGCCGCGCTGCTGGACGTCGACCAGATCTCCGAGATCATCGACGTGGTCAGCGCCGACACCTTCAAGCGCCCGATCTATGCCGGCAACGCCATCGCCACCGTGCAGTCCTCGGCGCCGATCAAGGTCATCACCGTGCGCACCACCGGCTTCGACGCCGTCGCCGCCGAAGGCGGTTCGGCTGCCGTCGAGCAGGTTTCCGGCCCGGCCGATGCCGGCAAGTCCGCCTTCGTCGGCGAAGAGCTGGCCAAGTCCGACCGTCCGGAACTGACCGCCGCCAAGATCGTGGTCTCCGGTGGCCGCGGCATGGGCAACGGCGACAACTTCAAGATCCTCTACGCCCTGGCCGACAAGTTGGGCGCCGCCGTCGGTGCTTCCCGCGCCGCGGTCGACGCCGGCTTCGTGCCGAACGACATGCAGGTCGGCCAGACCGGCAAGATCGTCGCGCCGCAGCTGTACATCGCCGTGGGCATCTCCGGTGCCATCCAGCACCTGGCGGGCATGAAGGACTCGAAAGTCATCGTGGCCATCAACAAGGACGAAGAGGCGCCGATCTTCCAGGTCGCCGACTACGGCCTGGTTGGCGATCTGTTCGAGCTCGTGCCGGAGCTGGAAAAGGCCGTCTGAGCCTGACCCGCTGACGAAGGAACCCGCTCCCAGGAGCGGGTTCTTTCATTTCGGGCCCCTGGTTTCCCGTGTTCGCCGCAGGGGACGACCCATTGGTCACGAATCTTCTCCCGGTTGCGCCCAAGAGAAGGTGTCTCATCTACAATGCGCGACGTCTTCAGTACCTGAACCTGTTCTAACGGCACCTGGCAAACGAGGTTTTCATGATCATCAAACCGCGCGTGCGTGGCTTCATCTGCGTCACTACCCATCCGACCGGCTGCGAAGCCAACGTCAAGGAACAGATCGAGTACGTCGAGGCGCATGGCCCCATCGCCAACGGTCCGAAGAAGGTCCTGGTGATCGGCTCGTCCACCGGCTACGGCCTGGCCGCGCGCATCAGCGCCGCCTTCGGCGCCGGCGCCGCCACCCTGGGCGTGTTCTTCGAGCGCCCGGGCAGCGAGACCAAGGCCGGCACCGCCGGCTGGTACAACTCGGCGGCCTTCGAGAAATTCGCCAAGGCCAAGGGCCTGTACGCCCGCAGCATCAACGGCGACGCCTTCTCCGACGAGGTGAAGAAAGTCACCATCGAGACCATCAAGCAGGACCTGGGCAAGGTCGACCTGGTGGTCTACAGCCTGGCCGCCCCGCGCCGTACCCATCCGAAGACCGGCGAAGTCTTCAACTCGGTGCTCAAGCCGGTGGGCAAGGCCGTCAACTTCCGCGGCCTGGACACCGACAAGGAAGTGATCAAGGAAAGCGTGATGGAGCCGGCGACCGCCGAGGAGATCGCCAACACCGTCGCGGTGATGGGCGGCGAAGACTGGCAGATGTGGATGGACGCGCTGCAGGAAGCCGGGGTGCTGGCCGACGGCGTGAAGACCACCGCCTTCACCTACCTGGGCGAAGAGATCACCCACGACCTGTACTGGAACGGCTCCATCGGCGCCGCCAAGAAGGACCTGGACCAGAAGGTCCTGGGCATTCGCGAGAAGCTGGCCGCCAACGGCGGTGACGCCCGCGTGTCGGTGCTCAAGGCGGTGGTCACCCAGGCCAGCTCGGCCATCCCGATGATGCCGCTGTACCTGTCGCTGCTGTTCAAGGTGATGAAGGAGAAGGGCACCCACGAGGGCTGCATCGAGCAGGTCGACGGCCTGTTCCGCGACAGCCTCTACGGCAGCCAGCCGCACCTGGACGCCGACGGCCGCCTGCGCGCCGACTACAAGGAGCTGCAGCCGGACGTGCAGGACAAGGTGAAGGAACTGTGGAACCAGGTGACCAACGAGAACCTGTACCAGCTGACCGACTTCACCGGCTACAAGACCGAGTTCCTGCGCCTGTTCGGCTTCGAGATCGCCGGGGTGGACTACGAGCAGGACGTCAATCCGGACGTGCAGATTCCCGGTCTGATCCAGCTGTAAAAGCTGATCTTCGCTCCAGCAGAACCGGCGCCCAGGCGCCGGTTCTGCATTCCGGCCTCAGCGAGCCGCGGTGCGCTGCGCTTTGGCCTGTTCGAGGAAGTCCAGGTAGTGGCCGGCGGTCTCTTCCGGGCGCTCGATCATCGGCACGTGGCCGCAGTCGCGCAGGATGGCCACGCTGGGATGCTTGAGCAGCGGCTTCATCACCTCGACGCTGGACACGTCCAGCACCCGGTCGCGGTCGCCCCACAGCAGCAGGGTGGGCGCGGTGATCTTCGGCAGCTCCGGCTCCAGCGGGATGTAGCGCTCGCGCAGCTGGCCGAAGATGTAGGCGTTGAGCTGGCTGCGCTGCACGCCGCGTTCGCCCAGGTACAGTTGCAGGCGTTCGGGCATCGGCGGGCGCTGGTAGAAGACGAAGTCCATCAGCCCGGAGAAGTCCTCGGGGCGGCCCAGCACCAGCGGGTTGGGCTGGCCGCCCTGCAGGCGCCGGAACAGTTCGCTCTGCTGCGGCGCGTCGATCCCGGCGTTGTCGAACAGGCCCACGGAGAAGGCCATGTCCGGGTGCCGCGCGGCCATCAGCGCGACTATCTGCCCGCCCATGGAGTTGCCCACCAGGTGCAGGCGGCCGATGCCCAGGGCCTTGGCGAAGTCCACCAGGCGCTCGGCCTGGGTGCCGACGTCGTAGCTGATGGCCCGGGGCTGGCTGCTTTCGCCGAAGCCGGGCAGGTCGGGGATGAGCACGTGGTAGCGGTCGGTCAGGAAGCGGGCGAAGCGCGGCCAGTTGTCCTTGTCGGCGCCGAAGCCGTGGACCAGCAGGACGGTCTCCGCCTCGCGCGGGCCACCCTCGTAGTAGCGGATGTCCAGGCCGTCGACGCGCACGCTCTGCTCGCTCAGGCCGGCGCGGGTGCGTTCGACGAACTGGGCGCTGGCCAGCAGGCTGGAGGGGAGGGCGTAGAGCACGCCGGCGCCGGCGGCCAGCAGCAGGACGAGGGCGAGCAGGACTTTCTTCATCGGTGATCCTTGTGACCGGGGTAGCGGAAATCGAGGGTCGGGAAGGGAACGCGGCGGTTCCCGGCTTGGCGTATCCACCCGAACAGTGACATGCTGCACTGGCGTCCGAATTCGCCTAGTCTGACCCTTTGTTCAGAACTTTTTCTTACAGAAGCTAGCATGCCGTCGTCATACGCACCGCCCTCCCTTTCGCCGGTTCGCGAGGACCGCGCATGATCGGGCGCAGCCGCGCCCTGCTGGCCATGGTCGGCCTGCTGGCGCTGCACGCCCACGCCCAGAGCAGCCAGTGCTCGGTGCTGGTGGCCAGCGGCAACCCGGAGTACCCGCCGTTCCTCTGGCGCGACCCGGCCCAGCCGGAGCGCCTGGTCGGGGCCAGCGCCGAGCTGCTGGAGCAACTGGGCAAGGCCATGGGCGTGAGCATCCGCGTGCGCTACACCGGCTCCTGGGCCCGCGCCCAGGAAGAGGCGCGCCTGGGCCGTGTCGACCTGCTCGCCGGCGCCTTCCTGACGCCCGAGCGCGAGGAGGTGATGGACTACATCCGCCCGGCCTTCCTCAGCACCGACAACGTGGTCTGGGTGCACAAGGGCGAGGGCTTCCCCTACGCCCGCTGGGAAGACCTGCGCGGCCACAAGGGCGGCACCCTGGTGAACAACAGCTTCGGCGCCGCCTTCGACGACTTCGCCGAGGCGCAGCTGACCCTGGAGGAGGTGCCGAGCGTGGCCCAGGCCTTCCAGAAGCTGGCCCTGGGGCGCACCGACTACGTGCTCTACGAGCGCTTCCCCGGCCTGGCCACGGCGGCCCGGCTGGGCCTGCAGCAGCGCCTGCAGCCGCTGGAGCCGCCGATCTCCAGCGAAGGGCTGTACCTGACACTGGCCCACGCCTCGCCCTGCTATGGCCCGGAACTGCGCGGACAACTGCAGGAAAAAATGACAGAATTGGTCGCCGCCGGCGTACCGCAGCGCCTGTTGCAGCGCAACCTGCAGCGCTGGCAGGCCGAGCAAGTGCGGTCCGCCGCTTCTTCCACGCAGTAGAGAAGATTTCGTGAGCAAGCCAAGCATGACCCTCACGGGCCTGTTGCTGTGCGCCCTGGCGGGATGCGCCAACGACCCGCTTCCCAACGAGCAGATGCGCCTGACCGAGCAGGCCCTGGACCAGGCCCGGGCGGTCGGCGCCACGGACGAGGTGGCCGAGTTCAAGCTGGCCGAGGACAAGTACCAGGCCGCCCGCGAGGCCATGGCCGGCGCCGCCAACAAGCGCGCCCGGCAGCTCGCGGAGCAGGCCGAGCTGGATGCGCGCCTGGCCGAGGCCAAGGTGCTGACCGGCAAGAGCGCCGCGCAACTGGCCGAGCAGGGCAAGAGCATCCAGCGCCTGCGCCGCCAGCTGGGGGAGGTGAAATGAGCCTGCGCCCACTGCTGCCGCTCGGCCTGGTGGCCGCCGCCCTGGCCCTGGCGGGCTGCTCCCACGGCCAGCTCGCCGAACAGTCCCTGGAGCGCGCGCGCAGCGAGTTCCAGGCGGTCAGGGACGATACCGGCGTGCTGCACAGCGCGCCGCGCGACGTCATCCGCGCCGGCGAGTCCCTGGCCCGCGCCGAGCGCCTGTCCAGCTACTGGGGCAGCAACGACGACGTGCTGCAATACGCCTACCTCAGCCAGCGCTACAGCGAGATCGCCCGCGAGCGCAGCAACCTGACGCTGAACCAGGAGCGCCTGGCCCGCCAGCAGCTCGACCGCGAGCGCCTGCAGCTGGCCCTGCGCGAGGCCAAGCTGGCCAGCGTGCAGGAGCAGAGCAAGTGGCTGGAGGAGCAGATGGTCAGCCTGGCCACCGACCAGACCGAGCGCGGCCTGGTGCTGACCCTGGGCGACGTGCTGTTCGACAGCGGCGAGTCCGACCTCAAGCCGGCCGCCAACCGCACCGTGCTCAAGCTGGTGCAGTTCCTCCAGCTCAACCCGCGGCGGGTGATCCGCATCGAAGGCTACACCGACAACCAGGGCGACGAGCAGGAGAACCAGCAACTGTCCCGGGACCGCGCCCAGGCGGTGGCCGACGTGCTCACCGACCTCGGTGTCGACGCCAGGCGCATCCAGGTGCAGGGCTTCGGCGAGGCCTACCCGGTGGCGGACAACGCCTCCTCCCTGGGCCGTGCGCAGAACCGCCGCGTGGAAATCGTCTTCTCCGACGACAAGGGCCAGCTCGGCGCCCAGCGCTGAGCCCCCGGCGCCGGGCGGACAGGCCCGGCGCTGCTAACCTGCTGGCAGGCCATCTCGAAAATTTTCGAGGCCGACCTTGGCGAAAATAGGGCCATGGGACCACCCCGCACCGGGGCGTCCGCCAGCAGGAACCGCACATGCCATTGAAACAGGAAACCCTCAAGGTCCTGGTCGCCGATGCCCAGCCGCTGACCGGCTGGGGGCTGCAGCACTACCTGGCCGAGCACTGCCGGGCCGAGGTGCTGGACTGGGTGAACGACACCGACTCGCTGCTGCAGCGGCTCGAACAGCACCCCGAGACCGACCTGCTGATCCTCGAGATGGCGCTGCCCGGCTCCCGTGGCCGCGATGGCGTGCACATGATCGAGTGGCTGCAGCGCAACCACCCGCGGCTGAAGGTGCTGGTCTACTCGGTGATGGGCGCGCCGCTGATGGCCCGGGCCACGATCAAGTGCGGGGCCAGCGCCTACATCTGCAAACGCAGCCCGCTGGGCGCCCTGGACGAGGCCCTGGAGCGCATCCGCCAGGGGCAGACCTACATCGACCCCAACCTGCGCCCGCAGCGCCACACCGGGCGGCCGCTGAGCCCCACGGAGATCGACATCCTGCGCCGGCTGTCCCATGGCGCCACCGTCGGCGAGATCGCCGAGCGCACCAACCGCAGCGTCTCCACCATCAGCACCCACAAGCGCAACGCCATGCAGAAGCTGGGCGTGACCAACGACGCGCAACTGGTGATCGCCGGCATGCTGGACTGGCTCGGCGAACTCTGAGGCGCTCTGGCGCGCGGGCTGCGCCGACCATCGGCGGCGGGCTGTATCGGCATGTTTCCCTGCTACTGTTCTGGAACAGTTTTGAGTTTTTGGCTACTGTTTCGGTCCAATGCCCGAGGGATCGCCGCCATGAGCAATCTGCTTCTGTACCAACGTATCGCCCAGCAACTCGCCGAGGACATCCGCCGCGGCGTCTACCAGCCGGGCGAGCGCGTGCCCTCGGTGCGCAAGCTGAGCACCCAGCTCAACGTCAGCCACGCCACCGTGCTGCAGGCCTACGCCACCCTGGAGGACCAGGGGTTGATCCGCGCGCGCCCGCAGTCCGGCTTCTACGTGCACCACACCCCGGCGCTGACCGCCTCGACCCCGGACATCGCGCGGGTCGAGCGCCCCGGCCTGGTCACCCGCAGCAGCATCATCAACCAGGTGCTCGCCGAGGCCCGCCGCGAGGGCGTGTTCCCCCTGGGCGCGGCGGTGCCGCACGTGGACTATCTGCCGGTGCGCGCTCTGCACCAGCAATTGGCCAAGGTCACCCGCTTCTCCAGCCCGCGGGCCTTCAGCTACATGTTCAGCCCCGGCTACGAGCCGCTGCGCCGCCAGGTGGCGATCCGCATGCGCGACGCCGGCGTGGTGGTCGACCCCAGCCAGGTGACCATCACCCACGGCTGCGTGGACGCCATCCACATGGCGCTGCGGGTGATGACCCGCCCCGGCGACCTGATCGCCACCGAATCGCCGAGCTACTACGGCCTGCTGCAACTGGCCGACATCCTCGGCCTGAAGGTCATCGAGATCCCCAGCGACCCGCTCACCGGCATCAGCCTGGAGGCCCTGCAACTGGCCGCCAACCAATGGCCGATCAAGGCCCTGGTGCTGACCGCGCGGCTGTCCAACCCGCTGGGCGGGACCATCCCCGAGGAGCGCCAGAAGCAACTGCTCAAGCTCACCGCCGAGCACAACATCGGGGTGATCGAGGACGACATCTACGGCGAGCTGATGTTCGACGAGGGCCAGACCAAGTCACTCAAGGCCCACGACCGCGAGGGCCGGGTGGTGTACTGCTCGAGCTTCTCCAAGACCATCTCGCCGGGGGTGCGCATCGGCTGGATCATCGCCGAGCGCTACCAGGAGGAAATCCGCCGCCTGCAGACCTTCACCACGCACTCGGCGTGCACGGTGACGCAGATGGGCGTGGCCGCGTACCTGGAGAACGGCGGCTACGACCGCCACCTGCGCTACATCCGCCAGGAGTACCGCAAGAACATGACCGCCTACCAGCTGGCGGTGCAGCAGTACTTCCCCGAAGGCACGCAGATGACCCGGCCCAAGGGCGGCTTCATCCTCTGGGTCAGCCTGCCGGCCAAGGTGAACACCAAGGAACTGCACGTGCGGGCGCTGGAGCAGGGCATCAGCATCGCCCCGGGGCTGATCTTCAGCAACACCGAGCAGTTCAACAACTGCCTGCGCCTGACCTGCGGCATCCCGTGGAACCGCGAGGCGGAGCGGGCGATCATGACCCTCGGCATGCTGGCCTGCCAGCTGTGCCAGGAGGAGCAGATCGCTGCCTGACGCGTTTCCGCCGGGGAGCACCCCTGTAGGAGCGCGCCCTGCGCGCGAATCGCGGGCAGGGCCCGCTCCTACAAAAAGCGGTTTAACCCGTTTTGGCTGACGGCCTCGTCTGAGGGTCTGACTCCTTCACCGAGGCCGCCGCCATGTCCCTTCCCGCTTCCGCCTTCCGTCCCGTCGCCATCGGCCTGCTGCTGGCCGTGGGCGGTTGTGGCCAGTCCACCCCGCAACAGGCCGCCCAGCCTTCGATGACGAAACAGGCGCCGCTCGCCGACCTGGCCACCAAGAGCGAAGCCCGCCGCGCCGCGCCGGCTGCCGCGCCCATGCTGGAAAGCTACGCGCTGCCAGTGGCGCCCGAGCCGCTGCCGGCGGGCTACCGCGACCAGGACCGCGAGCAGTACCAGAAGCTGGCGCAGAACCCGGTGCACAGCGTCGCCGAGGCTCCGGTCTCGACCTTCAGCATCGACGTGGACACCGGCAGCTACGCCAACGTCCGCCGCCTGCTCAACGAGGGCCGCCTGCCGCCCCAGGGCGCGGTGCGCCTGGAAGAGATGCTCAACTACTTCCCCTACGCCTATGCGCCGCCGGCCGACGACAGCCCCTTCGGCATCACCACCGAGCTGGCGCCTTCGCCGTGGAACCCGCACACCCGCCTGCTGCGCATCGGCATCAAGGCCGCCGAGCGTGGCGTGGCGCAACTGCCGCCGGCCAACCTGGTGTTCCTGGTGGACGTCTCCGGCTCCATGGACCGCCGCGAGGGCCTACCGCTGGTGAAGGGCACCCTCAAGCTGCTGGTGGACCAGCTGCGGCCGCAGGACAAGGTGTCGCTGGTGGTCTACGCCGGCGATTCGCGGGTGGTGCTGGAGCCCACCCCGGGCAAGGACAAGGCGAAGATCCGCGCCGCCATCGACCAGCTCCAGGCCGGCGGCTCCACCGCTGGTGCTGCGGGCATCGAGCTGGCCTACCGCATGGCGCAGCAAGGTTTCATCGACAAGGGCATCAACCGCATCCTGCTGGCCACCGATGGCGACTTCAACGTCGGCGTCAGCGACTTCGACAGCCTCAAGGCGATGGCTGCCGAGAAGCGCCGCAGCGGGGTGTCGCTGACCACCCTGGGCTTCGGCGTGGACAACTACAACGAGCGGCTGATGGAACAGCTGGCCGACGCCGGCGACGGCAACTACGCCTACATCGACAACCTGCGCGAGGCGCGCAAGGTGCTGGTCGAACAGCTCAGCTCGACCCTCGCGGTACTGGCGAAGAACGTCAAGCTCCAGCTTGAGTTCAACCCCGCGCAGGTCAGCGAGTACCGCCTGCTGGGCTACGAGAACCGCGCGCTGAAGCGCGAGGACTTCAATAACGACCAGGTCGACGCCGGCGAGATCGGCGCCGGGCATACCGTCACCGCGCTCTACGAGATCGTCCCAAAAGGGCAGAAGGGCTGGCTCGAGCCGCTGCGCTACCAGGCCGAGGCCAGGCCCGCCGGCAAGGGCGACGAACTGGCCTGGCTGCGGGTGCGCTGGCAGGCCCCGGAGGGCGGCCCCAGCCGCCTGGTCGAGCGCCCCATCGCCAGCAGCGGCGCCGGCGACCTGGCCTATGCCAGCGATGACCTGCGCTTCGCCGCGGCGGTGGCGGCCTTCGCCCAGCAGCTCGACGGCGCGCGCTACACCGGCGGCTTCGACATGAGCGATACTCTGGCCCTGGCCAGGAGCGCGCGCGGCGAGGACCCGTTCGGCCTGCGCGGCGAGTTCCTGCAGCTCGTCGAACTGGCGCGCAGCCTGCAAACCCCTTTGGCACGGAACCCCTGACTTGACCACGGACGAAGACGACGCCGCGCTGCTGCGGCGTTACCGCAAGGGCGATGCCGAGGCCTTCGCCACGCTCTACGCGCGCCACCGCCTGGGCCTCTACCGCTTCCTCTGCGGCCTGGGCGGCGACGCCGCGCAGGCCGAGGAAGCGTTCCAGGAAACCTGGCTGAGCCTGATCCGCAGCGACAGCGAGCCCCAGGGCCGGGCCAGCTTCCGCACCTGGCTGTACCAGATCGCCCGCAACCGGCTGATCGACCACTGGCGGCGCAACGGCCGGCGCCAGGCGCAGCACGAGGCCTTCGACGAGCAACTGCACGGCGAGGCGCTGCCCGGCGAGGCCGAGGACCCGCTGCGGCAGCTGAGCCTGAGCCGCGACCGCGAGCGCCTGCAGCAGGCCCTGCAGGCGCTGCCGGGCGAGCAGCGCGAGGTGTTCCTGCTGCGCGCCCATGGCGACCTGGAGTTGCAGGAGATCGCCGAACTGACCCGCACGCCCGCCGAGACGGTGAAGAGCCGCCTGCGCTATGCGTTGCAGAAACTGCGCCGGTTGCTTGCCGACCCGGCGGCGACCCAGGAGGTGTCCCCATGAATCGCCACCCGCAGCGGCCGGACGCCGAGGAGGCCGAATTGCTCGAGCATTTCCGCCGGCACGGCGGCGAGCAGCCGTCGGCGCAACTGGACGCCCGCATCCTGGCCGCGGCCCGCGCCGCCGTGCAGCCGCGCGCGAATGCCTGGCAGCGCCTGGGCCGCTGGCTGTTCGGCCGGCCGCAGCGCTGGTCGGTGGCCCTGGCCGGGGTGGCGACCCTCGGCATCGGCGTCAGCCTGGCCTTGCGTACCTTCGAGGAGGCGCCGCGTTTCGATGCCGCCGCGCCGGCCGTGGCCCCGGCGCCCAAGGCCGAATCCATGGCCCGCTCCGCCCGGCAGGCCGCCCCGGCGCTGTACTCGGCGCCTGCCGTCCCCGCCGCGGCGCCGGCTCCGCAGCTGGAGCAGCGCAAGCAGATGGCGGAAAGCGCGGTGGCCGCCGACGAAGCCGCGCCCATGGCCAAGCGCAGCGCCGAGCCGGCCGCGCTGGAGCCGGAGGCCAGCCTGCGGCAACTGGTCGAGCTGCGCCGACAGGGCGACCAGGCGGCCGCGACGGCCCTGCGCGAGGACCTGCAGCGGCGCTACCCGCGGCTGGACATCGACGCCGAACTGCGGCGCCTGGAGGCCCGGCCTTGAGCGCCTGAGCGCGTTTGTCGGAATTTTTTTCGGCTTTGTCCGAGGCTCTTGTCTTACAGATCAACTAAGGCGAGGATGGCGCGCCCCTGGCCATTTGCCCGCTCCGTGATGTTGCAACGCATCCTTCTGCTGACCCTCCTGCCGCTGTTGCTGACCGCCTGCGGCGATGCCGACAAGGCGCCGCCGGCCAAGGCCCAGGCACCCACGGCGGCGCCTGCCGCCACGGCGCAGAAGGCCCCGGCGCCCGAACCCGCGCTGGCGCCCGCCGCCAGCGTCGTGAAGGCGCCGGCCAAGCCGGCCACGCCCAAGGCGGAACTGGGCAAGCCCATGGCCCCCGAGCGCCTGCCGGTGGCCGATGCGAAGCCGAAGAAGGCCCCCGAACCCAGCGTGAACAAGCCGCTGCCGCCCACCAAGCTCGACCTGCGCCTGCCCAGGGACGTGCTGCACGGCATGGAGCCGGGCAACGCCCTGCGCGAGAACCTGGACAAGCCGCTGCTGCCACCGCTGTTCGAGGAGAAGGAGAGCCCGTTCCAGGTCGGCGGCCGGCTGATCCAGCGCGAACGCGGCGAGCGCACCGATCCCGGCGACGACAGCTGGCATTCGGATATTCGCGGGGCGGAGTTGCAGTTTCAGTTTCGGAATTGAGTTGGGGGTTTTCGTAGGCGCGAGCTATCCGGTGATTCCTCTGCCAGGTCCACCTCTGTTCCCTCTCCCTAACCCTCTCCCTGAAGGGAGAGGGGACCGTTGGGCAGAGGCTGATAGTTCGGCGTTAGCCGGCTAGCACAGTGATTACCGGCTGAAACCATTTCCCCTCTCGGCACGGACAGACTCCCTCTCCCTTCAGGGCGGGGCGCGCAGCCGAGGGCTGGGGAGAGGGGACGGCCTCAACCGATGTGCCGAAGCCGCCGGGTAGCGCCATTCGCGAGCAAGCTCGCTCCTACGAAAAACCTGTCAGAACCGATGTTCCCCGCGCTGGATAGCCCCGAACACCCCCTCATCCAGCGGCCGGTAATCCACCTCGCCCGGCAACCGCACGAACAGCGCCTCGCCAACCTGCCGCGGATCGAAGGCGGCGTTCTTCAGGTCGGCCTTCTTGTACTTGAAGGTGCCCGTGGTCTCCACCTGCTGCAGCAGGCGCAGGAACAGCGGCACGGCGTAGGCCGGCAGTTCGCGGTCGAGGTGTTCGGCCAGGGCCTTGCCGTCCACTGCCTGGCCGGGCGCCAGGCGCAGCGCGGCCATGCCGCAGCGGCCGTCGGTGCCGGGGATCTCCACGCCGTAGACCACCGCATCCTCCACGCCGGGGAAGGCGCCGAGGACGTTCTCCACCTCGGTGGTGGAGACGTTCTCGCCCTTCCAGCGGAAGGTGTCGCCCAGGCGGTCGACGAACTGGGTGTGCTTGAAGCCCAGGTCGCGCATCAGGTCGCCAGTGTTGAACCAGGCGTCGCCCTTCTTGAACACGTCGCGGTAGATCACCGCCTGGGTCTTGGCCGGGTCGGTGTAGCCGTCGAACGGCCACTTGTCGCTGATCTCGCTGATCAGCAGGCCCGACTCGCCCTTGCCGACCTTCTCCATGAAGCCCTTGGCGTCGCGCAGCGGGCGGTCGTTCTCCAGGTCGTAGCGGACGATGGCGTAGGTGGCCGGGGAGAAGCCCACCGTATTGTCGAAGTTGAACACGTTGGTGAAGCCGATGTTGCCTTCGCTGGCGGCGTAGAACTCGGTGATCCGCTCGATGCCGAAGCGCGCCTTGAACTCGCCCCAGATCGACGGGCGCAGGCCGTTGCCGATCATGCAGGTCAGGCTGTTGTCGCGCTCTTCCTCGCACGCCGGCTGGTTGAGCAGGTAGCGGCACAGTTCGCCGATGTAGCCGAAGCAGGTGGCATTGTAATGGCGCACGTCCTTCCAGAACGCCTTGGCCGAGAACCTGCGGCGCAGGGCGATGGCCGCGCCGCCGGCCAGCACCGCGCTCCAGCACACGGTGACGGCGTTGTTGTGGTAGCAGGGCAGGGTCAGGTAGAGCACGTCGTCGCGGGACAGGCCCAGGCCGGAGTGGCCGAAGCCGCCATAGGCCTTGATCCAGCGCCCGTGGCTCATGATCGAGGCCTTGGGCAGGCCGGTGGTGCCGGAGGTGTAGATGAAGAAGCAGGCGTCCTTCAGGCGTACCTGGGCGGTTTCCGCCAGGTTGTCGGAGCCCTGGGCCTGGGCCAGGCGCATCAGGTTGGCCCAGCCGCCGGGGGCCTGGCCGGGGTCGCGCAGGGTGTCGTCGTCGGCCACCCAGTACAGGCGCTCGGCGCCGCCCTGCAGGCTGGCACGTACTTCGTCGAAGGCTTCGCGCAGTTCCTCGCCGACCACGAAATGGCCGGGGCTGACCAGGTTCAGGCTGTGGGCCAGCACCTGGCCGCGCTGGGTGGTGTTGATCAGCGCGCCCACGGCGCCGAGCTTGGCCAGGGCGGCGAGGATGACCAGCAGTTCGGCGCGGTTCTCCAGCATCACCGCGACCACGCTGCCGTGCTTCACGCCCTCGGCCTGGAAGCTGCGCGCCAGGCGGTTGGCCCAACCGTTGAACAGCGCGTAGGACAGCCGCCGCTGGCCTTCCAGCAGCGCCGGGGCGTCCGGGTACAGGCGCGCCGCGCGCTCCAGGGCCCAGCCAAGGGACAGGTTCTTCTCGCGGTTGCGGATGCCGGTGTAGTAGAGCCCGCGCAGCATGCGCGGCACGCGCCCGAGGGTGGCGGGCAGGTGGGCGATGAAGCGGGTGGGGGTGATCAGATCGGCATGGCTCATTGACGCTGCCCTTGTTGTCGTTGTTGTCCGTGGCGTGTGCACGCCCGCCCGACTCTAGGCCGCCAGCGGCCCGCGGGCTATGACTCTGGCGCGCGCGGCGCCGGGCAGTTGGGCAAATGGGCGGCAGGCTGCAGGCTATAGGCTGCAGGCAAAAGCCAAGAGCGAGCTGCTCTGGCCTGTAGCCTGCCGCCTGAAGCCTGCCGCCTCAATCCAGAAACAGATCGGGCACCAGCGGCCCGCCCTGGGGGTCGTAGCGGTACTGTTCGAAGTCGCTCACGCCCTGTTCGCGCAGGATGTCTTCGTCTATCAGCAGGCGACCGCTGATGCTGCGGCCGCCGCTGGCGAGGATGGCGTGGGCGGCGTCGGCCATGATCGCCGGGGTGCGGGCGCGCTTGAAGGCGTCGCGGCTGCCCAGTTCGAACTCGATGGCGGCGGTGGCGATCATGGTCTTCGGCCACAGGGCGTTGACGCTGATGCCGTACTTTTTGAACTCCTCGTGCATGCCGAGGGTGAGCATGCTCATGCCGTACTTGGTGACGGTGTAGGGGCCGTGCTGGGCGAACCATTTCCCGGCCAGGTTCAGCGGCGGCGACAGGCTGAGGATGTGGCCCTGGCTCTGCTTCAGGTAGGGCAGGGCGGCCTGGCTGCAGACCATCACCGCGCGGGTGTTGATCTGGTACATCAGGTCGAAGCGCTTGGGCTCCAGGCGTTCCACGCCCACCAGCTTGATGGCGCCGGCGTTGTTGACCAGCGCATCGATGCCGCCGAAGTGCTCGGCGGCGCGGGCCATGGCCTCGCGCACGGCGTTCTCGTCGCGCACGTCCAGTTGCAAGGCCAGGGCCTTGCCGCCGGCGGCCTCGACTTCCGCGGCGACGCTGAAGATGGTGCCGGCCAGTTTCGGATGGGGTTCGGCGCTCTTGGCGGCGATCACGACGTTGGCGCCGTCGCGCGCGGCGCGCAGGGCGATCTCGCGGCCGATGCCGCGGCTGGCGCCGGTGATGAAGAGGGTCTTGGCGTTCAGGGACATGCTTGGCTCCGTGTTCTTGTTGTGTTCGGACTACAGCTGTAGGAGCGAGCTTGCTCGCGAATGGGGTTTCCCGGCGGTTCTGGTGCTGGGCCTGAAGAGCGCCCTCTCCCTAACCCTCTCCCTGAAGGGAGAGGGGACCGTTGGGCAGATGCTGATAGTTCGGCGTTAGCCGGCTAGCGCAGTGATTACCGACTGAAACCATACCTTCTCTCGGCACGGACAAGCTCCCTCTCCCTTCAGGGCGGGGCGCGCAGCCGAGGGCTGGGGAGAGGGTACTGAGTCCATCGAAAACACTGTAGCTACCGGGATACTCCATTCGCGAGCAAGCTCGCTCCTACGAAAAACGTTTCAGGCCTCCTCGGCCTCGACCTCCACCAGCAACTGGCGGCTCTTGACCTGTTCGCCCTTGCTCACCTGGATGCGGCGGATAATGCCGTCGACCCCGGCCTTGAGCGGATGTTCCATCTTCATCGCCTCCAGCACGAGCAACAGCTGGCCCTTGCTGACCCGCGCGCCCTCGCTGACCAGCACGTCGACGATGGCGCCGTCCATCGGCGCCTTGACCGTGCCGGAGGCCGCGCCGCCCTGGGCGCCGGCGGGCTCGTGGGTGACGTCGCGCAGTTCCAGGTTGCCGCCCGTGCCATACAGCCAGACGCGTTCGCCCTGGCGGTGGTGGGCGATGCGCCGGCGGATGCCGTTGATCTCCGCCACCACCCAGCGCGCGTCCATGGCGATCAGCCACAGCGCCACCACCGAGTCGCCGATGCAGGCCAGCAGCCTGGGCTGCGTACCGGGCTCCAGCACCTCCAGCTCCACCGCGTGCTTCTGCTCGCCGTCGTGCAACTGGTAGCGCCAGGGCTCGTTGCCGGCGTTGCGCCAGCCGGCCAGGCCGCCCTGGTGCGCGCGGGCGCTGGCCGAGGCCTGGTAGAGCAGGGCGGCGGCCAGGGCCAGTTCGCCGGGTTGCGGCGCTTGCGGGCGCAGGCTCGGGTCGTTGGCGAAGTGCTCGCCGATGAACGCGGTGGTGGCGTTGCCGGCGGCGAACTCCGGGTGTTTGAGCAGGTTGGCGAGGAAGCGCTGGTTGGCCTTCACGCCCAGCAGCACGCAGTCCTCCACGGCGCGCACCAGCTTGCGCCGGGCCTCGTCGCGGGTGGCGCCGTAGGCGATCACCTTGGCCAGCATGGGGTCGTAGAAGGGCGTCACCGCCCGGCCCTCCACCAGGCCGTGGTCGATGCGGATGCCGTCCTGCACCTGCGGTTCCCAGCGCAGCACCTCGCCGGTCTGCGGCAGGAAGCCGTTGCCGGCGTCCTCGGCGTACAGGCGCACCTCGATGGCGTGGCCGCGCAGCGCGATGTCTTCCTGCTTCAGCGGCAGCGGCTGGCCTTCGGCCACGCGGATCTGCCAGGCCACCAGGTCCTGGCCGGTGACCAGTTCGGTGACCGGGTGCTCGACCTGCAGGCGGGTGTTCATTTCCAGGAAGTAGAAGGCGCCGCTGGCGTCCAGCAGGAACTCCACGGTGCCGGCGCCGACGTAGTTCACCCGCGCCGCCGCCTTCACCGCCGCCTCGCCCATGGCCTGGCGCAGCCCGGGGGTGAGCACCGGGCAGGGCGCTTCCTCGATGACCTTCTGGTGGCGGCGCTGCACCGAGCAGTCGCGCTCGCCGAGGTGGACCAGGTTGCCGTGATGGTCGCCGAACACCTGGATTTCCACGTGGCGCGGGCGGATCACCGCCTTCTCCAGGATCAGTTCGTCGCTGCCGAAGGCGTTCAGCGCTTCCGAGCGCGCGGTGCGCAGTTGCGCGGCCAGCTCGTCGGCCGCCTGCACCAGGCGCATGCCGCGGCCGCCGCCGCCGGCGCTGGCCTTGATCATCAGCGGGTAGCCGATGCGCCCGGCCTCGCGGGCCAGGCTCGCGTCGTCCTGCTCGGCGCCCTCGTAGCCGGGGATGCAGGGCACGCCGGCTTCGAGCATGGCCAGCTTGGACAGGCGCTTGCTGCCCATCAGGTGGATGGCCTCGACGCTCGGGCCGATGAAGACGATGCCGGCGGCCTCGCAGGCGCGGGCGAACTCGGCGTTCTCCGAGAGGAAGCCGTAGCCGGGGTGCACCGCGTCGGCGCCGGTGCGCCGCGCGGCATCGAGGATGGCCGCGGCCTTCAGGTAGGACTGGCCGACCGGCGCCGGACCGATGCACAGGGCCTCGTCGGCCAGTTGCACGTGGCGCGCCTCGGCGTCGGCCTCGCTGTACACCGCCACCGTGCGGTAGCCCAGGGCCTGGGCGGTGCGGATCACCCGGCAGGCGATCTCGCCACGGTTGGCGATGAGGATCTTGTCGAAGCTGGGCATGCTGGTTTCCCTCTCCCCAACCCTCTCCCTGAAGGGAGAGGGGGCTGTCTGCTGCGGCCGGCGGCTACTGCGCCCACTGCGGTTTGCGTTTCTGCACGAAGGCCATGGTGCCTTCGGCGCCTTCCGCGCCGGTCACGGCGGCGGCGAACTGTCTTGCGGCGTCGTCCAGCAGCGGGCCCAGGGCCTGGGTCTCGGTGGCCAGCAGCAGCGCCTTGGTCTGCGCGTTGGCGCCGGGGGCGCAGCGGCGCACCTGTTCCAGGCATTGCGCCAGGCGCTGGCCGAGGGCGTCGGTGTCGGCCTCGCTGAAGTGCACCAGGCCCAGGCGCAGCGCCTCGCGGCCGTCGAAGCGGGCGGCGGTGAGCGCCAGGCGGCGGGCCTGGGTCAGGCCGATGCGCTTGACCACGAAGGGCGCGATCTGCGCCGGCAGCACGCCGAGGCTGGTTTCCGGCAGGCCGAACTGGGCGCTGTCGGCGGCGAGGGCGATGTCCGACACGCAGGCCAGGCCGAAGCCGCCGCCGAGCACCGCGCCTTCCAGCACCGCCACCAGCACCTGCGGCTGTGCCTGGGCTTCCTCCAGCAGGGCGCCGAAGGCGCGGTTCAGCGCAGCGTAGGCATCGGGCCCGGCGGCGCGGGCGCCGGCCATGTCCTTGATGTCGCCACCGGCACAGAAGTGCCCGCCGGCGCCGCGCAGGACGATGGCGCGCACCTCGCGGTCATCGCGCACGGCGGCCAGCACCGCGCGCAGTTCCCCGACCATGGCCAGGCTCATGGCGTTGCGACTGTCCGGGCGGTCGAGGGTGACGTGCAGCACGCCGCCATCGCGCTCCAGCAGCAGGGTTTCGCAGTTCGGCAATTCGCTCATGCCGGATTCCTCGTCTATTCGTCGTCTTTTCGTAGGAGCGAGCTTGCTCGCGAACGCTTCCGCTGCGGGGCTGGTTCGCGAGCAAGCTCGCTCCTACAAAGGCAACAGCTCTTAGCCCTTTTTCTTGCCCGGCAGAGTACCCATCAGCTTGCAGATGATGCCGAGCATGATCTCGTCGGCACCGCCGCCGATGGACACCAGGCGGGTGTCGCGGTAGGCGCGGGAGACCGGGTTCTCCCACATGAAGCCCTGGCCGCCCCAGTACTGCAGGCAGGCGTCGGTGACCTCGCGGGCCAGGCGGCCGACCTTGAGCTTGGCCATGGAGGCCAGGCGGGTGACGTCCTTGCCGCGGATGTACTGCTCGGTGGCCTGGTAGGTGAGGGCGCGCAGGCACTCGATCTCGGTCATCAGCTCGGCCATGCGGAAGTGGATGACCTGGTTGTCGATCAGCGCCTGGCCGAAGGTCTTGCGCTGCTTGCAGTAGTCGATGGTGGCGTTGACGCAGTACTCCAGGCCCTTGATCCCGCTGGCGGCGCCGAACAGGCGTTCTTCCTGGAACTGCAGCATCTGCATCATGAAGCCCGCGCCCTCGGCGCCGATGCGGTAGCGCTGCGGCACGCGCACGTCGTCGAAGAACACCTGGGCGGTCTCCGAGCTGCGCATGCCGAGCTTGTCCAGGTGCGGGCTGACGCTGATGCCCTTGCTCTTCATCGGCACCATGATCAGCGACTTGTTGACGTGGGGCTTGTCGTCGGAGGTGTTGGCCAGCAGGCAGATGAAGTCGGCCGAGGGCGAGTTGGTGATCCACATCTTGCTGCCGTTGATCACGTAGTCGTCGCCGTCCTTGCGCGCGGTGGTCTTCAGCCCCGCCACGTCGGAGCCGGCGCCGACCTCGGAGACGCCGATGCAGCCGACCATCTCGCCGGCGATGGCCGGGCGCAGGAATTCCTCGCGCAGCTCGTCGGAGCCGAAGCGGGCGAGGGCCGGGGTGCACATGTCGGTCTGCACGCCGATGGACATGGGCACGCCGCCGCAGTGGATGGTGCCGAACTCCTCGGCGGCGACCACCGAGTAGCTGTAGTCCAGGCCCATGCCGCCGAACTTCTCCGGCTTGGAGATGCCCAGCAGGCCCAGCGCGCCGGCCTTTTTGAACACTTCATGGATGGGGAAGCGGCCGTCCTTCTCCCACTGGTCGACGTAGGGGTTGATCTCCTTGTCGACGAAGTTGCGGACGGTGCGGCGGAGTTCTTCGTGTTCCTGGGTGAAGAGCATTTGTTGTTTTCCTCCTGAGCCTTGGGTGTTCACTTCCCCTTTCCCTCTCCCAACCCTCTCCCTGAAAGGAGAGGGGGCTGTTCGGAGCGGGCGGGAAGTTCGCTTTACGCCGGATCGCTTTGGCGCCCTCTCCCGCAAGCGGGAGAGGGAGCCCCTATCAGGTCAGAACCTCGCTACCCCGAAACTGTTGCCCTTCAGCGGTCGCGCTGCCGCCTCCGCGCAGATGTCCAGCAGGTAGCCCAGCAGCCGGCGGCTGTCGCGCGGGTCGATCAACCCGTCGTCCCACAGGCTGGCGGTGCCGTACAGTGCGGTGGACTGGGCGTCGAGCTTCTGCGCGGTCATCTGTTCGAGCATGTCGAGCATCTTCGCGTCGGCCTGCTTGCCCTCCTTGGCGTGCTTTTCCTCGGTGACAATGCGCAGCACCTTGCCGGCCTGGGCGCCGCCCATGACCGCGGTGCGGCTGTTGGGCCAGGCGAAGATGAAGCGCGGGTCCAGGCCGCGGCCGCACATGGCGTAGTTGCCGGCGCCGTAGGAACCGCCGACCACCAGGGTGAGCTTGGGCACGGTGGCGTTGGCCACCGCCTGGATCATCTTCGAGCCATGCTTGATCACCCCCAGGCGCTCGGACTCGGTGCCGACCATGAAGCCGGTGGTGTTGTGCAGGAACAGGATGGGCGTGTTGCTCTGCTCGCACAGCTGGATGAACTGCGCCGCCTTGGCCGCGCCCTGCGGGGTGATGGGGCCGTTGTTGCCGATCAGGCCGCAGGCGTGGCCCTCGATGTGCAGGTGGCCGCACACCGTCTGGGCGTCGAATTCGTTCTTGAAGTCGAGGAAGCGCGAACCGTCGGCGATGCGCGCGACGATCTCGCGCACGTCGTAGGGCTTCCTGGCGTCGGCCGGGACCACGCCCAGCAGTTCCTCGGCCGGGTACAGCGGCTCGTCCCAGTGCCGCGCCGCGCGGGCCGGCAGCTGGGCGTTCCACGGCAGTGCGGCGAGGATCTCGCGAGCCAGGCGCACGCCGTCGGCGTCGTTCTCCGCCAGGTACTCGGCGGTGCCGGCGACCTGGGCGTGCAGTTCGGCGCCGCCCAGTTCCTCGTCGGTGGCTATTTCGCCGGTGGCGGCCTTGAGCAGCGGCGGGCCGGCGAGGAACATCTTGGCCTTGCCGCGCACCACCACCACGTAGTCCGACAACCCCGGCTGGTAGGCGCCGCCGGCGGTGCTGGAGCCGTGCACGACCGTGACCTGCGGGATGCCGGCGGCCGACAGCCGCGCCTGGTTGGCGAAGCCGCGGGCGCCCTCGACGAAGATGTCCGCCGCGTAGTTGAGGTTGGCGCCGCCGCTCTCGGTCAGGGCGATGAGCGGCAGCTTGTTCTCCAGCGCCACCTGCTGCAGGCGCAGGGTCTTCTTCAGCCCGGTGGGGGAGATGGTGCCGCCCTTGATCGCGCTGTTGCTGGCGCTGACCAGGCAGCGCACCCCGGCGACGTAGCCGATGCCGGAGATGATGCCGCCGCCGGCCTGGGTGCCGTCCTTGTCGTCGTGCAGCTTGTAGCCGGCCAGGGAGCAGAGTTCGAGGAAGGGCGCGCCGGGGTCGAGCAGCAGGTTCAGGCGCTCGCGCGGCAGCAGCTGGCCGCGCTTGTCGAACTTCGGCCTGGCCTCGGCGGCCTTGTCCAGCACCTGCTGCTCCAGGTCGCGGAAGCTGGCCACGGCGGCCAGCATGGCCTGGCGGTTGCGGGCGAAGTCCTCGCCCTGGGTGTCGATTTCCGACTGGATCACCGGCATGGCTTACTCCTGGTCCTTCAGCACGTCGGGCAGGTAGGCGCGGTGGAAGCCGTTGTAGGAACGGCTCTGCCCCGGCTTGCCCTTGGCCAGCGGGAAGGCGCGGCTGCCCTGGCTGGCGGCGCCGTCGATGCGGATGGTGTTGCCGCTGATGAAGGCGGCGCCGGGGGAGAGCAGGAAGACGATGGCCGAGGCCACTTCCGATTCGGTGCCGATGCGCTTGAGCGGCACGTGTTCGCGCAGGGTCGGGATCACCGCCTTGAAGGCGCCCTCGTAGGTGTCCATGCCGCTGGAGGCGATCCAGCCCGGCGCCACGGCGTTGACCCGCACCCCGGCGTGACCCCACTCCACGGCGGCGGTCTTGGTGAAGTTCTCCATGCCCGCGCGGGCGGCGCCGGAGTGGCCCATGCCGGGCATGCCGCCCCACATGTCGGCGAGCATGTTGACGATGCCGCCGCCGGTCTTGCTCATGCTCTGGTTGAACACCTCGCGGGCCATGAGGAAGCCGCCCACCAGGTTGGTGCGCACCACCGCCTCGAAGCCCTTGAGGTTGATCGAGGCGAGCGGCGCGGGGTACTGGCCGCCGGCGTTGTTGACCAGGTGGTGGATCGGCCCGCGCTCGGCGAGCACCTGCGCCACCAGCGCCTTCACCGCCTCCTCGTCGCGGATGTCGCAGCTGTGCCAGCTGGCGCTGCCGCCGTCCTCGGCGATCTCGCCGGCGGTCTTCTCCAGCTTCTCGGCCTTGCGCCCGACCAGCACCACGTGGGCGCCCAGGGCCGCCAGTTCATGGGCGGTGCAACGGCCGATGCCGCTGCCGCCACCGGTGACGATTGCAGTCTGGCCGGCGAACAGGCCGGGCTTGAAGATCGAGTCGTATGCCATGGGTTTGGCTGCCTTCCACGTTCATGTAGGGCGAATGAAGCGGAACGCTTCATCCGCCGTTGCCGGGTGGCGGATAACGCCTGCGGCGTTATGCGCCCTACGTTTCAAAGCGAATCGGCGATGTGCTGCGGCACCGCCACCGGGAATTCCAGCAGTTGCTGGGCGAAGGCCTTGCCCTGCGGGTCGATGCGCAGGCTGGCCACGCCGCCGCCGCCCAGGGCGTGCTCCAGCAGGAAGTTCAGGCTGTGCGTGCCGGGCAGGTACCAGCGGCTGGCGCGGCCCAGCTGCGGGTCCAGCACGTGCTGCATCCACTCGGCCACCGCGCCTTCGCTCAGGGCCTCGGCGATCCACGGCAGGTATTCGGGCTGGCGCGCCATCACGCCGATGTTGCTGTGGTCGCCCTTGTCGCCGGAGCGCGCCACCGCCAGCTTCACCAGCGCCACGCTGGCCGTGGCCTGGCCGCTGGCGGCGGGGGCCTGCGCGGCTTCGGCCAGGTTCGCCGGGTCGAAGTGTTCCAGTTGCGGCAGGGCCACGGCGTGGCTGGCCTCGCCAATGTGCACCGCCAGTTGGCAGCGGGCCTGGTCCACCAGGAAGGAGAACAGGCGGATCACCGGGTACACCGTGGGCCGCCCGCCGACGATGCCGGTCAGGCCCGGGGCCATGCCGGTGGCGGCCTGGGCGATCTCGCGGGAGAACAGCGCCAGCGCCTCCTTGCGGGCGTGGCGCACGGCGAGCTTCACGACGATCTCGCGGCTGTCCTGGCGCCGGCCGTGGGGGCCATAGGTGGCCTCGCTGCCCAGCAGCTCGATGCTGGTTTCGCGGTAGGGGCCCCAGCCGCGTTCGGCGAACATCTCCTCGGTCCTGGCGATGATCGCCCGGCTCACCCGCTCGGCCTTCTTCACCGCGTCGATGCCGGCGATCAGGCAACTGGCGGTGCAGCGGAAGCCGTCGGGGTAGGTGGCGCTGACCTTGTACTGGCCGGTGGGCGGCAGGCCGCGGGCGCCGCTGACGGCGACGCGGTCGGGGCCGGCCTGTTGCAGGCGCACCCGGGTGAAGTCGCAGACCACGTCCGGCAGCAGGTAGGCGCGCGGGTCGCCGATCTCGTAGAGCACCTGCTCGCCGACGCTGAGCGGCGTGACCAGGCCGCCCGTGCCCTGCGGCTTGGTGACGACGAAGTCGCCGCTGGCCTGCACTTCGACGATGGGGAAGCCGATGTGCTCGTAGTCCGGCACGCTTTCCCAGTCGGTGAAGTTGCCGCCGGTGCACTGCGCGCCGCATTCGATGATGTGCCCGGCCAGGGCGGCCTGGGCCAGCCTGTCGAAGTCGTTCCAGGCCCAGCCGAACTCGTGCACCAGGGCGGCGCTGACCACCGCGCTGTCCACCACGCGGCCGGTGATCACGATGTCCGCGCCCCGGGCCAGCGCCTCGACTATGCCGGGCGCGCCCAGGTAGGCGTTCATCGACACGCACAGGGGCGGCAGCGGGGCGCCGCTGAACATTTCCACGGCGCCGGCCTTGGCCAGTTCGCTGGCCTGGGGCAGCAGGTTGTCGCCTTCCAGCACGGCGATCTTCAGGTTCACCCCGGCTTTCTCGCAGGCGGCCTGCAACGCCCTGGCACAGGCCTGCGGGTTGACCCCGCCGGCATTGCTGATGACGCGGATGCGCTTGCCGGCGATCTCCCCCAGCAGCGGCGCCAGCACCTCGACGAAGTCGGTGGCGTAGCCCGCCTCGGGGTTCTTCAGGCGCGCCCCGGCCATGATCGACAGGGTGATTTCGGCCAGGTAGTCGAACACCAGGTAGTCCAGCTCCGCGCCCTTCACCAACTGGGCGGCGGCGCTGCAGGTGTCGCCCCAGAAAGCCGAGGCGCAGCCGATGCGTACGGTCTTGGTCATTGTTCTGCCCGTAACGGTCGAGAGATGTTCCGACATTACCAAGCAAGCGCTTGGTTGAAAAGAGGGCGTAACCGCCAGGCAACCCAACCAAGTGATGGCCAAGCGCTTGCTTGGTTGCCCTCGCAGGCATACATTTCACCTGTATGCACAAGTACTTGCGTGGCGATCATGAAATCGCCCTGAACAGCGGTGGCCGGATGGCGGACGAGGGGAGAGCAGAGCGTGGATGACCAGAAAGCGCGCGAAGTGATGCTGGAGCTGGTGGCGAACGGGCAGGTGACGGACCCGGAGAGCGCCCGCGGCAAGCTGCTGCAGACCGCCGCCCACCTGTTCCGCGCCAAGGGCTACGAGCGCACCACGGTGCGCGACCTGGCCGGCGCCGTGGGCATCCAGTCCGGCAGCATCTTCCACCACTTCAAGAGCAAGGACGAGATCCTGCGCTCGGTGATGGAGGAAACCATCCTCTACAACACCGCGCTGATGCGCGCCGCCCTGGCCGACGCCGAGGACCTGCGCGAGCGCCTGCTGGCGCTGATCCGCTGCGAGCTGCAATCGATCATGGGCGGCACCGGCGAGGCCATGGCGGTGCTGGTCTACGAATGGCGCTCGCTGTCGCCGGAGGGCCAGGCCTACATCCTCGGCCTGCGCGACATCTACGAGCAGATGTGGCTGGACGTGCTCGGCGAGGCGCGCGCCGCCGGCTTCTGCGAGGGCGACCCGTTCATCCTGCGGCGTTTCCTCACCGGCGCGCTGTCCTGGACCATGACCTGGTTCCGCCAGGACGGCAGCATGACCCTCGACGACCTGGCCGAGCAGGCCCTGCTGCTGGTCTACAAGGCCGCCTGATCAGCCCAGGCCCAGGTGCAGCGGGTAGCTCAGCAGCAACAGGTGCACGCTGTTGACCACCCCGTGCAGCAGGATGGGCACCAGCATGCGCCCGCTGAAGTGCAGCGCCAGGCCGTAGCCGAGCCCGGCGATGCCGGCCACCACGGCGAACTGGCCGCTGAAGGGCAGGTGCGCCAGGCCGAACAGCAGGCTGGCGAGGAGGATCCCGGCGGGCGCGCCCAGGCGCTCCACCAGCGAGGTCTGCAGCAGGCCGCGGAAGATCAGTTCCTCGGTCAGGGCGATCACCGCGAAATTCACCAGCAGCCAGATCCACAGGCCGTCCGGCCATTTCGGCCGCCACACCACCAGGCCCGAGGCGGTCGCCAGCAGCGGCACGGCGAACAGGGTGGCGACCACGGCGATGCCGGCATAGTCCGGCGAAGCGCCCGCCAGGGGCGGGCGGCGCAGCCACCAGGCCAGCAGGGTGACGCCCACCAGCGCCTTGTCCCAGGACAGGCGCAGCGCGTAGGCCGGTGCGTCGGCGGAAAGTTGCCGCGGCGGCCACAGCGTCCACGACTGGGTGCCGGGCAGCAGGTGCGCGGCGAGGGCGAAGCTCGCCAGCAGGCACAGCGGCCACCAGAGCAGCCAGGGCAGGCGCTGTTCGCCATAGAGTGTCCAGGCGACGAAGACCGCGCCTATCAATAGCCCCAGGGGTTGGACGAATCCGAGGGCGAAACCGCCGAGCAGGAGCAACCCTGGCAGCAGCGGGAGTAGCTTCCTGAGCATCGTGTCCTCCATCCACCGGCCGCAGTCTAGGCAATTCGCCCAGCCTGATCCATGCCCGCGGCGGGGAATGGCGGAAATGCCCCCGGGCGCGGGGGCTGTCGGCAACGGCTACCGGCGCTCAGCGCTTGTCGTCGCGGGCGTCCTGGGCGTCCATCTCGGCATTGCGCTGGTGGATGCGCTTGAGCTGTTCCTCGGTCAGCGGCAGCTTGCGGGCGCTGTCGCGCAGCAGCAACAGGCCGCCGAGGATGGAGCCCAGGGCGAGGACGATGATCAACCAGGCGTACCAGGGCATGGTGTTCTCCTTGGGGATGCAGGCTTCCACCATAACCCCGCGCGGTCGGCTTGTCAGTGAGCGTGCTTGTTGCCGGCGTATGACGCCGAGGTGAAGGATGTGTGGCGCGCGACCGCTGTCACATGATGGCAATCTGGACCTGATTGACTGGCGTGCATTTCAGCCAGCGGAGTCCGCCGATGACCACCAGCGCCCTGCACGAACTGCTGCGAGCCGTGGAGCCGCTGCAGGCGCAGATGAGCTTAAGCGACGTCGCCGACCGCCTGCTCACCGCCGAGCACCGCGCCTTCCTCTCGCTGCCGGTGGTGGACGGGCAGGGCCGCCCGCTGGGGCTGATCAGCCGCTACACGCTGCAGGACATCTTCATGCAGCGCTTCGGCCGCGACCTCTGGGGCCGCCGCCCGGTCAGCGAGATGATGAACGCCAGCCCGCTGCGGGTGGACATCGAGTGGAGCCTGGAGCAGGCGGCGCAGCAGGTCACCGCCCAGCTCAGGTACCCCATCACCGAGGACTTCATCCTGGTCGACGGCGCGGGCGCCTACCTGGGCCTGGGCACCGTGCTCGACCTGCTCAAGGCCATGGAGGCGCGTATCGCCCAGCGCAACCGCGTGCTGCACAAGGCCCTGGTCGATCTCAGGGAGTCCCAGGCGCAACTGGTGCAGTCGGAGAAGATGGCCTCCCTGGGCCAGATGGTCGCCGGTGTCGCCCACGAGCTGAACACCCCGCTGGGCTACGTGCGCAACAACCTCGAGCTGATCCGCGAGCAACTCCTGCCGCTGCTGCAGCTGGCCGAGAGCCAGGCCGAACTGGTGGACTGCCTGGGCGATGCGGCCTGCGACGAGGCGCGCCTGGCCCGGGCCCTGCAGGCCGCCGGGCGGGTGCGCGGGGAAGCCGCCCTGGAGCCGTTGCTGGGGGACCTCGACCAGTTGTTCGGCGACACCACCTACGGCCTGGCGCAGATCGGCGAGCTGGTCGGCGGGCTCAAGGACTTCGCCCGCCTGGACCGCGCCATGAGCGAGGAGGTGGACCTCAACGAGTGCGTGAAGAGTGCGCTGCTGATCGCCCGCAACAGCATCAAGGACAAGGCCGAGATCATCCGCCAGTTCGGCGAGCTGCCGCGCATCGCCTGCGCGCCCTCGCAGATCAACCAGGTGCTGCTCAACCTGTTCACCAATGCCGCCCAGGCCATGGACGGCTACGGCCACATCCATGTCAGGACCTGGGCCGACGAGGCAGCGGTGTACGTCTCGGTGCAGGACAACGGCAAGGGCATGCCCGCCGAGGTGATGGCGCGCATCTTCGACCCCTTCTTCACCACCAAGCCGCCGGGCCAGGGCACCGGCCTGGGCCTGTCGATCAGCTACAAGATCGTCCAGGACCACGGCGGCAGCATCCGCGTCGCCTCCGAGCCGGGGCGCGGCACACGATTCCTCATCCGCCTGCCACGCGCGCAGGCCAGCGACCTGAAACGGAGTGCCTGACATGACCCAGCCGCTCAAGGCCCTGCCGCAGTCCGGCCAGGCCCGGCCCACCGGCCTGACCCGCATCCTCTTCGTCGACGACGAGGAACGTATCCTGCGCAGCCTGGCCATGCAGTTCCGCCGGCACTACGAGGTGCTCACCGAGAGCGACCCGCGGCGCGCCCTGGAACGCCTGCGCAGCGAGCCGGTGCAGATCCTCGTCAGCGACCAGCGCATGCCGCAGATGAGCGGCGCCGAGCTGCTGGCCCGGGCCCGCGAGATCGCCCCGGACTGCCTGCGCATCCTGCTCACCGGCTACTCCGACCTGGACGCGGCGGTGGAGGCGCTGAACGACGGCGGCATCTTCCGCTACCTGACCAAGCCCTGGGACCCGCAGGAAATGGCCTTCACCCTGCGCCAGGCGGCGGAGATCGCCGGGCGCCAGGCGGGCGCCGCGCCCGACCTGCAGGCCATCAGCCGGCTGGCCGCGCCGCTCAACGTGCTGCTGCTGGACGACGACGCCGACGCCCTGGCCTGCGTCGGCGACTTCTGCGCCGCCGGCAACCACCAGCTGCACCGCGCGCGCAACCTGGCCGAGGCGCTGCTGCGGCTCAACGCCGAGCCCATCGACATCCTGGTCAGCGACCTGAAGCTCGCCGGCGAGGACACCGCGCCGCTGCTCAAGTCCCTGGCCCAGGCCCACCCGCGCCTGCTCAGCCTGGTGGTCACGCCGTTCCGCGATACCCAGGACCTGCTGGCGCTGATCAACCAGGCGCAGATCTTCCGCTACCTGCCCAAGCCGATCCGCCGCGGCCTGTTCGAGAAGGGCCTGAAGGCCGCCGCCGAGCAGGCCCAGCTGTGGCGCAGCCAACCGCAACTGGCGGTGCCGCGCCAGGCCGAGGCGCCGCGCGAGGAACGCGAGCGGGAGAAGGTCGGCAGCCTGCTGGGCATGCTCGGCCGCCTGCGCGAGCGCCTGAGCGTGTGAGGCGGGCAGCGCGTCGCCGGAGGCTGCCGGCGGCGGCGCTTTCTGCGACAATGCGCGGCGTTTTTCAGATTCCCCCCGCGAGAGAGCCCATGTCCGTCTGCCAGACCCCGATCATCGTCGCCCTGGATTTCCCCACCCGCGAGGCCGCCCTGGCGCTGGCCGACCAGCTCGACCCGAAACTGTGCCGGGTGAAGGTGGGCAAGGAACTCTTCACCAGCTGCGCCGCGGGCATCGTCGAGACCTTGAACGGCCGCGGCTTCGAGGTGTTCCTCGACCTCAAGTTCCACGACATCCCCAACACCACCGCGATGGCCGTGCGCGCCGCCGCCGAGATGGGCGTGTGGATGGTCAACGTGCACTGCTCCGGCGGCCTGCGCATGATGGCGGCCTGCCGCGAGACCCTCGACGCCTTCAACGGCCCGAAGCCGCTGCTGATCGGCGTGACCGTGCTGACCAGCATGGAGCGCGAGGACCTGGCCGGCATCGGCCTGGACGTCGAGCCCCAGGAGCAGGTCCTGCGCCTGGCCGCCCTGGCCGAGAAGGCCGGCATGGACGGCCTGGTCTGCTCGGCCCAGGAAGCCCCGGCGCTGAAGGCCGCGCACCCGGCCCTGCAACTGGTCACCCCGGGCATCCGCCCGGCCGGCAGCGCCCAGGACGACCAGCGCCGCATCCTCACCCCGCGCCAGGCCCTGGACGCCGGCGCCGACTACCTGGTGATCGGCCGCCCGATCAGCCAGGCCGCCGACCCGGCCGCGGCCCTGGCCTCGATAGTCGCCTCCCTGGCCTGAACGGCAGGGGCATGAAAAAGGCGGAGCAGGGTGACCTGCTCCGCCTTTTTCATTCGTAGGGCGGATAACGCCCAAGGCGTTATCCGCCAATGTCCTCGGGCACCAGTGTTCCGGCCAACGGCGGATAACCGCGAACGGTTATTCGCCCTACGCAACGCTCCGGCAGGCTGCATGGAGTGCTCTTCGTAGGAGCGAGCTTGCTCGCGAAAGGTGTTCCGACCGGATGTGGTGCCGTGTGGTTCGCGAGCAAGCTCGCTCCTACAAGCCCCCGCCTAACGCGCCAGCACCTCCCGCGGCCGCTCCACCCAGCGCTCGCGCAGCGCGTCGTACACCCAGTTGAAGGCGATGGTGTAGGGCAGGAAGAACAGGATCAGGCCGATATCCAGGACGAACGCCTCCACCAGGCCGATGCCCAGCCACCAGGCCGCCAGCGGCACCAGCATGAAGATCAGGCCCAGCTCGAACAGCGAGGCGTGCAGCACGCGCACCGGCAGCGTGCGGGCGAACTGCAGGCGCCGCTGGGCGCGGTCGAACAGGGCGTTGTAAACCATGTTCCACAGCGTGGCGATCAACGAGAACATCAGCGTCAGGGCGCCCATGTGGCCCAGCGGCTGGTCCATCAGCCAGGCCAGGGTCGGGGCGCAGATGGCCAGGGCGATGAATTCGAAGAGCAGGGCGTGGAACAGCCTTTCCTTCAGCGTCTTTTGCATGCTCATGGGTGTTTCTCCAGGGTGAAAACGGGCCTCTCGGGGCCGAGTTGCAGCTATTCTCATCGGTTGAAGGGTCGTTTCGAAGTTGGCTAGCATCGGGAAAACCGATGGACGAGGCGCCATGCAATACTCACCCGAATCCCTCCAGGCCTTTGCCGAGGCCGCCTGCCTGGGCTCCTTCAGCGCCGCCGCGCGCAAGCTGGGCAAGAGCCAGTCCACCGTCAGCGAGGCCATCGCGCGGCTGGAGATCGACCTGGGCCTGGAGCTGTTCGACCGCAGCGCGCGCCAGCCGAAGCTGACCGAGGCCGGCAAGGCCCTGCTCGGGCGCGTGGAGGAGGTGCTGATGGCCAACGACCGCCTCGGCCAGCTGGCCGGGCAGCTCTCGGCGGGGATGGAGCCGCGGCTGACCCTGGCGATGTCCGACACCTACCAGTCCGAACCCTTCGAGAAGCGCCTGGCGGAAATCGACCGGCACTTCCCCGACCTCGAGTTCGAATGGCTGATCGCCGAGCACGGCGACGTCATCGACCTGGTCGGCCAGGGCCGCGCCTCCCTCGGCCTGCTCGCCGCGCAGCCGAACTACCCGCCGGACATCGGCTCGGCCACCCTGGGCGAATGCGCCGAGTTCGGCCTGTTCGTCAGCCGCGAGCACCCCCTGGCGCAACTGGAGAAGGTGGAACGCAGCGACCTGCTGGCCCACCGCAACCTGCGCCTGAACACCTTCATCGACGACGCCGAGCCACCCCTGGGCGGGCGCTGCTGGTCGGCACCGACCTACCTGTTGCTGCTGGACATGGCGGTGCTCGGCTTCGGCTGGGTGGAGCTGCCCACCTGGATGAACCAGCGCTTCGCCAACGGCCGCCTGCACCCGCTGCAGGTGCCCGGCTGGCCGCGCAGCGTGGCGGTCGACGTGGTCTGGTCGCGGCAGCGCAGCCTGGGCCCGGCGGCGCGCTGGCTGGTGAAACGCCTGCTGGCCAGTTGAGCCGGCCCCGTCACAGTTTGTGGCGAAGTGACCTGTTCGCTGTGGCGGTGGGCCAGTAGGATCGGATTCTTTCGATGGCACGGCACGAGGTGAGGATGCGCGGCAAGCTGGAGCAATGCCTGGAAGCGGTGGACCGGATCCTGCTGGGCAAGCAAGTCCAGGTGCGCCTGGCCATGACCTGCCTGCTGGCCCGCGGGCACCTGCTGATCGAAGACCTCCCGGGGATGGGCAAGACCACCCTCAGCCACGCCCTGGCGCGGGTGCTGGGGCTGAGCTTCCAGCGCATCCAGTTCACCTCCGACCTGCTGCCCGGCGACGTGCTCGGCACCTCGGTGTTCGACAAGGAGACCGGGCAGTTCGTCTTCCACCCCGGGCCGATCTTCGCCGAGCTGGTGCTGGCCGACGAGATCAACCGCGCCACGCCCAAGGCGCAGAGCGCATTGCTGGAGGCCATGGAGGAGGGCCAGGTGACCATCGAGGGCGCCACCCGGCCGCTGCCCGAGCCCTTCTTCGTCATCGCCACGCAGAACCCGGTGACCCAGGGCGGCACCTTCGCCCTGCCGGAATCCCAGCTCGACCGCTTCCTCATGCGCCTGTCCCTGGGCTACCCCGGGCGCGCCGCGGAGAAGGCCCTGCTGCTGGGCGAGGCGCGCCGCGACCTGCTACCGCGCCTGGAGCCGATCCTCACCCCCGCCGAGCTGGCGGCGCTGCAGGCCGAGGTGCCCAAGGTCCACGTCAGCGACGCCCTGGTCGACTACGTGCTGCGCCTGGCCGAGGCCACCCGCAGCCAGCCGGCCTTCGCCCTCGGCCTGTCGCCGCGCGGCAGCCTGGCGCTGCTGGCCGCGGCGCGGGCCTGGGCGCTGCTCGCCGGGCGCGACTACGCCATCCCCGAGGACGTCCAGGCGGTGCTGCCTTCGGTGGCCGGGCACCGCCTGCGCGACCAGGCCGACCCCTCCGGCCACGGCGGCGGCGCCCTGGTGCAGTGGCTGCAGCGCGAAGTCCCGGCGCTGTGAGCGGGGCCCGGCCATGCTGGTGAAGGTCCGCCCGCTGTGGCAGAGCTGGATCGCCCGGCGCATCCCGCCCTCGCCGTCGCTGCAGCTGAACCAGCGGCGCATCTTCATCATCCCCTCGGGGCAGGGCGTGGCCTTCGGCGTCGCCGTGGTCCTGCTGCTGCTCACCGCCATCAACTACCAGAACAGCCTGGCCTACGGCCTGACCTTCCTGCTGCTGTCGCTGTTCATCGTCGCCATCCTGCATACCTACCGTAACCTCGGCGGCCTGCGCCTGACCGCGCTGGGCGCGCTGCCGGTGTTCGTCGGCGAGCAGGTCTGCTTCCGCGTGCGCCTGGAAGGCGAGGGCCGTGAACGGCGGGCCATCGGCCTGGGCTGGTCGGAGCAGGAACTGCTGCACGCCGACGTGCGCGCCAGCGGCGCCGAGGAACTGCTGCTGACGCTGCCGGCGCAGCGCCGCGGCTGGCTGCGCCCGGGCCGCCTGCGGGTGGAGAGCCGCTTCCCCCTGGGCCTGCTGGTGGCCTGGAGCTGGCTCGACCTGGACCAGGCCGCCCTGGTCTACCCGCGCCCGCTGCCCGCCGACCTGCCCCTGGAGGGCGGCCGCGCCGACGAGCACGACGAGGGCCTGCGCGCCAGCGGCAGCGGCGCCGACGACTTCCAGGGCCTGCGCCCCTACCAGAGCGGCGACTCGCGCCGGCGCCTGCACTGGAAGGCCTACTCCCGCGGCCAGGGCCTGCTGGTGAAGGACTTCGCCGCGCTCAGCGGGCGCGACCTCTGGCTGGACTTCGCGCTGCTCGGCGGCGACGTCGAGACGCGGCTGTCCTGCCTCTGCCACTGGGTGCTGCAACTGTCCCTGCGTGGCCAGAGCTTCGGCCTGCGCCTGCCCGGCGTGCAGTTGCCGCTGGCGAGCGGCGACGCCCACCGCGCCGCCTGCCTGCGCGAACTGGCGCTGTTCGGGGCGCGGCCGTGAGCCAGCAGCCGATCCCGCGGATCGCCCTGACCTGGCTGCTGGTGGCCCAGGCCCTGGTGATACTGCCGCACCTGGAGCACCTGCCGTTCTGGGTGGTGGGCTTCTGGCTCGGCTGCGCGGCCTGGCGCGTGCAGGTCTACCGCATGCGCGCGCGCTACCCCAACGGCCTGGCCAAGCTGGCCCTGGTGATCGCCGCCGGCATCGGCGTGTGGCTGTCGCGCGGCTCGCTGATCGGCCTGGACGCCGGCGTGGTGCTGCTGATCGCCGCCTTCGTCATCAAGCTGGTGGAGCTGAAGACGCGCCGCGACGCCCTGGTGCTGATCCTGCTCGGCTTCTTCGCCGTGGCCACCAGCTACCTGTTCGACGCCAGCCTGCTGGCCGCGGCCTTCAGCCTGCTGCCGGTCACCGCCCTGCTGGCGGCGCTGATCGGCCTGCAGCAGAGCAGCTTCGCCGAGGGCCCCTGGCGCACCCTGCGCCTGGCCGGCGGCCTGCTGCTGCAGGCGCTGCCTTTGATGCTGCTGCTGTTCCTGCTGTTCCCGCGGCTGGGCCCGCTGTGGTCGCTGCCGTTGCCCGGCGGCCAGGCCACCACCGGCCTCAGCGACTCGATGATGCCCGGCGACTTCGTCGAGCTGAGCCAGTCCGCCGAGCTGGCCTTCCGTGTCAAGTTCGACGGCGCCGCGCCACCCCAGGAACAGCTCTACTGGCGCGCCCTGACCCTGGAGAACTTCGACGGCCAGCGCTGGACGCAGTCCTGGCAGGGCCGTGGCGGACCGGCGCCGGACTGGCGCAAGCGGGGGCCGGCGCTGGGCTACCAGGTGATCATGCAGCCCAGCGCGCGGCCCTGGCTGTTCACCCTCGACGTGGCCGAGGGCGGCCCGGACGATGCGCGCCTGATGAGCGACTTCCGCCTGGAGCGGCGGCGCCCGGTGCAGGACGTGCTGATGTACCGCGCCACCTCCTGGCCCCAGGCCCTGCGCGAGCCGGACAGCAGCGCCACGACGCTGCGCCGCGACCTGCAGCTGCCGGCCCGCGGCAACCCGCGCGCGCGGGCCTGGGCGGCGCAGCTGCGCGAGCATCACCCGCAACCCGAGGCGCTGGTGCAGGCGGTGTTGCGCCACTTCCACGACCAGCCCTACGCCTACACCCTGCGCCCGCCGGCCACCGGCGACGAGCGCATCGACGGCTTCCTGTTCGACACCCGGCGCGGCTTCTGCGAGCACTACGCCGGGGCCATGACCTTCGTCCTGCGCGCGGCCGGCATCCCGGCGCGGGTGGTCACCGGCTACCAGGGCGGCGAGCTGAACCCGGCCGGCGACTACCTGCTGGTGCACCAGTTCGACGCCCACGCCTGGGTCGAGTACTGGTCGCCGGGCGCGGGCTGGCGCAGCGTCGACCCGACCTTCCAGGTGGCCCCCTCGCGCATCGAGCGCGGCCTGCAGGCGGCGCTGGCGGAGGAGGGCAGCTTCCTCGCCGATTCGCCCTTCGCGCGCCTGCGCTACGGTGGCCTGGGCATGCTCAGCCAACTGCGCCTGAGCTGGGACAACCTCAACTACGACTGGCAGCGCTGGGTGCTGGGCTACCAGGGCGAGCAGCAGGCGGGGCTGTTCCAGGCCTGGTTCGGCGACCGCGACAGCCTGTGGGTCGGCGTGCTGCTGGTGGGCGGTGGCGCCCTGTCGCTGGGCCTGCTGGCGCTGCTGCTGTTCAAGCCCTGGCGGCGGACGCGGGATGCGCAGCTGCGCAGCTTCGAACGCTTCGAGCAACTGCTGGCCGGCCAGGGCCTGCGGCGCCACGCCGGCGAAGGGCCGCGAGCCTTCGCCGAGCGGGCGATGGCCGCGCTGCCGGCCCAGGCCGCGGGCATCCAGGCCTACCTGGCGGCGTTCGAGCGCCAACGCTACGCCGGCGCCGGCTCCGCCCCGCAGGAGTTGCGCGCGAACCTGGCGCGGCTGCGCCGGCAACTGCCCTGGCGGCTGCCCCGGCGTGGCCGCTGAAACGCCTTGCGACCATCGGCCACGGGTGGCAGCTTGCCGCCGTTGCGCTGCCAGCTAACCTCATAAGTTCCAGGCCCAGACGGACGGAGTTCGCCGTGTCATCCTTCAGCGACTATCTGGTTTCCCACGTGATCGAGCAGGAAGTGGCCCTGTTCGCCGCCTCCGAACGCCTGCGCGCGCGCTCCGACAGCGAGGCCCTGCACGACCTGCGCATCGCCGTGCGGCGCCTGCGCAGCCTGCTGCACCCGGCCCAGGGCATGCCCGGCATCGACGAGATCGAGGCGGCGCTGGGCGAGCTGGGCCGCCTGAGCGGGCCGCTGCGCGACCTCGAAGTGCTGCTGCCGGTGCTGGAGGCCGAAGGCCTGGAGAAGGCTGCCGCGCTGCGCCGGCCGGCACTGACCTCGGGCTACGTGGCGCTGCTGGCCAGCCCGCAGTGGGACCGGCTGATGCGCCTGCTCGACGGCTGGCCGATGCTCTGGCGCACCGCCGAACGCCACGGCGTGCTCGAAGGCCTGCATGCCCAGGTGCGCAAGCGCCTGGCCAAGCAGTGGCACAAGCTGCGCATCGCCCTGAAGGACCCGGCCCACGACCGCCATCGCCTGCGCCTGCTGATCAAGCGCATGCGCTATTCCCTGGAGGCCTACCCGAAGGATTCGCCCTTGCCGCAGAAGCTGCTGGTGCCGTTGAAGGAAGCCCAGTCCACCCTGGGCACCTGGCACGACTACGAGCAGTGGCTGATCCGCAGCGAGCGCGAGCTCGACCTGATGCCCCTGCAGCCGCACTGGAACGCCCTGCACGACCTGGCCGAACGGGATGCCGACGAGAGCCTGGAGCGGTTGCTCAAGGCATTGGGTTGAGCGCCGATTTCAACGGCGGGCAATCGCGCCGGACGCCCCGGTGGCACGGCCGACGGCGTATAACCGCGAACGGTTATGCGCCCTACGCCAGGCCTGACCTTGGCGTAGGGCGGATAACGCCTACGGCGTTATCCGCCGTTTGACCATGGCATCCGGCCGCGCCGGGTTCAGCCTTGGCGCGGCTCGTGGCGTGGGTGCATCGGTGGATAACCGCGAACGGTTATGCCTCACTCCCATCTATGAACAAACATTCGCCCCCTGAGTGGACCCGCGTTCATCCCTAAGGATGGTTGCCACCCCCGCCGCCTTTCCCCCTAAGATGCCGCCTGAACCAGTCAGCAGGAGGCGACGATGACCTTTCCCGAACTCATCCAGGCGGTGCGCAATGCGCCCGGAAACGTGGTGATCCCGGCGCAGTGGGGCCAGGGGCGCGCCAGTTTCGGCGGCCTGGTGGCGGCCATGGCCTACGAGGCGATGGCGGCCGTCGCCGAAGCCGGGCGGCCATTGCGCTCGCTGGCGGTGACCTTCGTCGGCCCGGTGGAGCCGGAGGTGCCGGTGAGTTTCGAGGCCGAGGTGCTGCGCGAGGGCAAGGCGGTCAGCCAGGTGTTCTGCCGGGCGCTGCAGAACGGCCAGGTGCTGACCCTGGCCCAGGCCAGCTTCGGCCTGCCGCGCGAGTCGGTGGTACAGGTCGAGGGCCTGCCTGCGCCGGCTTTCAAGGCGGTGGAGGAGTGCCAGGAACTGCCTTTCATCCGCAAGCTGATGCCCGAGTTCACCCGGCATATCGCCATGCGCTGGGCCGTGGGCGGCATGCCCTTTTCGTCGAGCGCTTCACGGGATATGGGCGGCTGGATGCGTTTCCGCGGTGACGGGGTGGGCGAGGAGCCCATGGAGGTCAGCCACCTGCTGGCGCTGATCGACGCCTGGCCGCCGGCCACCCTGCCGATGCTCAAGGCGCCGGCGCCGTCCAGCTCGCTGACCTGGACCATCGAGTTCGTCCAGCCGCAGCCGGCCCTGCCGGCCAATGGCTGGTGCCAGTACCTGGCGACCATCGAGCACGCCCGTGACGGCTACGGGCACATCGCCGCCCAGTGCTGGACGGCGGACGGCCAGCTGCTGGCGATCTCGCGGCAGACCGCGACCATCTTCGGCTAGGGCTCAGCGCCGGCGGTTGCGCCAGGCGCGCCACCAGGCGCCGCTGAGGACGAAGCGCGGGAAGGTGATGAACTGCTCGGCGAGTAGGCGGCCCACGGCGTCCTTGCGGTCGCTGAAGGGCTCGGGGGCCTGTTCCTCCAGCTTGTGCCCGCGGCCCTGGATGGCCAGCGCCGCGGCCATGCCGATGATGCCCAGCAGGATGCTGCCCAGGCTCAGCTTGAACAACCCGCCCAGCAGCACCAGGGCGGCAACGATGAACAGCGGTACCGCGACCAGGTGCAGGGCCAGGTTGGTCGGGTTGCGGTGGTTGGCGGCGTAGCCCTGCCATTGCCAGGCGAACAGGTTGGGATGACGCTTGCCCATATGCGGACTCCTTTTCCGGTCTTGCCCGTTTTCACGGGCCTTTGCACGCAGTCTAGGTCCGCAGCGGGTGGGCGGCGAATGACTATCGCCTATGGTTTCGATAGCCTGAAACGACGCGGCCCGGGCAATGCCGGGCCGCGTGGGGATGGGTGCTTCACAGGCGCAGTTGGCGGATTGCCCGGCTCAGCTCGCCAGCCAGATCGGCCAGCTCGTGGCTGGTGCCGGCCGAATCCACCGTCTGCTGCACGGTCAGCTCGGTGACGTCGCGGATGCCTACCACCGAGCGCGTCATTTCCTCGGCCACCTGGCTCTGCTGCTCGGCGGCCACGGCGATCTGCGTGTTGCTCTCGCGCATCAGCGCCACCGCCCCGGCGATGGCCGCCAGCGCCTCGCCGGCCTCCTGGGCCTGCTCGACGCAGCCGTCGGCCTTGATCGAGCTTTCCTGCATGAACTCCACGGCGTCGCGGGTGCCGGACTGCAGCGCGTTGATCATCTGGGTGATCTCGTCGGTGGAGTCCTGCACGCGCTTGGCCAGGTTGCGCACCTCGTCGGCCACCACGGCGAAGCCACGGCCCATCTCGCCGGCACGGGCGGCCTCGATGGCGGCGTTGAGGGCGAGCAGGTTGGTCTGCTCGGCGATGCCGTGGATGACGCTGACCACGCTGCTGATCTTCTGGCTGTCCTCGGCCAGTTGCTGGATCATCTGCGCGGTTTGCTGCACGCCCTGGGACAGCCCGGCGATGGACTGGCCGACGCGGCCGACCACCTGCTGGCCGGCGCCGGCCAGGCGGTCGGCTTCCTGCGACTGGTCGCGGGTGTCGGCGGCGTGCTGGGCGATGTGGTGCACGGTGGTGGACATTTCGTTGATCGCGGTGGCGGCCTGGTCGGTCTCGCTCTGCTGGCCGAGCATGCCCTGGCGCACCTGGCCCATGCTCTGGGCGAGGCTGCGCGCGCCTTCGTCGAGGCGCCCGGCGGCTTGCGCCACGGTACCGACCACGCGCTGGTAGCCGGCCTGCATGGCGTTGAAGGCGGTGGCCATCTGGCCCACCTCGTCGTGGCTGTCCAACTGCACGCGGGCCGAGAGGTCGCCGCTGCGCTCGACGTGGAGCATCACGTCGCGCAGCTTCAGCAGGTGGGTGAGGATGAAGCGGATCAGCAACTGCGAGGCGGCCAGCAGGGCCAGCATCAGCGCCAGTACCGCGCCGGCGTAGGCCAGGGCGCGCTCGCTGAACACCTTCCAGAGGTCGGCCCCGGGGGCCAGCACCGCGATGCGCTGGCCGTCGCCTGCGTCCTGCACCCAGGCGCCGGCCAGCAGGCCGAGGCGGCCGGAAACGCCGTTCAGCTCGACCCAGCCGTTGCCGCGGGCCAGGGCCTGGGTATCGACGCCGGGCAACTGCGGGGCGCTGCCGCTGGCGAAGCTCAGCAGGTTGTCGGCCGCGGGTAGCGCCGTGCCGGCCGGCCAGCCCTGCAGCAGCCGGGCCTGGGCCTCGGCGCCCTGTCGGGCGGCCTGGTTGTGCGCGTCCACTTCCTGGTGCATGGCGAACAGCACGAGCAGCAAGGTGGTGAAGAAGGCGACCGCGTTCACGGCCCAGAACTTGTACTTCAGTGAGATATCGCGGATCCAGGCGCCCATGGGATGCTTCTTGTAGTGGGAGTGATGGCTTTTGGCCTTCATTCTCGTTGAAGAGAAGAAGTCTGCCTTGATGGGGGTCAAGACAGCTTCGCCTCCCAGGTTAGCGTCGCTTCCCGGACATTCTTGAGGGGTATTCGTCAGCCTTGTTCGACAATTTCCGGCAGGCCGAAGAAACGCCGGGCGCAGGCCGTGGTATGGGCGGCCAGGTCGTCTTCCGTCTCGCCGCGATGCAGGGCGGTGACGCGCAGCACCTCGGGAAGGAAGGCCGGCTCGTTCTGCCCGTGCCTGGGCTTCGGCCGCAGGCTGCGCGGCAGCAGGTAGGGCGCGTCGCTCTCCAGCATCAGGCGGCCGCGGGGGATTTCCCGCACCAGCTCCTGCAGGTGGGTGCCGCGGCGCTCGTCGCAGATCCAGCCGGTGATGCCGATGTGCAGGTCGAGATCGAGATAGTTGTAGAGCGTGCGCCGCTCGCCGGTGAAACAATGCACCACGGCGGCCGGCAACGGGTCGCGGAATCCCTTGAGGATGGCCAGCAGGCGCTCGCCGGCGTCGCGCTCGTGGATGAACACCGGGCGCTGCAACTCTACGGCCAGGGCCAACTGTTCCTCGAAGGCCTTTTCCTGTTGCGGCCGCGGCGAGAAATCCCGATTGAAGTCAAGGCCGCATTCGCCCACCGCGCGTACCCTGTCCTCCGCCAGCAGGCCGCGCAGGACGGCGGCGCTGGCGCTGTTCCAGTGGCTGGCGTCGTGGGGGTGGACGCCGGCGGTGCAGAACAGCCGCTGGCCGCTTTCGTCGCGTTCGCGGCACAGGCGCAGGGCGGCTTCGCTTTCGTCGAGGCTGGTGCCGGTCAGCACCATCTGCGTCACGCCGGCGTCGATGGCTTGCTCGATGACCGCCGGCAACCGGTTGGCGAAAGTCGGGTGAGTGAGGTTGACGCCAATGTCGATCAGTTGCATGGTTCTTCCCTGGATTCGGGCGGGCAGCATAGCAGAATCCCCTGTTTTCTTAAGAAAGTCTTAAAAAACAGCCTGTTGAATGCACTTGTGAAAGTGCTTCGGGAATTTTGGATTGGCATCGATCTCCACCTGTGAGACGCTCGCGCCCCTTTTTCGAGGCCGGGAACTTGTGGAGGACGCCGGTTTCTCAGGACCGCTGGCGAATGACCACTCCTTGGAGACCTGGATGACGCGACTGTTGCTGCTCACTCTCTGCCTGCTGGCATGGCTGCCGCAGCCGGCCGCCGCGCGCCTGACCAGCCAGCCGGACAACTGGCAGCACGAGAGCGCCGGTACCCGCGACCTGGCCACCATCCGCAGCAGCGGCGTGCTGCGCGTGCTGGTCAACCAGAGCCGCAACAGCTCCGGCGAGATCAAGGGCGAGCCCATCGGCGTCGAGTACAATCGCCTGCGCGCCTTCGAGCAATACCTCAACGACAACGCCCCCGGGCGCAAGCCGCTTACCCTGAAGTTCATTCCCAAGGCCAAGGACCAGTTGCTGGCTGCGCTGCTGCGTGGCGAGGGCGACCTGGTCGCGCCCGGCGAGGTGCTGGTCGCCCGTGACGGCCAGGACGTCGCCGCCAGCCTGCCGTGGCGCCAGGAAGTGCCGCTGGTGCTGGTCTCGCGCCAGGGCAACAGGCGCTACGCGCGCCTGGAGCAACTGGCCGGCAAGCGCATCGCCCTGGCTCCCGGCAGCGCCGCCGGCGAGGCCATCGGGCAGGTCAACGAACGCCTCGCGCAACGCCGCCTGGCGCCCATCGGCATCGACTGGGTGGACCCGTCCCTGGCGGTGGAAGACGTGCTGGAGATGGTCCAGGCCGGCATCTACCCCTGCACCGTGGTGGAGCAGCCGATCGCCGAGCGCTGGGCCAAGGTGTTCAAGAAGCTCCGCATCGACCGCCACCTGGTGCTGGACAACCGCCAGAACATGACCTGGTACGTGCGCCGCGACGCCTCCATGCTGCACGCCAGCGTCGACCGCTTCCTCAAGGACTACCGCGCCCCGGCGGAGCAGGACGGCAATTTCCAGCGCCTCTACCGCCATGCCTACCAGGTGCGCAACCCGCTGGGGAAGGGCGACCGCAAGAAGCTGGAGGCGGTGCGCCCGACCCTGCAGCGCTTCGCCGAGCAGTACCGCCTCGACTGGCTGGCCCTGGCCGCGGTGGCCTACAAGGAATCCAACCTCACCCCGGGCGCCCGCGGCGCGTCCGGCGCCACCGGGCTGATGCAGGTCACCCCGGCGGCCGCGCGCAGCGTTGGGCTCAAGTCGGTGGAGGGCAAGGAGAACAACGTGCAGGCCGCCAGCAAGTACCTGGCCATGCTGCGCCGCGACTATTTCAACAGCCCGCGCATGGACGAGCACGAGCGCCTGGGCTTCATCCTCGCCGCCTACAACGTCGGCGCCGAGCGCGTCCAGGGCCTGCGCGCCCAGGCGCGCCGCCAGGGCCTGAACCCGGACCGCTGGTTCTTCCAGGTGGAGCGCGTGGCGGCCGAGGAAGTGGGCATGGGCGTGGTGAACTACGTCAGCAGCGTCAACAAGTACTATCTTGCCTATCAGCGGGAGCGCGATGGGTTGGAGTCCCGGCAGCGGGTAGCTTCCGTCCAGAAGTGATTTGATCGATTGGCTCGATATGTTTAAGCGCATTTTTGTGCTTTTTATATCGAATTGATGATTTATATTGCGCCTCAAGCAACGACGGTTGCCCCTACCCACTCCCTCTGCACAAGGATGCCCCATGAACGCTCTCGTCAAATCCGTCCTGTCCACCAACGCCGGCGCCGGCCTGGCCGTGCTGCGCATCACCACCGGCCTGACCTTCATGGCCCACGGTTCGCAGAAGCTCTTCGGCCTGTTCGGCGGTCCGGGCCTGTCGGGCATGGCCCAGTGGCTGGAATCCCTCGGCGTGACCCCCGGCTACCTGATGGCCACCCTGGCGGGCAGCGCGGAGTTCTTCGGCGGCCTGTTCCTGGTGCTCGGCCTGCTGGTGCGCCTGGCCAGCATCCCGCTGATCGTCGCCATGCTGGTGGCCGTGTTCAGCGTGCACATCGCCAATGGCTTCTTCATCACCAACAATGGCTTCGAGTACGCCTTCACCCTGATCATGATCAGCGTGGCGCTGCTCATCAGCGGCGCCGGCCCCTTCTCCCTGGACCGCAAGCTCTCCAGCTGAGCGATCCGGCAGCCATGAAAAAGGCGGATGCCCACCGGCATCCGCCTTTTTCCTTTGCTTTGCGCTTCAGCCCAGCAGGTGCTGCACGCCGCTGTTGATCAGGCCGCCGCCGACCAGCAGGAAGACGAACAGCCCGGCGCCCAGCAGCAGCGGTTTGGGGCCTTCGCGGCGCAGGTCGCCGAGGCGGGTGGCCAGGCCGAGGGCGGCCATGGCCATGCCCAGCATGACGTCGTCCAGCTGCTGCAGCGGCGCCAGCCAGGCGTGCGGCACCAGGCCCAGCGAACGCAGGCCGGTGACCAGCAGGAAGGCCACGGCGAAGCCGGGGACGTGCAGGCGGCGCCTGCCTTCGCCGGCCTCGTCGCTGGCGGCGAAGCGCCCCAGGCAGAGCAGGGCCGGGGCCAGCAGCAGCACGCGGAGCATCTTGCTGATCAGCGCGGCGTCGGCGGCGGCCGGGTCCATGGCGCGGCCGGCGGCGACCACCTGGGCCACCTCGTGGATGGTCGAGCCGCTGAAGATGCCGAAGGCCTTGGCGCTGCCGAACAGGTGCGGCAGGTGGGCGAACAGCAGCGGGTGCAGGAGCATGGCCAGGGTGCCGAACAGCACCACGGTGGCCACCGCCACGGCGGTGTGCTCGGCGCGGGCGCGCAGCACCGGGCTGCTCGCCATGACCGCGGCGGCGCCGCAGATGGCGCTGCCGGCGCCGATCAGCAGGGCACTCTCGCGCGGCAGCCTGAGCCAGCGCACGCCGACCCAGGCGGCCACCAGCAGGGTGCTGGCGACCATCAGCACGTCGATCACCAGGGCCGCCGGGCCGAGCGCGGCGATGTCCTGGAAGGTCAGGCGCAGGCCGTAGAGCACCACGCCCAGGCGCAGCAGTTGCTGGCGCGACAGCTCGACGCCGGGACGCAGGCCGCCGAAGCGCGCCAGGCCGAGGTTGCCCAGCAGCAGGCCGAGGAGGATGGCCAGGGTCAGGCTGCCGAGGCCAAGGTGCTGGATCGCGGGGATGCGCACCAGCAGGTTGGTGGCGCCGGCGATCAGCAGGCAGAGCAGGGCGCCGGGGACCAGGTAGGGCGTGCGGCGCAGCAGGGTAGGCATGGCGGGCTCCTTGTGTAAGGTGCTGCCATGGTGCGCGGCGGGCGCTTAGTGTAAAAACGGATTGTTCTTATTGGATCAAACGGTTTTATCGATATGGGCCCGCGAATCACCCTGCGCCAGCTCGCCACCTTCACCGCCATCGCCGAACACGGCAACGTCACCCAGGCGGCCGCCGCCATCGCCCTCTCGCAGTCGGCGGCCAGCCAGGCCCTGCAGGAGCTGGAGCGCACCCTGCAGACGCGCCTGTTCGACCGCAGCGGCAAGCGCCTGGCGCTCAACGACAACGGCCGCGCCCTGTACCCCCGGGCCTGCGCGCTGCTGGCCCAGGGCGCCGAACTGGAGACGCTGTTCCAGCATGCGCCGGTGCAACTGGCCCTGGGCGCCAGCCGCAGCATCGGCGGCTACCTGCTGCCGCAGGTGATGGCGGGATTCCTCGCCGAGCTGCCGGACAGCCGCCTGCAGCTGCAGGTGGCCAACAGCCGCGAGATTCTCGCCGCGCTCTGCGAGTTCCGCCTGGACGTGGCCTACATCGAGGCGCCCATCCAGCATCCCCAGGTGCAGTTGCTGCCCTGGGTCGAGGACGAGCTGTTGCTGGTCGCCGCGCCCGACCACCCCCTGGCGCACCTGGCGCAGGTGAGCCCCGGGCAACTGGCGGCGACACGCTGGATCCTCCGCGAGGCCGGCTCCGGCACCCGGGTGACCTTCGAGCAGCAGGTGCTGCCGCGCCTGGGCAGCCTGGCGGCGCCGCTGGAGGTGAGCAATGCCGAGGCGATCAAGCACCTGGTGGCCAGCGGCGCGGGCATCAGCTGCCTGTCGCGGCGGGTGGTCGCGGACGAGCTGGCGCGTGGCGAGCTGGTGGCCCTGGACAACCCCCTGGGGCCGCTGCGGCGCACCTTCTTCCGCGCCCTGCACGTGGACAAGTACCCCACCGCGGGCCTGCGCCGCTTCCTCGATTTCGCCGAAGGCTGGGCCGCGCTCAATCGTTCCTGAGCGGCTCGCCGTCCAGCGGCCAGCGCCCGATGGCCCGGTAGTGCACGCCGTGGGGGCTGTTCTCCGAGCTGTACAGCACCAGCTCGCGGGCCGGCCAGGCGAACCGCGCCGTGGCCTCGGGCGTCCGGCGGCAGTGGCGGGCGAGGGTCAGGTGCGGGCGGAAGGGCCGGCGTTCGGTCTCGAAGCCGCCGACCTGCAGGGCGTCCTGCAGGGCCTGGACCAGGCTGGGCAGCGCAGGCGGAATGTTCGTCGGCGCCAGGTGCAGGATGCCGTTGCGCCAGCGTTCCAGGCGGTCCAGGAGCAGTTCGAAGGGCGTACGCGGCAGGCTCGCGCCCAGGGCCAGCAGCTCGGCCTTGCGGGCTCGCGGCACCGCGCCGAGGAAGGCCAGGGTGAGATGCAGGTTGGCCGCCGTCACCGGCTGGCCGTCGATGGCCAGGCCGTCGCGCCAGGCGGCCAGGGGCGTACGGATTTCTTCCGGGCAGGGCAGGGCGAAGAACAGGCGCAGGGGTGGGGTGCTCATCGGGGCTCTCTCGTTGGCCGGAAGTCGCCTTGACAGTATCGCCGGGGCTTCTCTAGGATGCCGCACAGCGCCGATTTAAGTAGCAACTTGCGGGGCGCTGATGCCCCTGGGGCATCGAAATACCGCTAAAGCGCTGGTTCGGTGTGCCTCTCGCCGCGTCCAGCAGGACCCCAGAGGCGGAGACATGACACCATGACCTGTCCCAATCCCCAGGTGCGCCTGGCCCCCATCACCACCGGCCTGCTGCGGCGCAACCCGCGCATCCTCCTGTGCGGCCACCACCAGCCCACCCTGGTCCGCTACCTGGAAGGCTGGCCGAAGCGCTGGCAGGGCTCGCGCACCTTCCTCATCCAGTTCGCCGGCGACCTCGCTGAAATCGCCCGTTTCCCCCGCGATCATTTCGACTTCGCCGTGGTCCAGTCGCCGCGCGCCGAGGAACTGCAGCCGCTGGTCCACGAGCTGACCCGCGTCGCCCGCCAGGGGCTGATCACCCGCCGGCCGCCGGCGTTCTAAGGCCGCGATAGCCGGAACCACCGGCGCGGTTCGCGGATGAGATCTGCTCCTACGCTGCCCCGCCCACGCCATTCCCATGTAGGAGCGCGCCCTGCGCGCGATTCGCGGGCAGGGCCCGCTCCTACAGTCTGCCGGGAGGTACGGCATTTCCCTGTAATTGGATGGACTCACCCTCACCGAGGCGTCGAAGCGCCACGGTGGCATTCTAAGAAGCCACCGACAGTGAGGGTGAGGCCATGAAAAAGCATACGACGACGAAGAAGCCCATGTCTGCAGTGGATGTGTCGGCTTGCACGACAGTCGCCGTGGATTTGGCGAAGAAGGTATTCCAGGTGGCCGGGGAAGATGCCCAGGG
>NZ_JAZAQP010000041.1:0-60991 GCF_036231725.1 Pseudomonas sp. JH-2 | reverse complement strand
AGCGGCCTGCACTACAACTACTTCCGCGATTACGACCCGCAGACCGGGCGGTATGTGGAGAGTGATCCGATTGGGCTTGAGGGTGGGTTGAATACATATGGGTATGTAGATGCTAACCCTCTTATGTTGATAGATCCTTTGGGATTAAATCCAGTTGCAGGGTGCGCTGTTGGTGGGGCTGTTGGTGGGCCTGTAGGCTGTGGAATTGGGACTGCCGTAAACTTAATAGGGATGGGCATTGCCTATGGCATGTCCGGAAATAATGACGCGGAAAGTTTTCCCCAGTGGAGCCCGATGGGAGGAGAAAGCTGGCCAGATAGAAGCGAGCAAAAAGAAGCAGAAAGCTGCCCAAGAGATGCGGACTGTTACCAGCTTGGTCTAAGTATCGATATTCTGGTGCAGACCATCAAAATGCGAAGGATACAGATGCACGAGCTAGGCGGAGACCCAGGACATCGACAAAAGGAGAAAATTCTTCGTCAAAGACTTGGTGAGCTTGTCAGGGCGGCGAAAGCGAGAAATTGCCCGTATAATCCTGAAGCAAATCTTCTGGTTCTATGAGGGGAATATGAAAAAGGTCTACTCGGGAAAATATTACTCTGCTTTTTCTCGAATTAGAGTTGGAAGCGGTAGAAGTCAAATTCTAATTATGCGCCGTGATACCAAGGAAATAGCTTCGGTTACGACTGTTTCTTCTGGTCGAGTAAAGGAGGTTGCGGCGGAGCTTTCCGTAGGTCTGGGTAGGCCGAGTGACTGGATGTCCCCTCACAGGTCGTGTCTTTTTTACTATATGAAAATTGAACGAAAACGAGAAGAGTTTGGTTTGAAGCTGATTTCGGGGGAGCTAAGCTCGCGCGAAATCATGTCCGGAGTAAGTAGGTTTGAAGCATATCAGCGTTATCTCTTAAAGAAGCTGAATAATCTTTCAAAAAAAGAGCGGCTCTTGCTATTGAATCCATCAAGTAAAGATTTTCCCCCTACAACAATAGAAGGGATTGATCTACTTCAGGCAAGGGAGGATTTATTTTGGATGTTTTTTGAGAAAAGTGAAGAAATGTTAGCGGCTCACTCAAGTTTAAAAGATACTCTTAAAAAGATGCTGAGTTAAAAGCGTGGGAGTCAACGGCGTTTACGGCTCGACGCCGTGGGCAACCGCACCGAAAAGAGCGCCGCGCGCCTGGCCGACGGCGAATCCCTGCAGGACAGCTACCGCTACGCCAGCGGCGGCAACCGCCTCATCGCCTTCAATGGCCACACGATGACCAGCGCCTGGCCTTAATGGCAGTCCGATGCCTTCGGCAACGGCCAGCCCAGTAGCCCAGACAACACCGTGGTGAACCTGCGCTTCCTGGGGCAGTACTACGACGCCGAGAGCGGCCTGCACTACAACTACTTCCGCGATTACGACCCGCAGACCGGGCGGTATGTGGAGAGTGATCCGATTGGGCTTGAGGGTGGGTTGAATACTTACAGCTACGTTGAAGGAAATCCTTTAACGCTGTTTGATCCGATGGGGTTGAAATGTACAGCTTTCAAGTCCGAATGGGGAGACACGCAGTATGTTTGCGATAGCGGGAGCCCTTATGCTCCTTCTTGGAATACGGGTGATAATAGTTGGAGGGCAGTGAGTTTTAACAACGAGCGATATAATCAGTGTTACTCCTCCGGTATGGCGAGAGGAGATGCAGCAGCAAATGTTTCGGCCGTTTGTCTTGTGCCCGGTGCAGGAATTGCAGCTCTTACAAGAAAGGAAAAAATAGGTTTGGCAGCCTCTCAGGGGTGTGAGTTTGCTTATCAGTCCTCTCTGTGCTCCTTCGAGTGTGAGAGCCTGGAGAAAAGAAAATCTTGCCCACTTGATGGCTGATTATCGATTCCTTAGGATTTTGTAAATTGAGAAAAATAAGGTCAGTAGTCCCAGGATGTACTGACCTTCTATTTTTAGGGCTTCATGATCATTTCTCTCTAGTATTCTGCTGTGTATAGATATATTTAATTCGGATTCATTTGTCAGTAATAGTGCTCCAAGGAAAAGCAGTATTAAGTATGGTAAATTTTTGTATATGAAGTTTTTTAGCATTTTGGTGGTGTGATGAAGATTAGAGTCGTTTATGCTTTGGTTTTTTTGGTGATTGCGTTTGTGGTTTATGCATGTAGGCCAGTTCTTGATGCTATTTTTTATTCTAGCGCTAGATGGGTGCAGGTTGTAGTATTTTTTATCTTGGCTGGGGTTTCTGATTATGTATTGAAAATATTTTTCCATAATAAGAAATAAATTTAGGGGGCGAAAATTACCCGGCCCCCCATGAACGACCACGGCGGATACTTGGAGGTGTCCTGGCGGTTTTTAAAGTGGTCGGCTGGTGAAGGGCAAGGTAATCGGTCTTAACTGCTTGTCAGCAAGGAGGGCTGGTAACAGATTCTTGTGATTCGATATAACTACTTCAGAGATTAAGGTCTTCAGATTGGGCGTGTATGGAGAGTGATCCGATTGGGTTTGAGGGAGGTCTAAACACTTATGGATATGTAGAGGGGAATCCGATAACGGGTATGGATCCTCTTGGATTGCATAAACTAGATAAGTTATATGGCCTAGGGCGCGATTTCTGGAAATTATTTCATCGCCAGGGTGATATGAGTGATCTTAAAGGTCTAGATGGACAAGTGCCTAAGGATGTTGCTGAAGAGTATCATCGTGAATGGGTGGAGAAAGGTCGCCCTGGGCCGGATGGAAAAGGGCGGCTAGATAAAATACTAGAGGCTATCCCTCCAATTATCCTGCCTCCGGGGTTTGAGGAAGTGTGTGAGTTTAATCCAAATATGTTTGGCTGTCCGGCGCCAAGTATTCCTATGTGCTGAAAGCTTTTTGGAGGAGGTATGTCTACGACTTATACTTTGGAGTTGAAGGTTCTACTGAAGGAAGGGGTAGGTCTGGAGTCTTTGAGCTATACAATTAGTGGGGATATAGAGATTTCAGGCTCCGAAGTCTCTATCTTCTTGGGTGATTATACACTGTCGGATTTTGAAGATTTTAATAGGAATATTTGTGATCAACTTGCGCCGTTTGTAGCGTCTAATTGGATTGAGGGGCGCTTGAAAATCGGAGTTTTCTATGATCTAAGTGAGACGGTCGTGTTCTTTACGGAATATGGCTCGGAGCTAATGAGTCTTTTGGTGGATATGAAATTGAGTGTCGAGTGTGTGGGATACCCGTGTGATAGGTAAGGGTGGGTTAACTTGTTGAAGGCTAGTGGAGGGAGAGGATAAAAATACGTTATGGCGATAGGTGGCCTTAATAAGAAAGAGACTCTGGTTCCTTGGGAAGCAGAGTCTTCAATTCCTCGGATTATGCATCTCGATAAAATAGTTGACTCAAGCGAAGGGGTGGCTATTTATTTGGCTCGTGATCTGGAAGGGGCTGAGCGTATATTATTTCTGTTCCCGCTAAGGGATGTGGTTGGATATTCAGTTGTTAATGATAGTTATACATGGAAGCGCTCTGCGGAGCGTGAGCGCCTTGGTGAGGGTTCGGTTTATATTGTCGAGGGTTCGAGAGATATTCGTCGATATCAAGAGGAAACATTTGATGTTACGGATATGTCTGATGCAAGGCACTATTGCTTTATCCTTGATGAGGAAGAGATAAACGTTGTTTCGTTTTCTCCTCCCGAGGTGAGGTTTGAAGCGGTGTGATGTTTTGTGCCCGTCGGGAATTATTAGGTTGGCTGTCCGAAGAAGATAAAGGGGGTGCGCCAAATATCCCATGTGCTGAAAATCTTTGCGAAGCGGGTATGGCTACGACTTAGGATTTTTAGTTAAAGGTTTTGTTGGGGGATAATGGACGGCCTGCCTGATTGACAGGATCTATGTGAAAAGCGTTGCAGTGGAGCGCTGTTGTGATTGGTTGGATACTCTCATGGCAGGTCGTTATGAACTCCCGGTCGCTGCGAGAGAGTGCTGTCGCAGAAGCCCTGCGATGGGGTGTCCTATCTTGTATTCAGTTCATGCGTAGGGCGGATAACCGTTCGCGGTTATCCGCCGTTCCGTCGTGTCAGGCCGCGCAGGCGCCTTGCTGCAACGGCACCACCATTCCCGCCAGGCTGGCGCTGGCCCGGGGATCGCCGTGGGGGAAGATGAAGGCCATGCCCTCCGTGGTGCGGCGCAGCGGCAGGATGTCCAGTTCCTCCACGCCCGGGATGGCCAGGCGCCAGCCGCGTTGCGGCAGTTCGGCCGGCAGGTCGGCGTGGACCAGGCCGCCGAAGTAGCCGACTTCCGCCAGTTCGGCGCGCCATTGGCCGCCGTCGGCGTGGCTGAGCAGGGCGCGCGGTTGCGGTGGCGCCAGGCGCGGTTCGAAGCGGCGTTCCAGGTGCGGCAGTTGCGCGCGCTGGAAGCGCGTGCTGCCGGCGGCGTTGCGTGGCAGCGCCTGGCCTTCGAGGAACGGGGCGTACAGCCGGGCGCAGGCGCCGCGGCGTTCGAACTGGGCCAGGTGGTCGGCGTCGTGGATCCGGGCGAACTCGGCGTCCGTGCAGGCCAGGGCGAACTCGGCGTGCTCCCAGGGCTGGGTGAAGTGGTCGTATTCGCCGGCCAGCACCAGTGTCGGGCACTGCGGGTGGCGCTGGAAACCGCCGAAGGCCAGCAGGCGCCGGCTGTTCTGCCGGTAGCGCTCGACCTCCGCCGGCGTCAGGCGTTGCAGCTGGCGCAGCAGGGCCTTGCGGAACACCGGGGAGACGCCGGTATCGGCCAGGCGCAGCGGGTTGACCAGGCCGGTCAGCACGCCGTTGGCGAAGGGCTCGTGCTGGCCCAGGTCCAGGCGCGCCAGGGCTTCCTCCAGCAGGGCGCGGGCGCCGGGGCGGCCGAAGGCGGTGATGCCGGCCAGCAGCAGGCGCGCGCAGCGCCCGGGGTGGCGGGCGGCGAAGAGGGCGGCCAGGGCCGAGCCGTAGGACAGGCCGATGGGCATCAGAGGTGGCAGGCGCAGGGCCTCGGCGAAGGCGGCGATCAGGTCGGCCAGGTCCTCCAGGCTCAGTTCCGGCGCCAGTTGCAGGTTGCCGCCCTGGCTGGGTAGGTCGAGGAGGATCACCGGGTGCCCGGCGAGCAGCTCGCTGACCTCGCTGGCGAAGGAGCGGAAGCTCTGGAAGGCGCCGCCGAGCAGCAGCACCGGCGGACGCGGGTCGTCCGCGCGGTGGGCGAAGGCCTGGTAGTGGAGTTGCCAGCCGTCCAGTTCGAGCACCGCCGGGGCGGCGCTGAGCGTCTGGGCGCTGTAGTCGGTGCGGTAGCGCATGGCGAACCTCCGGCGGTGTTCCGCCTGTTGTCGTTCTTCCCTGGCGTGCCGGATGGCGAAAGGCTGGCGTGGTGCGGCCGGGTGGCTCCAAGGTAGACAGAGGCCGGCCTTTTGTTTACCCAACCTTCGGGCGGGCGAAATCGCAACGTGCTGTTGCGGGTGTCACCGTTCCGCGGCCGGGGCGCGGCCCGCGGCGCCCGGGTGGCGTTACCGGCGCCGTGGCGGGACGCCCTGTCTACCGGCTGGCTGCTGTGGCTGGGCGGGCGCAGGCGGGGCCGCTATAATCGCGCATTTCCCTCACGCAGACGCGTACGAACCATGACCGAGTCCGTCCTCGACTATATGAGCCGCCTGGGCCGCGCCGCCCGCGAAGCCTCGCGCGTCCTCGCGCGGGCTTCCACCGCGCAGAAGAACGCCGCCCTGCTGGCCGCCGCCGATGCCCTGGACGCTGCCCGCGAGCAGATCGCCCACGCCAACGAGCAGGACCTGGCCGCTGGCCGGGCCAATGGCCTGGAGCCCGCCATGCTCGACCGCCTGGCGCTGAGCCCGGCGCGCATCGACGACATGATCGAGGGCCTGCGCCAGGTGGCCAAGCTGCCGGACCCGATCGGCGAGATCCGCGACATGCGCTTCGTCCCCTCGGGCATCCAGATCGGCAAGATGCGCGTGCCCCTGGGCGTGATCGGCATCATCTACGAGTCGCGGCCGAACGTGACCATCGACGCCGCCAGCCTGTGCCTGAAGTCGGGCAACGCCACCATCCTGCGCGGCGGCTCCGAGGCCATCCATTCCAACCAGGCCATCGCCCGCTGCATCCAGCAGGGCCTGGCCGCGGCCGGCCTGCCGGCGGCCGCCGTGCAGGTGGTCGAGACCACCGACCGCGCCGCCGTGGGCGCGCTGATCAGCATGCCGGAGTACGTCGACGTGATAGTCCCGCGCGGCGGCAAGGGCCTGATCGAGCGCATCAGCCGCGAGGCCAAGGTGCCGGTGATCAAGCACCTGGACGGCGTCTGCCACGTGTTCATCGACGAGTCGGCCGACCTCGACAAGGCCATCCGCATCGCCGACAACGCCAAGACCCAGCGCTACGCGCCGTGCAACACCATGGAAACCCTGCTGGTGCACAAGGCCATCGCCGAGCGCGTGCTGCCGCCGCTGGCCGCCATCTACCGCGACAAGGGCGTGGAGCTGCGCGGCGACGCCGCCACCCGCGCGCTGCTGGGCGCCGGCGTGCTGGAAGCCACCGAGGAAGACTGGCGCACCGAGTACAACGCGCCCATCCTGTCGATCCGCATCGTCGACGACCTGGACAGCGCCATCGAGCACATCAACACCTACGGCTCGCAGCACACCGACGCCATCGTCAGCGAGAACTTCAGCAATGCCCGGCGCTTCCTCGCCGAGGTGGACTCGGCTTCGGTCATGGTCAACGCCTCGACGCGCTTCGCCGACGGCTTCGAGTACGGCCTGGGGGCGGAGATCGGCATCTCCACCGACAAGCTGCACGCCCGCGGCCCGGTCGGCCTGGAAGGCCTGACCAGCGAGAAGTACGTGGTCTTCGGCGACGGGCACGTGCGTACCTGATGGGCAAGCAACGCCCGCGGCGGATCGGCCTCTTCGGCGGCACCTTCGATCCGGTGCACATCGGTCACCTGCGCAGTGCGCTGGAGACCGCCGAGCTGCTGGGGCTGGACGAGCTGCGCCTGCTGCCGGCGGCGCGCCCGCCGCACCGCGGGGCGCCGCAGGTCTCGGCGCAGCAGCGCCTGGCCATGGTCGAGCTGGCGGTGGCCGGTGTCGCGCCCCTGACGGTGGACGCCCGCGAGCTGGCCCGGGACAAGCCGTCCTACACCATCGACACCCTGGAATCGCTGCGCGCGGAACTGGGGAGCGAGGTGCAGCTGTTCCTGATGGTCGGCTGGGATGCCTTCTGCGGCCTGCCCGGCTGGCACCGCTGGGACGAACTGCTGCAGCACTGCCACATGCTGGTGCTGCAGCGCCCGGATGCCGACGTGGAGGCGCCGGAAGCCCTGCGCGACCTGCTGGCGGCGCGCAGCGTGGCCGACCCCAACGCCCTGTCCGGCGCGGCTGGGCAGGTCACTTTCATCTGGCAGACGCCCCTGGCGGTGTCGGCCACCCAGATCCGCGCCCTGCTGGCGCAGGGGCGCTCGCCGCGCTTCCTGGTGCCGGACGCGGTATTGAACTACATCGAGGCGCACGGGCTGTACCGCGCGTCCCTGGCAAACTAGAGAGTCATTCAATGCAAACCGAACAACTGGTCGAGCTGGCCGTCGCCGCTCTGGAAGACATGAAAGCGCAGGACATCACCGTCCTCGACGTGCGCGACAAGACCAGCATCACCGACGTCATGGTCATCGCCTCCGGCTCCTCCAGCCGCCAGGTCAAGTCGCTGGCCGACAACGTCCTGGAGAAGGTCAAGGAACAGGGCGTCAAGCCCATCGGCAGCGAAGGCCAGGAAGGCGGCGAGTGGGTGCTGATCGACCTGGGCAACGTGGTGGTCCACGTCATGCAGCCGGCCACCCGCCAGTTCTACGATCTGGAGCGCCTCTGGCTCGGCGCCGAACAGAGCCGCGCCCACCACAGCGGCGAGTAAGCGCCCTTGCGCCTGCGTCTGATCGCGGTCGGCTCGCGCATGCCGCGCTGGGTCGAGGAGGGCTGGCAGGAGTACGTCAAGCGCCTGCCGTCCGAGCTGTCCCTGGAACTGGTGGAAATCCCGCTGAACACGCGCGGCAAGAACGCCGACGTGGCGCGGCTGATCCGCCAGGAGGGCGAAGCCATGCTGGCCAAGGTGCAGCCCGGTGAGCGGGTGGTGACCCTGGAAGTCGAAGGCAAGCCCTGGAGCACTCCGCAGCTGGCCGCCGAACTGGACCGCTGGCGCCTGGACGCACGCACCGTCAACCTCATGGTCGGCGGCCCGGAGGGGCTGGCGCCGGAGGTCTGCGCGCGCAGCGAACAGCGCTGGTCGCTGTCGCCGCTGACCTTGCCGCACCCGCTGGTGCGCATCCTGGTGGGCGAGCAGATCTACCGCGCCTGGACGGTGCTGTCCGGGCACCCCTACCACAAGTAGCCGTACTCGATGCCGCAGCCGATACAACTCAAGGACCACGAGAAGGACGCCCGCCTGGTGCGCCGCCGGGTCGTCGTCGGCGCGGTGGCGATCTTCCTCCTGGCCCTGGTGCTGGTGGCGCGCATGTACCACCTGCAGGTCACCCAGTACGAGTACCACTCGACGCTGTCGGAGAACAACCGCGTCCACGTCCAGCCGATCCCGCCGAACCGTGGCCTGATCTACGACCGCAATGGCGTGCTGATCGCCGACAACCGCCCCAGCTTCAGCCTCACGGTCACCCGCGAGCGCACCGAGAACCTGCAGCAGGAGCTGCAGGCGCTGGTGGAGATCCTCGGCCTGACCGAGGAGGACAAGGCGATCTTCGAGAAGCGCATGAAGCAGGGCCGGCGGCCGTTCGAGCCGGTGCCGATCATGTTCGAGCTGTCCGAGGAGCAGATCGCCCGCATCGCCGTGAACCAGTACCGCCTGCCGGGCATCGACGTCACCGCGCAGTTCGTCCGCCACTACCCGCTGGGCGAGCACTTCGCCCACTCGGTGGGCTACGTCGGGCGGATCAACGAGGCCGAGCTGAAGGTGCTCGACCCGGTCAATTATTCCGGCACCCACCACATCGGCAAGACCGGCGTGGAGAAGTTCTACGAGGCCGAGTTGCACGGCACCGTGGGCTACGAGGAGGTCGAGACCAACGCCCGCGGCCGCGTGCTGCGCGTGCTCAAGCGCACCGACCCGGTGCCGGGCAAGGACATCGTCCTGAGCATCGACAGCAAGCTGCAGGCCAAGGCCGAGGAGGCCCTGGGCGGGCGCCGCGGCGCCATCGTGGCGATCCAGCCGGCCACCGGCGAGGTGCTGGCGATGGTCAGCCAGCCGAGCTACGACCCCAACCTGTTCGTCACCGGCATCAGCTTCAAGGACTACTCGGCGCTGCGCGACTCCATCGACCGCCCGCTGTACAACCGCGTGCTGCGCGGCCTGTACCCGCCGGGCTCGACGGTGAAGCCGGCGGTGGCCCTGGCCGGCCTCGACGCCGGGGTGGTCACGCCCGGCTCGCGGGTCTTCGACCCCGGCTACTACCAGTTGCCCAACTACGACCACAAGTACCGCAACTGGAACCGTTCCGGCGAGGGCTGGGTGAACCTGGAGACGGCGATCATGCGCTCCAACGACACCTACTTCTACGACCTCGCCCACAAGCTGGGCATCGACAGGCTGCACGACTACATGAGCCGCTTCGGCTTCGGCCAGCGCGTGTCCCTGGACATGTACGGCGAATCTCCCGGGCTGATGCCCTCGCGCGAGTGGAAGCGCGCCACCCGCCGCCAGGTCTGGTTCCCCGGCGAGACGCTGATCCTCGGCATCGGCCAGGGCTACATGCAGTCCACGCCGCTGCAGCTGGCGCAGATGACCGCGCTGATCGCCAACCACGGCAAGTGGATCCGCCCGCACCTGGCCAGGACCGTCGACGGCCAGCCGCCGGTCGACCCCGAGCCGATGCCCGACATCGACCTGCGCGAGCCGGGCAACTGGGAACTGATCGACTCCGACATGCAGCAGGTGGTGCACAATGCCCGCGGTACCGCGCACAAGGTCGGCGCCGCCTCGGTCTACCGCATCGCCGGCAAGTCCGGTACCGCGCAGGTGGTGGCGATCAAGCAGAACGAGCGCTACGACCGTTCCAAGCTCAACGAGCGCAACCGTGACCACGCGCTGTTCATCGGCTTCGCCCCGGCGGACAACCCGCAGATCGCGGTGTCGGTGATGGTGGAGAACGGCGAGTCCGGCTCCGGCGTCGCGGCGCCGGTGCTCAAGCAGGTGATGGATGCCTGGCTGCTGGACGAGAACGGCAAGCTCAAGCCCGAATTCGCGCCACAGGTGGCGGAGGCGCCGAAGCCATGAGCATGAACATGAACCCGAACTTCGACCGCACGCTGTCCAACGAGGACGTGATGAAGCGGCGCGCCAGCCTGCTGCAGCGGCTGCACATCGACGGGCTGCTGCTGCTGCTCCTGCTGGTGCTGGGCGCGGCCGGCCTGTTCGTCCTCTATTCGGCCAGCGGCAAGAGCTGGGACCTGCTGCTCAAGCAGGCCTCGTCCTTCGGCCTGGGCCTGGTGATGATGTTCGTCATCGCCCAGATCGAGCCGCGCTTCCTGGCCCGCTGGGTGCCGCTGGGCTACCTGATCGGGGTGCTGCTGCTGGTGGTGGTGGACGTCATGGGCCACAACGCCATGGGCGCCACGCGCTGGATCAACATCCCCGGGGTGATCCGCTTCCAGCCCGCCGAGTTCATGAAGCTGTTCATGCCCATGACGCTGGCCTGGTACATGTCCAAGCGCAACCTGCCGCCCAACCTCAAGCACCTGGTGATCAGCCTGGCGCTGATCGGCGTGCCCTTCGTGCTGATCCTCAAGCAGCCGGACCTGGGCACCGCCATGCTGGTGCTGGCCTCCGGCGCCTTCGTGCTGTTCGTCGGCGGCCTGCAGTGGCGCTGGATCCTCGGCGCGGTGACCGCGGCGGTGCCGGTGGCGGTGGCCATGTGGTTCTTCGTCATGCACGATTACCAGAAGCAGCGCGTGCTGACCTTCCTCGACCCGGAAAGCGACCCGCTGGGCACCGGCTGGAACATCATCCAGTCAAAAGCGGCCATCGGTTCCGGCGGTGTTTTCGGCAAGGGCTGGCTGCTGGGCACCCAGTCGCACCTGGATTTTTTGCCCGAAAGCCATACGGACTTTATCATTGCCGTGCTCGGCGAAGAGTTCGGCCTGGTGGGGGTCTGCCTGCTGCTGGCCCTGTACCTGATGGTGATCTACCGCGGGCTGGTGATCACGGCGCAGGCGCAGACGCTGTATGGCAAGCTGCTGGCTGGCAGCATCACCATGACCTTCTTCGTGTACGTGTTCGTCAACATTGGTATGGTCAGCGGGTTGCTGCCGGTCGTGGGGGTACCGCTTCCCTTCATCAGCTACGGCGGAACTTCGCTGGTGACGCTGATGTCAGGGTTCGGGGTTTTGATGTCGATTCATACGCACCGGAAATGGATCGCCCAGGTTTGAAGAAGAAACGTTGAGACCAGAGTGAAGAAAGGAATGCAGATACTGCGCGAGTGGGCCGTCAGGGGTGTCCATTGGGTGGGGTTGGCCGGGGCCATCGGCTTCGGCGGCGCCGCCCAGGCGGGCGACTACGACGGCTCGCCCCAGGTCGCCCAGTTCGTCGGGGAAATGACCCGCGACTACGGCTTCGCCGACGAGCAGTTGCTCTCGCTGTTCCAGGACGTCGAGCGCAAGCAGTCGATCCTCGACGCCATCTCCCGGCCCGCCGAGCGCGTCAAGCCGTGGAAGGACTACCGGCCGATCTTCCTCACCGACGCGCGCATCAAGCGCGGCGTGGAGTTCTGGAACCAGAACGCCGAGGCCCTGGCCCGCGCGGAGAGGGACTACGGCGTGCCGGCCCAGTACATAGTGGCGATCATCGGCGTCGAGACCTTCTTCGGCCGCAACACCGGCAACTACCGGGTGATGGACGCGCTGTCCACCCTGGCCTTCGACTACCCGCCGCGCGCCGACTTCTTCCGCAAGGAGCTCAAGCAGTTCCTCCTGCTGGCCCGCGAGCAGCAGGTCGACCCGCTCGGCCTGAACGGCTCCTACGCCGGCGCCATGGGCCTGCCGCAGTTCATGCCCAGCAGCTTCCGCGCCTACGCCGTGGACTTCGACGGCGACGGCCACATCAACATCTGGACCGACCCGACCGACGCCATCGGCAGCGTCGCCAGCTACTTCAAGCAGCACGGCTGGCAGGCCGGCGAGCCCGTGGTATCGCAGGCCGAGCTGAGCATGGACAGCGCCCAGGACGCCATCACCCAGGGCCTGGAGCCGCAGATGAACCTCGGCCAGCTGCGCGCGGCGGGCTGGCGCACCCATGACGTGCTGCGCGACGACCTCAAGGTCACCGCCATCCGCTTCGAAGGCGCGGACGGCCCCGAGTACTGGGTCGGGCTGCCCAACTTCTACGTGATCACCCGCTACAACCGCAGCGCCATGTACGCCATGGCGGTCCATCAGCTGGCCGGCGAGATCGTCCGGGCGCGAGGTGTCCAGTGAACCAGCGACTGAAGCGACCGGGCTTCTGGTCGGCGGCGGCGTGCTTTGGCCTGAGTACCGTGCTGCTCGCCAGCTGCACCAGTTCCCGGGCTCCGCAACCGGCCAGCAGCGGCGGCCTTTCCGGGCCGATGGACTACAGCCGGCCGCACCGTGACGGCGCCCCCTGGTGGGACGTCGACGTGTCGCGCATCCCCGATGCCGTGCCGATGCCGCACAACGGCCCGTTCAAGAACAACCCCTACACCGTGCTGGGCAAGACCTACTACCCGCTGAACGACGCACGCGCCTACAGCGTGACCGGCACGGCGTCCTGGTACGGCACCAAGTTCCACGGCCAGGCCACCGCCAACGGCGAGATGTACGACCTCTACGGCATGACCGCGGCGCACAAGACGCTGCCGCTGCCCAGCTACGTGCGGGTGACCAACCTGGACAACGGCAAGAGCGTCATCGTCCGCGTCAACGACCGCGGCCCGTTCTATTCCGACCGCGTCATCGACCTGTCCTTCGCCGCCGCCAAGAAGCTCGGCTATGCCGAGACCGGCACCGCGCGGGTCAAGGTCGAGGGCATCGACCCGCAGCGCTGGTGGGCCGCCCAGGGCCGCCCGGTGCCCATGGTCCTGGCGCAGCCGAAGATGGCGCCGGTGCAGAGCGCCCCGGCGGCCAGCGCGCAGCCGCAGGCGGTTGCCATGGCCCAGCCGATCGAGGTCTACACCCCGCCGCCGGCGCAGCACGCCGCGCCCGTGGCGCCGGTGCAGATCGACTCAAAAAAAAACGCTTCATTACCAGCCGCTGGCCTGTATCTCCAGGTGGGTGCCTTCGCCAACCCGGACGCTGCGGAACTCCTCAGGGACAAGATCAGCGGCATGACCTCGGCCCAGGTGTTTATCAGCTCGGTCGTGGTCAACAAGCAGACCTTGCACCGGGTGCGCCTGGGGCCGATCGGAACGCAGGATGAAGCGGCGCGGATGCAGGACAGCATCCGCCTGGCCAACCTCGGCCAACCCAAGCTGGTGCGCCCGGACTGAACGCGGCGCACCGACGAAGCGGCACGCCAGAGGCCGCCCGGGAATTCCCCCAAGGGATTGTTTGACCATTAGTGAACCCAGAGAGACGGATGAACATCATCACCATCGCCAAACGCCTGTCCATGCTCGTGTTGCTCAGCGCCCCCGTGGCCGGCTGGGCGGCTGAATCCGTTGTCCCCGCCGCGCCGCAACTGGCGGCCAAGGCCTGGGTGCTGATGGACGGCGCCAGCGGCCAGGTCCTGGTGGAGAACAACGCCGACGAGCGCCTGCCCCCGGCCAGCCTGACCAAGCTGATGACCGCCTACATCGCCACCAAGGAGATCGAGGGCGGGCGCATCGCCGAGAGCGACCAGGTCACCGTCAGCGAGCACGCCTGGCGCACCGGCGGTTCGCGCATGTTCATCAAGCTGGGCTCGCAGGTGTCGGTCAGCGACCTGCTGCACGGCATCATCATCCAGTCGGGCAACGACGCCTCCGTCGCCCTCGCCGAGCACATCGCCGGCAGCGAGGACGCCTTCGCCGACATGATGAACAACACCGCGCAGAAGCTGGGCATGACCAACTCCCACTTCATGGACGCCACCGGCCTGCCGAACCCGGAGCACTACTCCTCGGCCCGCGACATGGCGACCCTGGCCCGCGCCATCATCTACGGCGAGCCGACCCACTACGCCATCTACGCCCAGAAGGAATTCCTCTGGAACAACATCAAGCAGCCCAACCGCAACCTGCTGCTGTGGCGCGACAAGACCGTCGACGGCCTGAAGACCGGCCACACTGAGGAAGCCGGCTACTGCCTGGTGGCCTCGGCCGTGCGTGACGGCCAGCGCATGATCGCCGTGGTGTTCGGCACCAACAGCGAGCAGGCCCGCGCCGCCGAGACGCAGAAGCTGCTGACCTACGGCTTCCGCTTCTTCGAATCGCAGACCTTCTACAAGAAGGGCGCCGAGCTGACCAAGGCCATGGTCTGGAAGGGCGCCGAGCATGAAGTGAAGGCCGGCCTGTCCGAAGACCTGACCATGACCGTGCCGCGCGGCCAGCTCAAGCAGCTGCAGGCCAACATGGTGCTGCAGCCGCAGCTGATGGCCCCGATCCAGCAGGGCCAGGTGATCGGCAAGGTGGAAGTGAAGCTGGGCGACAAGGTCGTGCGCACCTCCGACCTGGTGGCCCTGAACGCCGTGGAGGAGGGTGGTATCTTCCGCCGCCTGTGGGATAGCATCCGCCTGTTCTTCTACGGCCTGTTCAACTGACCGACGGTTCCCGGGCTCGTACTTTTGTATACAAGCCCGGGAATTTCTGCGCATGCGCGCGCCCGACTCAGGTAAAATGCGCGCCTGCGCCTGATCGACCTCCCCGTGGCGTCGGCAGCCGTCAGGTCCGATCCATCCGGAACCTCCCGACCCGGGAGCTTCGTACGGAGGCGGGCTACCCGCCCGCGACAGCCATGACTGAAACCACTGATACCAGCACTCCCCCCGCGCCCAAGATCGAGTTCCCCTGCGAGCGCTACCCGATCAAGGTGATCGGCGACGCCGGCGATGGCTTCGCCGACCTGGTCGTGGAGATCATCCAGCGCCACGCGCCGGACCTCGACGTCACCACCCTGGTGACCCGCGACAGCCGCAACGGTCGCTTCCTCTCGGTGCAGGTGCTGATCACCGCCACCGGCGTCGACCAACTGCAGAACATCCACAGCGACCTGCGCGCCAGCGGCCGCGTGCACATGGTGCTGTGATGCCCGGGGCCGGTCCTTCCCTGGGCTTCCGCGAACTCGGCGTGCTGCCCTACGAGCCGACCTGGCACGCCATGCAGCGCTTCACCGCCGAGCGCGACGAGAGCACGCCCGACGAAGTCTGGCTGCTGGAGCACGAGCGGGTGTTCACCCAGGGCCAGGCCGGCAAGGCCGAGCACCTGCTGCTGCCCGGCGACATCCCGGTGGTCCAGGTGGACCGCGGCGGCCAGGTGACCTACCACGGCCCCGGCCAACTGGTGGCCTACCTGCTGCTCGACGTGCGCCGCTCGCACCTGGGCGTGCGCGAACTGGTCACCCGCATCGAACAGAGCCTGATCGGCCTGCTCGAGGGCTTCGGCGTCAACGCTGTGTCCAAACCCGACGCCCCGGGCGTCTACGTGGACGGCGCGAAGATCGCCTCCCTCGGCCTGCGCATCCGCAACGGCCGGTCCTTCCATGGCCTGGCGCTGAACGTCGACATGGACCTGGAGCCTTTCCGTCGTATCAATCCCTGCGGCTACGCAGGCATGGCCATGACCCAGCTGCGCGAGCTGGCCGGCCCCATCACCCTGGCCGAGGTGCGCGAACGCCTGCGCGGCGAACTCACCGAGCGTCTTGGCTACGCTGAACAGAAGACCCTAACGGGCGGGATCGAACTGAGATGAGCACTGTTGTGGAGACCCCGGGCCAAGGCAAGCCGGGCAAGGTGGAGGTCGGCGTCAAACTGCGTGGCGCCGAGAAGGTGGCACGCATCCCGGTGAAGATCATTCCCACCGAGGAACTGCCGAAGAAACCCGACTGGATCCGCGTGCGCATCCCGGTCTCCCCGGAGGTCGACCGCATCAAGCAACTGCTGCGCAAGCACAAGCTGCACAGCGTCTGCGAGGAAGCCTCCTGCCCGAACCTGGGCGAGTGCTTCTCCGGCGGCACCGCGACCTTCATGATCATGGGCGACATCTGCACCCGCCGCTGCCCGTTCTGCGACGTCGGCCACGGCCGGCCGAAGCCGCTGGACGTGGACGAGCCGGCCAACCTGGCCATCGCCATCGCCGACCTGCGCCTGAAGTACGTGGTGATCACCTCGGTGGACCGCGACGACCTGCGCGACGGCGGCGCCCAGCACTTCGCCGACTGCCTGCGGGAAATCCGCAAGCTGTCCCCCGGCATCCAGCTGGAAACCCTGGTCCCGGACTACCGCGGACGCATGGACATCGCCCTGGAAATCACCGCCGCCGAGCCGCCGGACGTGTTCAACCACAACCTGGAAACCGTGCCGCGGCTGTACAAGTCCTCGCGTCCGGGTTCGGACTTCGAGTGGTCGCTGGACCTGCTGCAGAAGTTCAAGCAGCTGGTGCCCCAGGTGCCGACCAAGTCCGGCCTGATGCTCGGCCTGGGCGAGACCGACGACGAGGTCATCGAGGTCATGCAGCGCATGCGCGAGCACGAGATCGACATGCTGACCCTCGGCCAGTACCTGCAGCCCTCGCGCAACCACCTGCCGGTGCAGCGCTTCGTCCACCCGGACACCTTCGCCTGGTTCGCCGAGGAAGGCGCGAAGATGGGCTTCAAGAACGTCGCCTCCGGCCCGCTGGTGCGTTCCTCGTACCACGCCGACCAGCAGGCCCACGGCGGCAAGATCGGCTGACCGCTCCCGTCGCGATGAAAAGGCCGGCCCGGCAACGGGCCGGCCTTTTTCATGGGCGCATGTCTTAGCCCCGTGCCCATCCGTCTCCCGCCGCCACCCCCTCTACCGCGCCGCCTCCGGGGGAGCGCAGCGGTGCGTGATGGCACTTTGCCAGAAAACCCTGTGGGCCCCGGGAACCCCGGCTGACCACCGGGGAGGCCGGGTTCGCCGTTCTTAATTGCCATTTCCTACGATTTATAGGGGGTTTCTTACCTTAATCCATTTTCTCATTTGCCCGACCATTTGTTCGGGGCCCCAGAGGCCCCGGATAACCAACGTGTGAAGCCCGGCAAGGGCAGACACCGCATTGACCTGGAGTTCGAACAAATGAGCAAGAAGCTGATAGCCGCCCTGGCCAGCCTTTCACTCGCCGGCCTGTCCGGTACGGCGCTGGCTGTCGACGGCACCCTCACCTTCGAGGGGGTGATCAATAGCAAGACCTGCACCCTGGACCCCGGCAGCGCCAGCCAGACCGTCAACCTGCCGCCGGTGAGGGCCTCGGAATTCCAGAACGCCGGCCAGGCGCTCGGCGCGCAGGCCTTCTCCCTCAAGGCCAGCGGTTGCGACGCCGACGCCATGGTCGCGGCGGTGTTCGTCAGCGGCGGCAACGTCGATCCGGCCACCGGCAACCTGAACAACACCATCGCCACCAGCGCCGGCGGCACCGATGCGCAGGTCGCCCTGTACCAGAGCGACGGCAGCACCAAGCTCGACCTGAGCGACCCGGCCAGCTCCGGCGGCTACCAGACCCAGACCGATGGCTCGGGCAACGCCACCCTGGGGTTCGTCGCCAAGTACATGTCGAAGAACGCCACCACCGCCGCCGGTGTGCTCAAGACCAACCTGCAATACACCATGAGCTACCAGTAAGCCCGCCACCCCGGGGGGGCACCTCCCCGGGGGTACCATCGAGGTCTTCATGAGCATCCCCAAGCGTGCTGTCGCAATGACGGCAGGGCTGGCCTTTGCCGCCAGCCTGAGTTCCGCCACCTGGGCCGCCGTCAGTGTCCAGGGCACTCGCCTGGTCTATCCGGCCAGCGAGCGCGAGATCACCGTCCGCCTGAGCAACGACGGCCAGGTGCCCGCGCTGATGCAGGTGTGGATCGACCGTGGCGACATCCAGGCCCAGCCCCAGGATGCCGACGCGCCCTTCGTCGTCACCCCCCCGATCTTCCGCCTGGACCCGGGCAAGGGCCAGTCGGTGCGGGTCGCCTTCAGCGGCGAGAACCTGCCCGCCGACCGCGAGTCGCTGTTCTGGTTCAACGCCCTGGAAATCCCGCCGATGCCCGAGGCCAGCGAGCGCAGCTACATGCAGATCGCCGTGCGCTCGCGGCTGAAGCTGTTCTACCGCCCGCCGGCGCTGGCCGGCAACGCCGCGGCGGCGGCCCGTGCGGTGCGCTGGCAGGTGCTGGAGCAGGGCGGCAAGCGGGTGCTGCGTGGCGACAACCCCTCGCCCTACCACGTCTCCTTCGCCAGCCTGGGGCTGCGGCAGGGCGGGCGTAGCCACGACCTCGGCCCGGGCATGATCGAGCCCTTCGCCAAGGGCGATTTCGCCCTGCCCGCTGGCGTGCGCTCCGACGGGCTCATGCTGGAGTACCGCTGGATGAGCGACTACGGCGTGGCCACCGAAGAGCGGGTGAAGGTGCCGTGAACGGGCAACGACCCCGCGCCGAGCTGATCCGCTACTGGAGCGGCCGCCGCGGCAGCGCCGTCGCCCTCGGCACGCTCGCCGCCCTGCTGGCCGGCCTGCCGAGCCTGGCCGGCTGGGCGAACGAGCAGCCGCTGCGCTTCGATACCGACTTCCTGCGCAACGCCCCGGGGCAGGACATCGACCTGTCGCGCTTCGAGCAGGGCAACCCGGTGCAGCCCGGCCGCTACACCCTGGACCTGTACCTCAACGGCAACTGGATGGGCCGCCAGCGCCTGGAGGTCGACGCGGACGCCGGGGTGTGCTTCAGCCGCGAACAACTGCGCGAACTCGGCCTGGCCGAGGAACGCCTGCCAGCGGCGAGCCGCGCCGCGCTGGAGGCCGCCGAGCCGGGCTGCGTCGACATCCAGCGCCTGCTGCCGGACAGCCGCGCCACTCCCGACCTGGCCGACATGCGCCTGGCGCTGAGCATTCCCCAGGCCTACCTGCGCCGGGTGCGCGCCGACCAGGTCGATCCGGCCGACTGGGACAGCGGCGTGACCGCGGCCTTCGTCGACTACAACGCCAACGCCTACCGCAACGAGGTCAACGGCCGCAGCTCCGAGCAGTACTACGCCGGCCTCAACAGCGGGCTGAACCTGGGCGACTGGCGCCTGCGCCACAACGGCAGCTACAGCCGCGTCGACGGGCGTTCGGACTACAACTCGGTCAGCAGCTACGTCCAGCGCGACATGGCCGGCCTGAAGTCGCAGTTGACCCTGGGCGAGTACTACACCCCGGCGGACCTGTTCGACAGCGTGCCCTTCACCGGCGTGCAGCTGGCTTCCGACGAGCGCATGCTGCCCGACTCGCAACGCGGCTTCGCCCCGGCCATCCGCGGCGTGGCCGAGAGCAATGCGCGGGTCACGGTGCGCCAGGGCGGCAACATCCTCTACGAAACCACGGTGGCGCCCGGCCCCTTCGTCATCGACGACCTCTACGGCACCGGCTATGCCGGCGACCTGGAGGTCACCATCAGCGAGGCCGACGGCCGCGAGCGCCGTTTCACCGTACCCTTCGCCAGCGTGGCGCAGCTGCTGCGCCCCGGGGTGTCGCGCTACAGCGTCAGTGCCGGCAAGTACCGCGACGAGCGCCTGGACAGCACGCCGAACTTCGTCCAGGGCACCTACCAGCGCGGCCTGTCGAACCTGTGGACCGGCTACACCGGCAGCCTGGTCGCCGACAACTACCTGGCGTTGCAGGGCGGCCTGGCGCTGAGCACCTCGCTGGGCGCCTTCGCCTTCGACGTCACCCGTTCCCGCGCCTCCGGCCTGGACCCGTCGCACGGCCTGGGCGGCAGCGCCAGCGGCGAGAGCTACCGGCTGAGCTACAGCAAGCTGGTGGAAACCACCGGCACCAACTTCATGGTCGCCGCCTACCGCTTCTCCAGCGAGGGCTACCTGGGCCTGGGCGAGTTCGCCGAGCTCAGCGAAGGTTCCGGCGGCCTGGGGCGCTTCCGCCAGCGCAACCGCTTCCAGGCCAATATCAGCCAGCCGCTGGGCGAGGGCTGGGGCAACTTCTACCTCAGCGGCTCGGCGCAGAACTACTGGAACGCCGGCGCCGGCAGCGACGTCAGCTACCAGGCCGGGTACACCAACGGCTGGCGCTGGGGCAGCCTGAACCTGTCGGCGAGCCGCACCCGCTCGCTGACCGGCGAGAGCCAGAACCAGTACCTGCTCAGCCTCTCGCTGCCCCTGGGCTACACGCCCGGCGCGCCGTTCCTGAGCAGTTCGTACAGCCGCACCGACAACGGCACCAGCGACGCCCAGCTGGGCCTGTCCGGCGCCCTGGGCGAGGCGGGCAGCTTCAACTACGGCGTCTACGCGTCGCGCAGTCGCAGCGAGGGTGGCAGCAGCGCCAGCAGCGGCGCCAACGCCCAGTATCGCTCCGTGGCCGCCACCCTCTCGGCCAGTGCCAGCGATGGCGATGGCTACCGGCAGTTGGGCGTGGGCGCCAGCGGCAGCCTGATGGTGCATGGCGGCGGGGTGAACTTCAGCCCCGACCAGGGCGAGACCAAGGTGCTGGTCGAGGCCAGCGGCGCCACCGGCGCCCGCCTGCTGAACAGCTATGGTGCGCGGGTGGCCGGCAACGGCTATGCCTTCGCCAGCGGCCTGATGCCCTATCGGCGCAACCAGGTGGCGCTGGACCCACGGGGCCTGGCCGAGGACGTCGAGCTGGAAGCCACCGAGCAGACGGTGGTGCCGACCTTCGGCGCGGTGGCCCTGCTCAGGTATCCGACGCGCAATGGCCAGCCGTTGCTGCTGACGCTGCGCGACGCGGCCGGCGGCAAGCTGCCGGTGGGCGCCGAGGTACTCGATGTCGCCGGCACCAGCCTGACCCTGGTGGGCCAGGGCAGCCGGGTGTTCCTGCGGGCCGACCAGGCGCAGGGCGAACTGCTGGTGCGCTGGGGCGCCAGCGCCGACCGCCAGTGCCGCGCCAGCTACCAGTTGCCCGAAGGCAAGCCCGAGGGCCAGCCGTTCTTCCTGGTCGAATCGCTATGCCGTTCTTCCACCTGATGCACGGGGCCGCAAGTTGCCCTGGAGGCTCCGTATGCCGAGAGTGATGCTATTGCCACTGCTGTTGCTGTTCCTCGCGCCGTCGGCCTGGGGGTTCAGCTGCTCCTTCGTGGATGGCTACCAGAAGTCCAGGTTCCCCATCTCCATCGACAAGGTCGTTTCCTCGCCGCGGGACAAGCCGATCGGCAGCGTTCTGCATGACTTCACCTGGCAAACGGCGACTGGGGTGACCATCGACTGCGGGGGTTGGCCCTGGGAGCGGGGCACCGTGCAGGGGCGGCTCGCCGGCGGGTTTGGCGCGCCGGTGCAGGGTATCCCCGGCTACCCCAATGGCGACCTGATGGAGAGCGGCATCCCGGGCGTGGGCATCCAGGTCTGGTGGTGCAACTATGCATCCGACTGCCCGAGCCCGCCTGCGGCCAACCGCAGCACCTCGTTGGTGCAAAGGTTGAACTGGGGTTTCCGCGGCGGTACCTATGTGCCGCGGAACATCTGGTGGGTGCGGCTGGTGAAGACCGGTGAGATACAGGCCGGGGCCCATGGCTTCAACGGCATGGCCACGGTGCGCTATGCCGACCTGGATATCGCCGAACTGACCGTCCACGGCACCGTCAGGACCGCAGTCCCGGCCTGCCGTATGCAGACGCGCGATCTGGTGGTGCGCATGCCCACGGTCCACGTCGGCGTCTTCCAGCGGCCGGAGGAAACGGGCGCCGTCGAGCGGCCCTTCGACATCGTCCTGGACTGCGACGCGGGCATCCGCCTGAGCTACCGGATCGACCCGCTGCACGGCATGGAAACCCCCTTCATCATGCGCAACCGCCCGGGTGCCGGCATGGCGAACGTCGGCATCCAGGTCCTGAGGGCCAACACCGCCACGCCCGAGACGGTGCAGCTTGCCGTCAAGCATGCCTACCTGGACGCCACCGAAGTGGGCCTGCTGCGCATGCCGTTCCTGGCCAGGTATGTAGCCATGTCGCCAGGGGCCACGCCGGGGCTGGTCTCCACCTCGGCCATGCTCACCCTGAGCTACGAGTGATGCGCCGCACGATCGAGGCCGCGATGCTCGTCAGGCAGGTGGATGCCGTTTCGGTGGGGTAGGCGTTCCGGCAGACGCTAGTAGTCCGTAATCCATGGCTGACGCTGCCGGGCACCGCTTCCCACTCTTTCCTCTTGCAGGACTCAGGGGCAATTCGCCTGGGCTGTCAGGGGGCTGTTTATTCGGAGCCATCCTGCGCTTCATCATGGGGGCAGGTGGGAGCCGGGACGATAGGCGAACGCCGTCACTTTCGCCCCAGGACCCGCTGAAGCTCGGGTTGACCGACGATCGCACCTGGTCGGAAGTCTTGGTGCGGCGGTACGGTGAGGGCTTCGGCGTTGTTCACCTTGTTCTACGAGTGAGGAGGGGGATGCCGGTGCGAGCCGGCGCCGCCGGCTCGCACGGTGGGCTTCAGTCGCCCTGCTGCAGGTGCGCCAGCAGCGCTGGCGTGGGGTAGCCGTCGGCCGGCAGGCCCTGGCTCTGCTGGAAGGCGCGGATGGCCGCACGGGTATTGGCGCCGATGATGCCGTCCGGATTGCCCGGCTGGTAGCCGCGGGCGGCCAGGCCTTCCTGCAGGGCGATGCGCTCGCTGCGGCTGAGCGGGCGGTCTTCCACCGGCCAGCCGGCCTCGATGCGGCCCAGGCCCTTGAAGCTGTCCGACAGCAGCCCGACGGCCAGGGCGTAGGCGGTGGAGTTGTTGTACCTGAGGATGGCGCGGAAGTTGTCCAGCACCAGGAAGGCCGGCCCGCGGTAGCCGGCCGGCAGCAGCAGCGAGGCCGTGGCCTGGGGGTTGCCCGGCAGGCGCCCGCCCACCGGCTGCACGCCCATGCGCAGCCATTCGCTGATCGGCTTGCGGATGCCCATGTCGGCCTGGGCGTAGTCGAAGCCCTGGGCCAGGCGCACCTCGAAGCCCCAGCTCTGGCCGGGCTTCCAGCCCGAGGCCTGGAGGTAGTTGGCGGTGGAGGCCAGGGCATCGTCGGCCGAGCGCCAGATGTCGCGGCGGCCGTCGCCGTCGAAGTCCACCGCGTACTGGTCGTAGGTGGTGGGGACGAACTGCGTCTGGCCCATGGCGCCGGCCCAGGAGCCGACCATGTCGGTGGCCGGCACGTCGCCGTGCTGGATGATCCGCAGGGCGCTCAGCAGTTGGCCGTGGGCGTACTCCGGGCGGCGCCCCTCGTAGGCCAGGGTGGCCAGGGAGCGGATCACGTTGCGCTCGCCCATGTTGCTGCCGAAGTTGCTTTCCATGCCCCAGATCGCCACCACGGCCTCGGCATCCACCGCGTAGCGGCTGTCGATGCGCTGCAGCACCGCGGCGTTCTGCGTCAGCTTGCCCTGGCCGTTGCGGATGCGCGCCGGCGACACGGCGCCGGCCAGGTACTCCCACACCGGCCGGGTGAACTCCGGCTGGCTGCGGTCGGCGGTGAGCACCGCCGGGTCGGGCTCGAGGCCGGCGAAGGCCTGGTCGAAGGTCTGCGGGCTGATGCCGGCGGCCAGGGCCTGCTGGCGGAAGCCGTCGCGCCAGGCCTCGAAGCTGATGGAAGGCAGCGGCTGGCCATCGGCGCCCTGCAGCGCGGTGGCCGCGGACGGCGGCGAATTCGCCGCCGGCGCGTCGGCGCAGGCGGAGAGCACGCAGGCACTGAGGAGGGTCAGGCAGAGGGGGAACAGGCGGAAGGGTGAAGCGGGTGTGCGCATTGCGCTCCTCGGCGGGTTCTTCAGGCAGCGGCCACCTTAGCATGCGGACGGCGGGGCGTCTGCCGCCGGGCCGGGTGCCACGATGACAGGCTGTTGCAGGTTCAGGGGGAGGACTTGGCCTTGGCGGCGCTCTGTTCCAGTTCCTTGAGCATCTGCTCGTAGGCCGCGCAGTCGTCCGGGCGTTCCTTGCTGGAGCGGCTCTTCTTCATGGCGGCGAGCTGTTCGTTGAGGCGCTTGGCGGTTTGCGGGTCGCGCTGGGTGATGGAGGCGACCTTTTCCGCCACCTGGCGCCCCTTGGCCTCGGCTTCCTGGTCGGAACAGAAGGCCCAGGCCGAATTGGCCACGGGCAGCAGGGCCAGCACCAGGCCGGCGGCGAGTGTCCTGGTGTTCATCGTGCATCTCCGGGTGTCGTGTCTATTCCATGGAGGCCGCACGGGGGCAGGAGTTCCATCGATCTTGCCGGAGGGCGGGCAGCGGCCATGCTCGCCTGCACGCCCGGCTCCGTTCGTCGGGGAAGCCTCCGTGCCGCCCCGGCGGATGGCCGCCGCATCGCCTGCCCCGGCGGGCAGGCCGGGCCTCAGAAGTAGTAGCCGATGTTGCTGTACAGCTGGTTTTCCCAGTGGCCGGTGCCGCCGGCGCCCAGGCTCTGGGTGTAGTCGCTGCCGCCGATGTACGGGTCGTTCCTGCCGTGCAGCCATTCCAGGGCTATCCACAGCGGGCCGAGGCTGAACGAGCTGCCCAGGATGAGGCGCTGGGAGTCGCTGAAGGCGCTTTCGTCCTTGTCGAACAGGCTGTAGTTGCCGTAGAGCTTGATGCCGGAGAGCCAGCCGTAGCGGCCGGGGATGTCGTAGCTGAGGTCGGCGACGTAGAGGTTGCCCTTGGCCGCGACGTTGAAGGTGCCGTCGAAGCTGCCGAAGCTGATCAGTTCGTCGGTCCCCGGGTTCTTCGCGTTCATCTGCTGGCGCGTCGCCTGCGCCTGGATGCCCCAGGGGCCGCGCTTGCCGCTGTAGTGCAGGGCGAAGGCGTAGCGGCTGCCGTTCTCGTCGGTGTCCCGGTTGTCGAGGGTCGAGCCCAGCACGGAAGCGCCGATCTCCGAATTCCAGCCGCCGGCTTCGAACTTGCGGGCCAGCCGGCCGACCAGGATGTTGCGTTCATGGTTGTCGCTGCCGTCGGCCACGTAGTCGTCGGCCGTGGCCACGCTGGTGCCGTAGGTGCGCCCGCCGCGGCTGGTGCCGCGCCCCTGTTCCGCCGGGATGGGGTAGTAGGCGGCCTGCAGGTCCCAGCCATCGGTGTTCTGCAGGTATTTCACGCCGATGTCCTGGGTGTCTTCCAGGCCTATCACATTGCCCAGGGTCTCGAAGAAGGTGCTGCCGAAATACGGCAGCAGGCCGAACGGGATGGGCGTCTGGCCGACCTGCACCTGGCGCTGCGCGGAGAACCTGTAGCCGACCCAGGCGTACTCGGCGAAGGCGATGTCGCCGACCCGGTCGGTGTATTCGTAGGGGTAGGCATCGCCGTAGAAGCGGTACTTGGCCGCGGCTATCCAAGTGTCGGAATGGTAGTCGGCGGTGAGGAAGAAGGTGTCGAAGCTGAACTTGGAAATATCCCGGTCCGGATCGTAGTCCAGGCGGCCGCGCAGGGCGCCGCCGAGGTCGAGGTCGTCGGTGATGGATGCCGCGTTGGCCGGGTGGGCCAGCAGGGTCAGCGGCAAAATGCAGGCGATAAGCCGGAGATGCAGTTGCATCGTGGACTGCTCCAATGTTTGTCGGTTCTTGTTGTCGGGAGCGGGCGGCGCCGGGCCGCCCGTGGCCTGGGCCCGGTCAGCCGATGTCGCTTCCGGCCAGCGGGCGGCGGGCGAGGGAGGGCGCCCACAGGTAGCCGAGGAAGGCCAGGCAGAAGGAGGCCGGCGCGGAGAAGCTGGACAGCTCGGCATGGCCGAGCAGGACGATGCCCACTGCGGCGGAGATGAACCAGGTCAGCAGGCCGCGGGCATTGAAGGCGGGCAGTTGCGCGGGATAGCCGCCCGGCTGGCCGCGCGTCCTGCGGATCTGCGCGAGGGCGATCGCCACCCAGGAGACGATGAAGATGCTCTGGTACGACAGCGCCTGGAGGATGTAGCCGAAGACGTCCAGCAGCATCAGCAGGTAGACCAGTGTCCCGGTCAGCAGCGCCCAGGCCGCGTAGGGCACCCGGCCCAGGCCCAGGCGGGCGAAGAAGGCCTGCATGTTGGTCGCGGCGAGGAAGAAGTTGCCGGTGTTGATGCGCGTCTGGGTGATCCAGACGAACAGCAGGCCGCCCAGCCCCATCAGCTTGATGATCGCCAGCACCACCGAGACCTCGCTCAGGCCGCCGTCGCTGGGGATGGTGGCGGCGAGGAAGATGCCGACCGTGCCGTTGAGCAGGAAGGTGACCACGTAGAAGGGCATGCCGAAGTTCACCCGCGCGTGGTAGTCGCTATCCTCGGGCCGGCCGTAGCGGGCGTAGTCCCAGGTGTACATCATCAGCACCCAGACGCCCATGAAGTAGGTGAAGCAGTTCCACCAGCCGTGCGCCACCGGGCCGCCCGGCGGGGCCAGCTCCAGCCAGGCCGTGGAATAGCCGTATTCGGCGATGCTCATGCCGACCAGGGCGAACAGGCCGATGAGGTAGAGCGGCAGCAGCAGGCCGTTGAGCTTGTCCAGCCGGCGCATGGCGTTGCCGAAGATCATCAGCACGCTGTAGATCACGACCACCAGCGCCGAGGCGTGGGTGCCCAGCGCGGGGAAGCTGTGCTGCAGCGCCACGGCCATCACCGAGCCCTCGAACACGCTGTAGTAGACCGCCGTGGCGCAGAAGATCAGCGTGGCCAGGGCCGCGCCGGCCTTGCCGAACAGCACCTGGGAGAAGAGCGCCACCGACAGCCCGCTGGCGATGGCGTAGCGGCTGATGATTGCGTTGATCGCCCCGTAGCTGAGTACCGACAGCAGCAGGCCGATGAGTGCGTTGAGGGTGCCGTAGCCCATTGCCAGCGCCGCGGCGACCACCAGGTAGAACATCGCGCTGCAGATGCCCCACCAGGCCATCGTCAGCGAGCCGCGGCCGAGCCGCTGGGCCTCGGGAATCACTCCCGCGGCGAGTTCCGTGGATGAAGCCGAATTCGAGATTGCTCCTGCCATGACCGTCCCCTTGTTGTTGTTGAAATGAGCGGTCGCACGACATTAGGGGAATGGCCTGGCCGGGTATTTGTCGACAGCGCAGGAAGTTTTGTCGGCCAGCGCAAGCGGGCGGGCAGGGGCTTCAGGCAGAGGGAGGGGGAATGGCGATGAGGGTGATGCGGGGGGGGGGGGGGGGGGGCGAGGGGATTTCAGGCGGCCAGAAAGAACGAAGCCTCCCAGTTGCGGGAGGCTTCGCGGCGGTAGCTGCCTTTACCTTTCAGGGGGTGTTCCTGGCGGCTGCGGAACAGCGGTTGGGCTATCAGGGACTTGGCCTTGTTCGGCCGTTTGGCTTTCTTCGCCATGGTCTTCTCCTCGGGACGAACGCCCGCCCATTGCGGGCATCGGCATCATCGGCGCTTTCACCGGGGATGTCCAGGCCGCAGGTCAGTTGATCCGCGGTGCCCGGCGCAGCTCGCCGGGCGCGATGCCGTAGCGGGCCTTGAAGGCGCGGTTGAAGTGGGCCTGGTCGGCGAAGCCCCAGCGGTAGGCCAGCTCGCCGATGGACGGCGGTGGCGGCGTGACCAGCAGGGCATCGTGGCACGCCTGCAGGCGCAGTTCGCGGACCCACTCCTGCACGCTGCGGCCGCTGCCCTGGAACAGCCGGTGCAGGTAGCGCACCGAAATGCCGCAGGCCTGGGCGATGCCGGCGGGGTTCAGGCTGCTGTCGTCGAGGTGGCGGTGGATGTGCTGCTCGACGCGGCGCAGGTGGGCCGTGGCGACGGCGCTGGACTGGCTTTCGCCGGGGTGCTGGCGTTCCAGGGCCATGCCCAGCAGTTCGAGCAATTGGCGGCTCAGGCGCTGGCCGTCGCCGGGTTCGAGTTCGCCCAGGCGGCGCGCGCTGAGGGCCAGGTAGTCGGCGAACAGCGCACCGGCGCCGCGGGTGGCGTCGAAATTCAGCGCGCAACGCTGGTCGGGCGTGGCCACGTGGCGGCGCAGGGTGCGTTCGGGCAGTTTCAGCACCCACAGGGCGTTGCTCTGGGCGTAGAGGAATTCGTAGGGTTCGCCGCTGCGTTCCAGCACGAAGCTGCCGGGCTGGCAGACGGTACGGCGGCCGCGCTGGGTAAATTCGAAACAGCTGCGCAGGGGCAGGGAGAGCAGAAACGACTCGTCCTCGCACTGGCCGAGATGGTGGCTCTGGCGGCGGTAGCGCAGAGGGGAGGAATCGAGGTAGGACAGGCTCAGGTCGCCCAGGCTGAAAAGCTCCAGCCGGCCCTGGAAGCTGTCGCCTGCCATGTAGTCCAGTTCCAGCGGGAAATAGGTGTCGCTGACGCAACGCTTCCAGTATTCCTGGCGTTGCGCGCCGGCAATGGCGGTGGTGTCGAAGCTGGTTTGCTTGGTCATGGCAGAAGCGCTTGCAGCGTGTTCGGGTTGTAATGTCCATGCAGCTCTTGTGCCTTGATGGCCGGGCGCCCCGGCGCCGGACCTCCGCGGGAGGTCCGGCATTCCGGGCTCAGCGCTGGCGGCTCAGGCGGTAGCAGCCGGATTCGTGCAGTTCCACCACCCAGCCGGGGCGGATGAGGATGTTGGTGGTGGCTTCCTCGACCACCGCCGGGCCGTGCAGGCGGTCGCCGGCCAGCAGCAGCTCGCCCTGGTACACCGGGGTGTCGGTCCAGATGCCGTCCTCGCCGAAGAGCATCGGCCGGCTGCCGGCCAGGGCCCGTTGGGCGTGGCCGTCGCTGGCCGGCAGGCTGGGGAAGGGCGGGCGCGAGACGCGGCCGATCACCTGGCTTTCCAGGTTGACGATCTCCACCGGGTTGTCCGCCTCGGCGTAGGTGTAGAGCGCCTCGTGGCGGCGGTGGAAGGCCTCGACTATGGCCGGCAGTGTCCGCGCGTCGACCGGCATGTCGCCGATCTCCACGGTGCATTCGTGGATCTGCCCGACGTAGCGCATCTCCAGGCTGCGCACCACGGCGATGTCCGCGTCGGCGAAGCCGTCGCCGCGCAGGGTGGCGCGGCCCTGCTGTTCCAGCTCGGCGAAGGCCGCCTCCAGGCCGGCCAGGTCGGCGTCCTCGCGGGCCAGGATGGGGTAGGTGGCCAGGTAGTTGTGCTTCACGTCGGAGAGGATCTGCCCCAGCGCGCACAGGCCCGAGGCGACCTTGGGAATCAGCACGGTGTCGATGCCCATGTCCTCGGCCAGCGCGGTCATGTGCACGCCCGCCGCGCCGCCGGCGCCGATCAGGGCGAAGTCCCGCGGGTCGTAGCCGCGCTCGATGGACACGCGGCGGATGCCGTTGACCATGTTGGCGTTGACGATGGCGTGGATGCCCCAGGCCGCCTTGTCCACGTCCATGCCCAGGGGCTCGGCGATCTTCGCGCGGATCGCCGCCAGCGCCGCCTCGCGGTCCAGGCTGATGCGCCCGCCCAGGCGCGCCTCGGGGTTGAGGTAGCCCAGCGCCAGGTTGGCGTCGGTCACCGTCGGCAGCTCGCCGCCCTGGCCGTAGGCCACCGGGCCGGGGCTGGAACCGGCGCTCTGCGGGCCCACCTCGAGCATGCCGTAGGGGTTGATGTGGGCGATGGAGCCGCCGCCGGCGCCGAGGGTCTCGACCTGGATCATCGGCACGCCGATGCGCTGGCGCAGGAAGTCGGCGTCGCGGCTGAGGTTGGTCTTGCCTTCGCGGGTCAGGGTGATGTCGAAGGAGGTGCCGCCCATGTCCACGGTGATGACGTTGCGGATGCCGAACGGCTGGGCCACGAACAGCCCGGCCTGGGGCGCCGAGGCCGGGCCGGAGTTGATCGCGTTCACCGCGCGGCCGCGCATGTGCTCGCCGGTGGCCAGGCCGCCGTTGGACTGGAAGTAGCGCACCGGGCGCTGGGCGCCGAGCTGGCGGAAGTAGTCGTCGATCTTCGCCACGTAGCGCGCCATCACCGGGCTCAGGTAGGCGTTGACCAGGGTGGTGGAGGTGCGGGTGTATTCGCGGATCTGCGGGAACACCTCGGTGCCGCTGCAGACGAACACCCCCGGCAGCATCTCGCGCAGGATGGCCACGGCGCGCTGCTCGTGGGCCGGGTTGCGCACCGACCAGAGGAAGGACACGGCGACCGCCTCCACGCCCTGTTCGGCGAACAGCCTGGCGGCGTCGCGCACGTCGCTCTCGTTCAGTGGCGTGTGCTCGCGGCCGTCGGCGAGGATGCGCCCGCGCACCGGACGGCGCAGGAAGCGCTGGGCCAGCTGCGGCGCCGGCGGGTAGTCGGGGTCGTAGCGGTAGCCTTCTTCCTTGTGGCCCAGGCGGATCTCGATGCTGTCCTCGTGGCCGGCGGTGGCCAGCAGGCCGACCTTGACGCCCTTGAGCTCGATCAGCGCGTTCAGCGCCACCGTGGTGCCGTTGATGCAGAGGTCGCAGTTGGCGACTACCTCTTCCACCGGGCGGCCCAGCGCCTGGCTGATCTGGCGCAGGCCGTCGGCGATGGCCAGGGTGCCGTCCTGCGGGGTGGAAAGTGCCTTGAACAGGTGCACGCGGCCTTCGCGTTCGGCTAGGATGAAATCGGTGAAAGTGCCGCCGGCGTCGACGCCGAGGCGGTATTGGCTGTGCATGTCGGGTTCCTCAGGCGGTTTGGCGGCGTTGGGCGGTGGCTTTCTGGTCGACCTCGCCGGCGCTGGTAAGCACCACGCCGTAGTCGAGTTCGGCACCGCGCGGCGAGACCAGGCCGTCGCGCACGTCGCGCGCCACGGCCTCGGGCAGGCGGCGGAAGGCCGGGCCGTAGCCGCCGCCCCCGGGGGTGCGGTTGACCAGGCGTTCGCCGGGCTTGAGCACGGTCATGACGTTGCGCGTGTGCTTCTCGTGCTCGCCAGTGCGGACGATCTCCACGCCGCCCAGCTTGGGCTCGTCCAGGCCGTTGGCCGCGCCGGCGGCGCCCATGGTGGTACGCTGGCGGCCTTCGCCGAAGGAGATCACGGTCATCTCGTGGTCCAGCGGCTCCACTTCCAGGCAGGTGCCCGAGCCGCCGCGCAGCTGGCCGGCGCCGGCGCTGTCGGCCATCAGCGCGTAGCGGTGGATGAGGATCGGGTAGCTGTACTCCAGCAGCTCGATGTCCCCGGAGTAGAGTGCGCCGAAGCAGCACAGCGGGCCGCAGGCGTGCCAGCCGTCCAGCTCCGAGGTGGCGCCGGCGCCGGAGATGATCGAGGCCAGCACCATGGTCACGTATTCCTCGCCGGTGCGCGGGTCGACGCCGGCGATGTTCACCCCGCTGGTGTGCCCCCAGGAGGCGGTGACGCGTTCTGGCGCGGCCTGCTCGAAGGCCTGGCGCACGGCGTCGGTGAGGGTCTCCATGGGGGTGGTGGTGCAGTTGACGTGGGGCGCCGGCTCCTCGGCGTTGCACAGGGTGCCCTTGGGCCCCAGGTCCACGGTCACGCAGCGGTACAGCCCGGCGTTATAGGGCGGCGGCACCTGGGCGAACATCATCAGCCCCAGGTAGATGCCGGACATCGAGTTGCCGGCGTAGGAGTTGATGAAGTAGGGCACCTGCGGTGGGCTCTGCACGGTGATGTGGCAGCTGTCGTCCCTGATGGTGACGGTGGCGCTGATGGCCAGCTCGCCCAGGCCGTGGCCGGAATCCTCCAGCACCGCGTGGCCGGTGTAGCTGCCGTCGGGCACCGAGCGGATCAGCTCGCGCATCTGCCGGTCGGCCATGTCCTTCAGTTCGGCGATGCACTCGCGCACCGTGGCCACGCCGTACTTGTCGAGCAGGGCGATGAGGTTGCGCTCGCCGACGCGGCAGGCGCCGTACTGGGCGTTGAGGTCGCCCTCCTGGTTGCGCCGGGCGCGCATGTTGGTGAGCAGCAGGTTGATCACGTCCTCGCGGCGGCGGCCTTTTTCCCACAGCTTCACCGGCGGGATGCGCAGGCCCTCGGCATAGATTTCCTTGGCGTCGGGGTTGTAGCCGGCCGGCACCGGGCCGCCGATGTCGGTGAGGTGGCCCTTGCACACGGTCCAGAACACCAGCTCGCCCTGGTAGAACACCGGCTTGTACATGCAGCAGTCGATGATGTGGCTGCCGGCGTAGGTGGGGTCGTTGTGGTAGATCACGTCGCCTTCGGCGATGTCGTCGCCGAAGTAGCCGGACACGGCCTTCATCGCCGGGATCAGCGAGCCCAGGTGGATGGGGATGTCCTGGCCCTGCAGGATCATTTCCGAATGGTGGTCGAAGAGTGCGTTGGAGTAGTCGTGGGCGAGGTTGAAGACGCTGGAACGGCTGGTTTTTTCCAGCGTCAGGGTCATCTCGCGCTGGGTCATCTCCAGCGCGCCACGCACCACGGCCAAGGTGATCGGATCGGCCGGCATCGCTTTGTTCTCCTTATCGGCGGGTCGATGGGGCGACGATAGGGAGCTGCCGGCCGGGCGTATTGCGCGGCAGCGCAGTGGTTCTTGTCGTGCAGCGCACAGGTGCCGAACGGGGCTTTCCGGCATCAACCTGCAGGAGCGCCATGTAGGAGCGAGCTTGCTCGCGAACGGTGTTTGCCGGTGGCGGTTGCGTTTTGGGTTGACGCCTTTCCCTCTCCCCAGCCCTCTCCCTGAAGGGAGAGGGGGCAGTCCGGCGTGGCCGTTAGGTCCGGCATCAACCTGTAGGAGCGGGCGCTGCCCGCGAATCGCGCGCAGGGCGCGCTCCTATAGGGAAGCGCCATGTAGGAGCGAGCTTGCTCGCGAATGGTGTTTGCCGGTGGCGGCTGTGTTTTGGATCGACTCCGCACCCTCTCCCCAGCCCTCTCCCGCAAGCGGGAGAGGGGGCTGTCCGGCATGCGCGGGAGGTTCGGCCTCAACCTGTAGGAGCGGGCCCTGCCCGCGAATCGCGCGCAGGGCGCGCTCCTACAGGGGAGCGCTGGGTAGGAGCGAGCTTGCTCGCGAACGGTGCCTGCCGGCGGCGGCTGTGCTTTGGATCGACTCTGCACCCTCTCCCCAGCCCTCTCCCGCAAGCGGGAGAGGGGGGCCGTCCGGCGTGGCGGGGAGGTTCGGCATCAACCTGTAGGAGCGGGCCCTGCCCGCGATTCGCGCGCAGGGCGCGCTCCTACAGGGGACTGCCGAGGCTGGCATGGTGTAGGAGCGGATCTTATCCGCGAAACGCGCCGATACGTCCGGCTATCGCGGACAAGGTCCGCTCCTACGGGGGAGACGGCAGGGGAGATCAGCCCGGCGGCAACGGCAGGCGTTGGCCGGCCAGCAGCAGTGCCAGGCGTGCCAGGCCGTTCCAGGCGTCGCCCTGGGCCTGGCCCTTGATCTGCGCGTCGATCAGTTGGGCGTCCTGCAGCAGCTGGTTCCAGCGCGAACCGCTGTGCCGTTGCAGGGCGCGGGTGAGCAGCGGGCGGCGCTTGTCCCACACCGGCGGGCGGCACTGGGCGAAGGCCTTGTCCAGGGGCACGCCCTGGCCGAACTGCTGGGCGATGCCGGCCAGCTGGCGGATCTCCCGGGCCAGCGCCCAGAGGATCACCGGCGGCTCCACGCCCTCGCCGCGCAGGCCTTCGAGCATGCGCAGGCTGTGCGCGGCTTCGCCGGCCAGGGCGGCGTCGATCAGGCCGAAGACGTCGAAGCGCGCGCTGTCGGCTACCGCCGCCTGCACGGTGGCGGCGTCGAGCTGGTTGCCGTCGGCCAGCAGCTTGAGCTTCTCGATCTCCTGCGCGGCGGCCAGCAGGTTGCCTTCCACCCGCGCGGCGATCAGGTCCACCGCGTCCTGGCTGGCGGCCAGCCCGGCCTGGGACAGGCGCTGGCGGATCCACTGCGGCAGTTGGTGCACGTCCACCGGCCAGATCTGGATGAACTGCGCGGCCTCGCCGTCGATCAGCGCCTTGGCCCACTTGGTCTTCTGGGTGGCGCCGTCGAGCTTGGGCAGGGTGACCAGCAGCACCGTGTCTTCCGGCGGCCGCTGCAGGTATTCCTGCAGCGCCGCGGCGCCCTTGTCGCCGGGCTTGCCCGAGGGCAGGCGCAGTTCCAGCAGGCGCCTCTCGGCGAACAGCGAGAGGCTGGCGCCGGCCTCCAGCAGCAGGCCCCAGTCGAAGTTGGCCTCGGCGTTGAACACCTGGCGCTCGCTGAAGTCGCGCTGGCGGCAGGCGGCGCGGATGGCGTCGCAGGCTTCCTGGCAGAGCAGCGGCTCATCGCCGCTGACCACGTAGACGGGGGCCAGGTTGCCCTGCAGGTGCTTGGCGAGTTGGGCGGGATTGAGCTTCATGAAAGTACGGGGCCGGCATGGCCGGCCCCCTGGTCCTCTTACTGCGCCTTCGGCAGTTCGATCGGCGACTGCTGCGGCTGCTGCCTGGCCGCCTCGTCCGCGGCCTTGAGCGCGTCGGCTTCGGCCTTGGCCTTGGCTTCGGCCTGCTGCTGCAGGTATTCCAGGCGAGCCGGGGTGAGCATCTGCAGGCGCAGGGAGAGCTGCTGCACCAGGTCGCGGCGCATTTCCTTGCGCAGCTGGGCGGCTTCCTGGTCGGAGCCGATCAGGTTGTTCTCGTCGTGCAGGTAGACCTTCTGCACTTCGACCTTGTCGGTCATCAGCAGCAGGTTGTCGGCGCCGCGCACCTCGTAGTCGACCGTGGTGGTCAGCTCGTACTCGGCGCTGCGCGCCGAGCTGCTGTAGCTGGCGGTGCGCTGGGTCTCGGCCTCGCGGGCGAGGAACAGGTGGTAGGGCGCGCTCCTGGTCACTTTCACGCCGCTGTTCTCCAGCAGGCGCTGCAGGTCCTTGACGGTGTCGCCATAGGCGTTGCGCGCGCTCAGGTCGACTTCCTTCAGCGCGAAGTTCGTATCGCCCAGGCCGCGCAGGTGGAAACCGCAGGCGGCCAGCAGCGTGGTCAGGCCGATCAGCGCGATGCCGGTCAGGATACGTTTCATCAAGCTTCCCTCACTCCTGTTGATCCGGGTTGCCCGAGGCAAGGCGCCGCGGGCGAATGCCATCAGTTGGCGACGATGTTGACCAGCTTGCCGGGGACCACGATCACCTTGCGGATGGTCAGGCCGTCGGTGAAGCGCAGCACGTTCTCGTTGGCGCGGGCGGTGGCCTCGACGTCCTCGCGGCTGGCCTGCGCCGGCACTTCGATGTGCCCGCGCAGCTTGCCATTGACCTGCACCACCAGTTGCAGGGTGTCCTGCACCAGGGCGCTCTCGTCGACCTGCGGCCAGGGCGCGTCGATCACCGCGCCATTGTGGCCCAGTTCGTGCCAGAGCACGTGGCAGATGTGCGGGGTGATCGGCGCCAGCAGCAGGGCGACGGTCTCCAGGCCTTCCTGCAGCAGGGCGCGGTTGCCGGCGTCTTCCTGCGGGACCTTCTCCAGCACGTTCATCAGCGTCATCACCGCGGCGATGGCGGTGTTGAACTTGTGGTTCTGGCCGATATCCTGGCTGGCCTGCTTGATGGCCAGGTGGATGGCGCGGCGGATTTCCTTCTGCGCGTCGTTCAGGGTGTCCTGCGCCACCGCGGCGGCGAAGCCGGCGTTGACGTGGGCCTGGGCCAGGCGCCAGACGCGGCGCAGGAAGCGGCTCGCGCCCTCGACGCCGGAGTCGGACCACTCCAGGCTCATGTCCGGCGGCGAGGCGAACATCATGAACAGGCGGCAGGTGTCGGCGCCGTAGGCGTCGATCATGGCCTGCGGGTCCACGCCGTTGTTCTTCGACTTGGACATCTTCTCGGTGCCGCCGATCTCCACCGGCAGGCCGTCGGTCTTCAGGCGCGCGCCCACGACCTTGGCCTTGGCGTCACGCTCGACTTCCACGTCGGCCGGGTTGAACCAGTCCTTGCCGCCGTTGGCGGTGGTGCGGTAATAGGTCTCGGCGACCACCATGCCCTGGGTCAGCAGGTCCTTGAACGGCTCGTCGGAGTCGATCAGGCCTTCGTCGCGCATCAGCTTGTGGAAGAAGCGCGCGTACAGCAGGTGCAGGATGGCGTGCTCGATGCCGCCGATGTACTGGTCCACCGGCAGCCAGTAGTTGGCGGCCTTCTTGTCCAGCATGCCGTCCTCGAACTGCGGGCAGGCGTAGCGGGCGAAGTACCAGGACGACTCGACGAAGGTGTCCATGGTGTCGGTTTCGCGCTTGGCCGGCTGGCCGCATTTCGGGCAGCTGCACGCGTAGAACTCGGGCATCCTGGCCAGCGGCGAGCCGGCGCCATCCGGCACCACGTTCTCCGGCAGCACCACCGGCAACTGCTCGGCCGGCACCGGCACGTCGCCGCAGGCGTCGCAGTGGATGATCGGGATCGGGCAGCCCCAGTAGCGCTGGCGGCTGATGCCCCAGTCGCGCAGGCGGAACTGGGTGCGCGCCTGGCCCAGGCCCTTGGCGGCGAGGTCGGCGCCGATGGCGTCGAACGCGGCCTGGTAGCCGAGGCCGTCGTACTTGCCGGAGTTGACGGTGCGCACGCTGTCGTCCTTGGCGCCGTACCACTCCTGCCAGGTGCTGGCGTCGTAGCCGTCGTCGCCGGCGGCCAGGGTGATCACCTGCCGGATCGGCAGGTGGTACTTGTTGGCGAACTCGAAGTCGCGCTCGTCGTGGGCCGGCACGGCCATCACCGCGCCTTCGCCGTAGGTCATCAGCACGTAGTTGGCGATCCACACCGGCAGCTTCTCGCCGGTCAGCGGGTGCTCGACGAACAGGGAAGTGGCGACGCCCTTCTTCTCCTGGGTGGCGATGTCCGCCTCGGCGACGCCGCCGCGCTTGCACTCGTCGATGAACGCCTGCAGGGCCGGCTCGCGCTGGGCGGCCAGGGTGGCCAGCGGGTGCTCGGCGGCCACGGCGACGTAGGTGGCGCCCATCAGGGTGTCCGGACGGGTGGTGAAGACCTTCAGCTGGCCGGCCTCGCCGATGGAGGCCTGGTCATAGGGGAAGGCGATCTCCATGCCGCGGGACTTGCCGATCCAGTTGCGCTGCATGGTCTTGACCTGTTCCGGCCAGCCCGGCAGGTGGTCGAGGCTTTCCAGCAGCTCTTCGGCGTAGGCGGTGATCTTGAAGTAGTACATCGGGATCTCGCGCTTCTCGATCAGCGCGCCCGAGCGCCAGCCACGGCCGTCGATGACCTGCTCGTTGGCCAGCACGGTCTGGTCCACCGGGTCCCAGTTCACGGTGCCGTTCTTGCGGTAGATCACGCCCTTCTCGAACAGGCGGGTGAACAGCCACTGCTCCCAGCGGTAGTAGTCGGGCTTGCAGGTGGTGACCTCGCGCGACCAGTCGATGGCCAGGCCCAGGCTGTTCAGCTGGGCCTTCATGTAGGCGATGTTGTCGTAGGTCCAGGCGGCGGGGGCGACGTTGTTCTTCATCGCGGCGTTCTCCGCCGGCATGCCGAAGGCGTCCCAGCCCATCGGCTGCAGGACGTTGCGGCCCTGCATGCGCTGGTAGCGGCTGATCACGTCGCCGATGGTGTAGTTGCGCACGTGCCCCATGTGCAGCTTGCCGCTCGGATACGGGAACATCGACAGGCAGTAGAACTTCTCCTTGCCGGGGACTTCCTCGACACGGAAGGAGTTGTGTTCGTTCCAGTACTTCTGGGCCTGGGATTCGATCTCGAGAGGCTGGTATTGCTCGTGCATGGCGCGACTTGGACCTGTACGGAATAGACGGCGCGGCCGTGGGAGCGGAGCGGGCGCTCCCGTCTTGCCGGGGCACCGCGGCGGCCGGCCGGCAAGGGGCTGCATAAAGCCTCGTAGCATACATGAGCCCTCCCCGAGTCGGTAGCCCGCGCCGTTTGTCGCACGCTCGGTGGCCCGGGGGCCGGGACGCTAAGCTTGGCCTGAGGGCGGGAGGTTTCCGCCTGCTTGAGGTGACTGATGGCTGAGCTGCATCGTGCGAGTTTGTCGGGTCCCGGTCTTTATGAGCGGTTGCTGCATCGACTTGAACTGGCCCTGGACGAGGCCGAGACCGCGGAACGCCTGCGCGATGAGCATCCCGAGGAGTTGGAGCTGCGCGGCCTGAGCAGCGCCGAGATGCAGCTGATCCGCGCCTATCTCGACCAGGACGTGAACTGGCTGCGCGGCTGGCACGCCGCCGCCGAGGAGCTGGCGCTGATCGAACACGCCCCCGCCCGCTCCACGCGGGCGCGCCTGGGCGGCAGCGCCGGCAAGACGCGCCCGTCGCACCGCCACCTGCAGTTGCTCTGCGCGCTGTGCGGCACCCCGGTGGTCTACAACCGCCAGCATGGGGTGATGCCCTGCACCTCCTGCGGCTCGCAGTTGTTCCGCGGTTCCCGCGGGCGTTGAATCCGCGCGTTCATCCGCTAGGCTGTGGCGCTTCCTGAAAGGAGTCGCCGATGCCGCTGCGCTACCTCGTCAAGCAGATCCTGATGCCGCCGGGCATCCTGCTGATCCTCCTGTTGCTGGGCTTTTTCCTGCGCCGCCGCCGGCCGAGGCTGGCGGCGGCCTGCTTCGTCGCCGGTCTCGCCGGCTTCTGGCTGCTCAGCCTGCCGCTGACGGTGGAGTGGGGCGCGCGCCTGCTGGAGCGCCAGCCGGCCCTGGCCCGCGGCGAATGGGCGGGCCTGGCGCAGCGCGCCGAGGCCATCGTCATCCTCGGCGCGGGCCGCGAGCGCGGCGACCCGGCCTGGGGCGACGACCAGCCCGGTCTGATGGCCCGCGAGCGGCTGCGCTACGCCGCGCGCCTGGCCAAGGCCAGCGGCCTGCCGCTGCTGACCTCCGGCGGCCTGCACTACGGCACGCCACCCAGCGAGGCGCAGCTCATGGCCACCAGCCTGGCGGACGACTACGGGGTGAGCGTGCGCTGGCAGGAAGGGCGCAGCCGCACCACCTGGGAGAACGCCACCCTGAGCGCGGAAATCCTCCGCCAGGCGGGCGTGCGCCGGGTGGTGCTGGTCACCCAGGCGCAGCACATGCCCCGCGCGCTCTGGAGTTTCGAGGCCAACGGCCTGGAGGTGGTGCCGGCGCCGATGGGCTTCATCGGCGTGGACAACGCCCGGCCGTTCGGCGGCTGGCTGCCGGAGGCCAAGGCGTTCTGGCAGAGCAACCAGTTGCTCAACGAGGCGCTGGGCCTGCTGGGCTACCGCCTGTTCTACCGCTGAAGGGATGCATCGCGGACCTTGTCCGCGATTCGCGCGCAGGGCGCGCTCCTACAGGGGAATGGCGCGTGGCCGGCTATCGCGGATGAATCCGCTCCTACGGCCATGCTTCCTGGGAACGTAGGGCGGATAACCGTTCGCGGTTATCCGCCGCCTGACCTTGGCCACATTCCGCTCGGCGCCGAGCACGGAGCCGCCGTTGAACTCAACCTCGGCGTACAACCGCGAACGGTTGTACGCCCTACGCTCAGCCGAACATCCTGCGCTGCTCGGGGGCGGCCTGGCGGCGTAGCAGGGTCCAGATCGCCAGGATCACCGCCAGGGTGCCCAGCGGCCACAGGCGCCATTTCAGGTAGGGCGTCAGGCCCTGCATCGGAGTAGCCTCGCCGCGCAGCACGCCCTGCTGGAACTGCGGGATCTCGTGGGTGATGCGGCCCTGCGGGTCGATCAGCGCGGTGACGCCGTTGTTGGTGCCGCGGATCATCCAGCGCCCGGCTTCGAGGGCGCGCATCTGCGCCATCTGCAGGTGCTGCAGCGGGCCGATGGAGGTGCCGAACCAGGCGTCGTTGCTGATGGTCAGCAGCAGCTGGCTCTGGGCCGCGAGGCCCGCGGCGAATTCCGGGTAGACCACTTCGTAGCAGATGTACGGCGCGATGGCGTAGCCCTTGGCCTTGAGCAGCGCCTGGTCGGCCGGGCCGCGGGCGAAGTCGGACATGGGCAGGTCGAAGAAGCTGATCAGGCCGCGCAGCAGGTCCTGCAGCGGCACGTACTCGCCGAAGGGCACCAGTTTCTGCTTGAGGTAGTCGCCGCTGCCGTCGCCGACCACGGTGATGCCGTTGTAGTAGTGCACGCCGTCGGCGTCGCGCTGGCGCATGGGCACGCCGGTGATGAGCGCGGCGCGCTTCTGCTTCGCCATCTCGTCGAGCATGCCCAGGTAGCCGCCGGCCTGGTCCTTGAGCAGCGGCACGGCGGTTTCCGGCAGGACGATCAGGTCGACGTCGTGCTGCTCGGCGCTGAGGTCGCGGTACAGCTCCAGCTGCGCGGTGACGTGCTTGGGGTCCCACTTCATGTCCTGGGCGATGTTGCCCTGGATGGCGGCGACGGTCAGCGGCGCGCCGGCGGGGCTGGTCCAGGCGTGGCCCTTGAGGACGAGGCCGGCGATCCACGGGGCCAGCAGCAGCACCAGGCCGACGACCAGTTGCGTCGGGCGGAAGGTCAGCTGCGGCAGGTTGATCAGCAGTGCGGCGCACAGGGCGATGCTGAAGGAAATCAGCCACACGCCGCCGATCGGGGCCAGGCCGGCCAGGGGGCCCTGCAGCTGGCTGTAGCCGGTGTAGAGCCAGGGGAAGCCGGTGAGGAACCAACTGCGGAACACTTCCAGGCCCAGCCACAGCGCGGCGAAGGCCAGGGCGTCGCTGACCGGCGCGTTGTTGCGCCGCAGCATGCGCGCCCAGAGCCAGGCCGGCAGGCCGAAGAAGAACGCCACCCCGGCGCTGAAGCCGACCACCAGGAAACCGGCCAGGGCCGGCGAGGCGCCGCCGAAGTCATGGATGCTGTAGTAGATCCAGCCGGTGCCGGCGAGGAAGGCGCCGAAGCCGTACCACCAGCCGCGCCACAGCGCCGAGCCCGGGGTGACGCCGCGCAGCCCGAGGTAGAAGAGGGCGACGGACAGCAGCGCCAGCGGCCAGATGCCGTAGGGCGCCAGGGCCAGCGGGGTGATGGCGCCGGCGGCCAGGGCCAGCAGATGGCCCGGCCAGCCGGGACGGGTGATCCAGCGCATCGGTATTCCTTGGAAGCGGTTTGGCGATGCGCAAGAGTAATGGAGAGACGAACGGTAGGCTATGGGGCTGCGGCGAAAAGCCATGAGGCGTCTGCGACGCTGTGTTGCAGGATGTCGGAATGGGCTGTAGGAACAACTGTCTTGCGCCGAGGTGCTCTTCGTAGGATGGGTTGAGTTTGCGATACCCATGCTGCCGTGGTGATGGGTATCGCTTCGCTCAACGCCATCCTACGAAAAGCCGTGCTTCCTGGAACCGTAGGAGCGGACCTTGTCCGCGATAGCCGGATGTCCCGGCGCGATTCGCGGATAAGATCCGCTCCTACGCTGTCCCACCCACGCCATTCCCCGTAGGGTGGATAACCGTTCGCGGTTATCCGCCGTTGGCCCCCGGTTTCAGTCGCGCAGCGGCGTCAGGCGCAGCAGGTGCAGGCGGCGGCTGTCGGCGTTGAGCACGCGGAAGCGGAAGCCACCCAGTTCGGTGGTCTCGTTGCGCTTGGGCAGGTGGCCGAAGGCGCTCATCACCAGGCCGCCGACGGTGTCGAATTCCTCGTCGGAGAATTCCGCGCCGAAGAAGTCGTTGAAGGCTTCCACCGGGGTCAGCGCCTTGACGATGAAATCGCCGCTGGGCAGCGGCTTGATGTAGCTGTCTTCCTCGACGTCGTGCTCGTCCTCGATGTCGCCGACGATCTGCTCCAGCACGTCCTCGATGGTCACCAGGCCCGCCACGCCGCCGTACTCGTCGATGACGATGGCCATGTGGTTGTGGTTGGCGCGGAACTCGCGCAGCAGCACGTTCAGGCGCTTGGATTCGGGCACGAAGGTGGCCGGGCGCAGCAGGTCCTTGATGTTGAAGGCATGGCTGCCGTCGTGGAGGATCAGCGGCAGCAGGTCCTTGGCCAGCAGCACGCCCATCACGTCGTCGAGGCTCTCGCCCACCACCGGGTAGCGCGAGTGCGCCGCGTCGATGATCGCCGGGAGGAACTCGCGCGGGCTCTGGCTGGCCTTGATGCTGATCATCTGCGAGCGCGGCACCATGATGTCGCGCACCTGCAGGTCGGCGACCTGGATGGCGCCCTCGACGATGGACAGCGCCTCGCTGTCCAGCAGCTTGTTCTCGTGGGCGTCGCGCAGCAGCTCGAGGAGCTCCTGGCGGTTTCTCGGCTCATGGGCAAAAGCCTGGGTGATCTTGTCCAGCCAGGACTTATGCCCGTTGCTCGATCGGTCTTCGCTCATCTTTCCTTTGCTCGTTGGCTTTTATTCTTCATCCGCCGCGTACGGGTCCGGGTAGCCCAGTTCGGCCAGCAATTGCCGTTCCAGGGCTTCCATTTCCTCGGCCTCGGTGTCGTCGATATGGTCGTAGCCCAGCAGGTGCAGGCAGCCGTGGATCACCAGGTGGGCCCAGTGCGCCGGTGGCTCCTTGCCCTGTTCGGCGGCTTCGCGCTCGACCACCGGGACGCAGATCACCAGGTCGCCCAGCAGCGGGATATCCAGCAGTTCGTCGGGAACGTCGGCGGGGAAGGACAGCACGTTGGTGGCGTAGTCCTTGTGCCGCCAGGTGCGGTTCAGCTCGCGGCCCTCGTCCTCGTCGACCAGGCGGATGGTCAGTTCCGAGTCGGCCTGGCGCTGGCGCAGGGCCAGTTCGCACCACTGGCGCAGCTGGGCCTCGCTGGGCAGGCCGGGGGCTTGGCTTGCGACCTGCAGGTCGAGTTCAAGCATCTCCGGTTTCCCGCGGCGCGCGCTCGCCATCCAGGCGCACCGGCTGGTGGGCCTCGAAGCGCTCGTAGGCTTCGACGATGCGCTGCACCAGCGGGTGGCGCACCACGTCCTTGGGTTTGAAGTGGGTGAAGCTGATGCCGGGGACGTCGCGCAGCACTTCCATCACGTGCTTGAGGCCCGAGCGGGTGCCGCGCGGCAGGTCGACCTGGGTGACGTCGCCGGTGATCACCGCGGTGGAGCCGAAGCCGATGCGGGTGAGGAACATCTTCATCTGTTCCATCGTGGTGTTCTGGCTTTCGTCGAGGATGATGAAGCTGTTGTTCAGCGTGCGGCCGCGCATGTAGGCCAGCGGCGCGACCTCGATCACCTGGCGCTCGATGAGCTTGGCCACGGTCTCGAAGCCGAGCATCTCGTACAGGGCGTCGTAGAGCGGGCGCAGGTAGGGGTCGATCTTCTGCGACAGGTCGCCGGGCAGGAAGCCGAGCTTCTCGCCGGCCTCCACCGCCGGGCGCACCAGCAGGATGCGGCGGATCTGCTCGCGCTCCAGGGCGTCCACGGCGCAGGCCACGGCCAGGTAGGTCTTGCCGGTGCCGGCCGGACCGATGCCGAAGTTGATGTCGTGATCGAGGATGGCCTTGACGTAGCGCTGCTGGTTGGCGCCGCGCGGGCGGATGTGCGCCTTGCGCGTCTTCAGCGTGATGCTGGGCACGTCGCTGGCGCTGGCCAGGTCTTCCAGGCCGGATTCCTGGAGGAACAGGTGGACCATGTCCGGGGTCAGCTCGGTGCCGCTCTGCGCCTCGCGGTACAGGCGCTGCAGCAGGTGCTCGGCGGCCTGGGTGCGCGCGGCCTCGCCAACCAGTTCGAACTGGTTGCCGCGGTTGCGGATCTCGATGTCCAGGCGTTTCTCGATCTGGTGCAGGTGCTCGTCGAACTGCCCGCAGAGGTTGGCGAAGCTGCGTGCGTCGAAGGGTTCCAGGGTGAAGCGGTGAAGATCCAGGGGGGCGTTCAAGGTGCTGTCGGTATGACCATTGGGAAATAGGGATGTCCGAAGAATAACCCCGGCGGCCCGTGTGGGAAAGTCGGGCGCCGGGATGGCTTCAGTGACGGGTGGGCTCGATCAGGCGGCCACGCAGCGAGTTGGGCAGCGCTTCGTAGATTTCCACCTCGGCGAACTGGCCGATCAGGCGCGGGTTGTCGCAGGCGAAGTTGACCACGCGGTTGTTCGCCGTGCGGCCCTGCAGCTGGCCGGGGTCGCGCTTGGAGTAGTCGGTGACGAGGATGCGCTGGATGCTGCCGACCATGCGTCGGCTGATCTCGAAGCCCTGCTGCTGCAGGCGCGTGTTGAGAATCATCAGGCGCTGCTTCTTCACTTCGTCCGGGGTGTCGTCCGTAAGGTCCGACGCCGGGGTACCCGGGCGCTGGCTGTAGATGAAGACGAAGGAGTAGTCGAAACCGACTTCTTCCACCAGCTTCATGGTCTGCTCGAAGTCCTTGTCGGTCTCGCCGGGGAAACCGACGATGAAGTCCGAGCTGATGCAGATGTCCGGCACCGCGGCCTTGAGCTTGCGGATGCGCGACTTGTATTCCAGCGCGGTGTGGTTGCGCTTCATGGCGGCCAGCACGCGGTCCGAGCCGGACTGCACCGGCAGGTGGACGAACGGCACCAGCTGCGGCAGCTCGGCGTGGGCGGCGATCAGCGCGTCGCTGAACTCCAGCGGGTGCGAGGTGGTGTAGCGGATGCGCTCGATGCCGTCGACCTCGGCGACCACCCGCAGCAGCTCGGCGAAGTCGGCGATGCGCCCGTCATGGGTGGCGCCGCGGAAGCCGTTGACGTTCTGCCCCAGCAGGGTGACTTCCTTGACGCCGTTCTCGGCCAGGTGGATGACCTCGGCGAGCACGTCGTCGAACGGCCGGCTGACTTCCTCGCCACGGGTGTAGGGCACCACGCAGAAGCTGCAGTACTTGCTGCAGCCTTCCATCACCGAGACGAAGGCGGTGGGGCCGTCGACGCGTGGTTCGGGCAGGCGGTCGAACTTCTCGATCTCCGGGAAGGACACGTCCACCTGCGGTTTGCGGGTGGTGCGCGCGGCGTCGATCATTTCCGGCAGGCGGTGCAGGGTCTGCGGGCCGAAGACCACGTCGACGAACGGCGCGCGCTCGCGGATGGCGGCGCCTTCCTGGCTGGCCACGCAGCCGCCGACGCCGATCACCAGCTCCGGCTTCTGCTGTTTCAGGGCTCGCCAGGCGCCCAGTTCGGAGAACACCTTCTCCTGGGCCTTTTCGCGGATCGAGCAGGTATTGAGGAGGATCACGTCGGCATCTTCGGCCTTCTCGGTCAACTCCAGGGCATGCTCCTCGCCCAGCAGGTCGGCCATGCGCGAGCTGTCGTACTCGTTCATCTGGCAACCGTGGGTCTGAATGAAAAGCTTCTTGGCCATGCGCGCTTCGTCGGGGGAATCCAAAATGACCGGGCATTATAGTGGCGCGCAGGGCCCGTTCCTAGGGTTGCACGCCAGGCGGCTGTGCTATGCTTCGCGCCCCCTTTTCGCAGAGCTGTCATCCGCCGTTCATGAACAAGCGCGAGAACCCGATCTACAAAGTGGTCTTCCTCAACCAGGGCCAGGTGTTCGAGATGTACGCCAAGCAGATCTACCAGAGTGAACTGTGGGGCTTTCTGGAGATCGAGGAGTTCGTCTTCGGCGAGCGCACCCAGGTGGTCGTGGACCCCAGCGAAGAGAAGCTCAAGGCCCAGTTCGAGGGCGTGATCCGCAGCTTCGTGCCGCTGCACGCGATCATCCGCATCGACGAGGTGGAGCGCCTGGGCACGCCGAAGATCAGCGAGGCCAAGGGCGGCGGCAACGTCATGCCGTTCCCGATGCCGATGCCGGACAAGAGCAGCTGAAGGCTGCAGGCTTCAGGCAGCAGGTAAAAGCGAAGAGCCCGCTCGGTGGTTGCCCTTGTAGGAGCGAGCTTGCTCGCGAATGGAGTTTCCCTGTGGCATGGGGGCTCTGGATTGACTCCGCACCCTCTCCCCAGCCCTCTCCCTGAAGGGAGAGGGAGCAGTCCGTGCCTGCCGAGGGTTCAGGTTTCAGCCGGTAACTGCTGTGAAGTATCAGGATGACTCCGGCCTTCCAGGCCGCTCAGGACAGTCCCCTCTCCCTTCAGGGAGAGGGTTAGGGAGAGGGCGCTCTTGAAAGCTTCGCGAGCAAGCTCGCTCCTACGAAAGCCCCTACGCTCTTCGGCCTGTAGCCTGTAGCCTGTAGCCTGTAGCCTGTAGCCTGTAGCCGCCCTCAGGGCAACGGCGAAAACGGCGTATTGCCTGCGGTCTGCAGTTCGATCAGGTAGTTGCGGAAGATCTGCCCCAGCACCTTGCTGGCGATGTCCAGTTCGTCCTTGCTCATCTGCTCGGCGACCAGGTCGGCGCTGTCCATGGCGTCTTCGGCGCCGTTCACCGCGGCCATCTTCAGCACTATGTAGGCCTGGATGTTGTTGGCCTTGACCCCTTCGCCGCGGAAGAACATGGTCCCCAGGCGCCACTGGGCCTGGGCGTGGCCCTGCAGCGAGGCTTTTTCGTACCAGCGCAGCGCGGCCGGGAAGTCGCGCGGGGCGCGTTCGCCGGTGTAGTAGTACTCGCCCAGTTCGAACTGCGCCTCGGCGTCGCCGCCGTTGGCGATCTGCTGGCAGCTGGCCAGGGCCTGCTGCAGTTGCTCGGGAACCGTGTTCAGGGTGCAACGGCCGGTCGCCGGGACCAGCAGCGAGTTGCCTCCCGCCTGCGCGAACAGGGGCGAGATGAGCAACAGGCTGCCCAGCAGCAGGGCGCGACCAGAACGGTACATGGGGAGAAACGGCCTCCGGCAACGGGGCGGGCACGATGCCCGGCCGGCGAAAACGTGCCGGCCTGCACATTATGAAATAAGCCGACGCTTCCTTACAAAGTCTTTACGGTGTTTTTCGCGGTTTCCGTCCGAATGGCCAAGAAACTGGCGTAGGGCGTGCTTGCAAAACGTAACGACGGAAAATTGGCCGCGGCGAACGCCGCGGCCGGAGGGGCTCACTTGAGGGTGGCGAAGGCGCGCTCGGCGGCGTCCAGGGTCAGCTTCAGCTCGGTGTCGCCGTGGGCGATGGAGGTGAAGCCGGCCTCGTAGGCGCTGGGCGCCAGGTACACGCCGCCTTCCAGCATCAGGTGGAAGAAGCGCTTGAAGCGCTCGGCGTCGCTGGCCATCACGTCGGCGAAGGTGACGATGTCGTCGGCGCCGCTGAAGTACAGGCCGAACATCGCACCCGCCTGGGTGGTGACGAAGGGCACGCCGGCGGCATCGGCGCGTTCCTGCAGGCCTTGCAGCATGCGGCTGGTGTACGCGGTCAGCTCGTCGTGGAAGCCCGGGCGGCTGATCAGCTTCAGGGTGGTCAGGCCGGCGGCCATGGCCAGCGGGTTGCCCGACAGGGTGCCGGCCTGGTAGACCGGGCCCAGCGGGGAAATCTGCTGCATGATCTCGCGCTTGCCGCCGAAGGCGCCCACCGGCATGCCGCCGCCGATGATCTTGCCGAAGGTCGACAGGTCCGGGGTCACGCCGTACAGGGCCTGGGCGCTGCCGAGGGCGACGCGGAAGCCGGTCATCACCTCGTCGAAGATCAGCACCACACCGTGCTTGTCGCAGGCCTTGCGCAGGCCCTGGAGGAAGCCCGGGGCGGGCGGCACGCAGTTCATGTTGCCGGCCACCGGCTCGACGATGATGCAGGCGACCTTCTGGCCGTATTCGTCCAGGGCCTTCTCCACCGCCTCCAGGTCGTTGAACGGCAGGGTCAGGGTGTGCTTGGCGAAGTCCGCCGGCACGCCCGGGGAGTTCGGCACGCCGAAGGTCAGGGCGCCGGAGCCGGCTTTCACCAGCAGGCTGTCGGAGTGGCCGTGGTAGCAGCCCTCGAACTTGATGATGTCGTCGCGGCCGGTGTAGCCGCGGGCCAGGCGGATGGCGCTCATGGTCGCCTCGGTGCCGGAGCTGACCATGCGCACCATGTCCATGGACGGCACCAGCGAGCAGACCAGATCGGCCATTTCCACTTCCAGCGCGGTCGGCGCGCCGTAGGACAGGCCGTGCTCCAGCTGGCGGCGCACCGCGTCGAGCACTTCCGGGTGGGCGTGGCCGAGGATCATCGGGCCCCAGGAACCGACGTAGTCGACGTAGCGCTTGTCGTCTTCGTCCACCACGTAGGCGCCTTCCGCGTGCTTGAAGAACAGCGGCGTGCCGCCGACGCTCTTGAAGGCGCGCACCGGCGAGTTGACGCCGCCGGGGATGTGCTTCTGGGCGTTGGCGAAGAGGAGTTCGGAACGGGACATGGCGACCTCTCGTTGGGATCCGTGAAAGCGGGGCGGCGCGCAGCGGCGCCGCGGGAAAAGGTTAGAACAGCGCGGCGAAGGCGCGGGCGCGGCGCTCCACCTCGGCCGGGGTGTCGGCGGCGAAGAGCGCGTTGATCACCGCCAGCAGGTCGGCGCCGCGGCCGATCAGGTCGGGGGCGTTTTCCAGGGTCACGCCGCCGATGGCCACCAGCGGCACGTTGGCGAAGCGCGCGCGGGCCTGCTCCAGCAGCTCGGGGCTGGCTTCGGAGGCGCCGGGCTTGGTCAGCGACTGGAAGAAGCGGCCGAAGGCCACGTAGTCGGCGCCCTCGGCGACGGCCAGCTCGGCCAGCTGCAGGCTGCCGTGGCAGGTGGCGCCGATGATCGCCTGGCGGCCCAGCAGGGCGCGGGCGGCGGCCAGGGAGCCGTCGGTCTGGCCCAGGTGCACGCTCACGCCCAGGCGCGCGGCCAGCTCGGCGTCGTCGTTGACGATCAGGGTGGCGCCGTGGCGCTCGCACAGCTCGCGCAGGGCCTCGGCCTCGCGCAGGCGGCGCGACTCGTCGCTGGACTTGTCGCGGTACTGCAGCAGGCGCGCGCCACCGCGCAGCGCGGCCTCGACGTAGGGCAGCAGGCGGCCGTCGGCGAGCAGCTTGCTATCGGTGATGGCGTAGAGTCCGCGGAGTTTCATGGGGGCCTCGGCAGGTGAATCAGGAGCAGAAGTCCAGCGGCAGCCGGCGCGGGACGTACTGGCCGTGGCCGGGGGCCTCGGCGTCGCGCAGGGTGCGCCAGGTGTAGTCGAGGGCGCTGCGCACGGCGCTGGCCAGTTCCTCGCCCAGGGCCAGGCGGCCGGACAGGGCGCTGGCCAGGGTGCAGCCGGAGCCGTGGTAGCTGCCCGGCAGGCGCTGGCAGGTGAAGGTGTGCTGGCTGCCGTCGCGGCCGTACAGGCGGTTGTGCACCTCGGACTCGTCGCCGTGGCCGCCGGTGATCAGCAGGTTGCGGATGTACGGCAGCAGCTTCTCGGCGCACTCGTCGGCGCTGCCCTCGGGCAGTTCGGCGAGGATGCGCGCCTCCGGCAGGTTCGGCGTGGCGATGGCGGCCACCGGGAACAGCCGCTCGCGGATCGCGTAGCCCACCTCGTCCTTGCCCAGGGCGCCGCCGCCGCCGGCGCGCAGCACCGGGTCGCAGACCAGCGGCACGCCGGGCAGCGACTGCATGATCTCGACCACGGTGTCGACCATCTCCACCGAGCCGAGCATGCCCAGCTTGACCGCGGCCACCGGCAGGTCGGCGATCACGGCGTTGGCCTGGGCCAGCACCCACTCGCGGTCGAGCACGCGGAAGTCGGAAACGTTGACGGTGTCCTGGACGGTCAGCGCGGTGACGGCGGGCGCCGCATGGCAGCCTTGGGCGATCAGGGCTTCGATGTCGGCCTGCAGGCCGGCGCCGCCACTGGGGTCGTGGCCGGACAGGCAGAGCACTACGGGACGGGAGGTTGGCGTTTTCATGGCGCGGGAGCTTACCACTAAACCCGGCAGGCGTCGTTTGCCCCGATCCCCGGCGCGGCGCTCCTTGCTCCCCCCGCCGGCGTGCTAAAGTTGGCCGATTCGAAAATCACGCCCACGGGGCGCGCCAACCGCGGGAGATGGGGCTCCCGGGCGCCGTCCGGAGGGGCACTGCGGGGTAGCATGCAGCGCTGGCTGATCCTCTTCCTTCTCCTTCTTTCGCCGCTGGCCGGCGCGGTGGGCTTCGACGAGCACACCAGCCGCCTGCCGCTGGGCCACGCGATCGACGTCTTCGAGGACGTGCGCGGCACCGCCGACATCGCCGACATCACCTCCGCCGCCCTGGCCGACAGCTTCCGCCGCCACGACCGCGACGTGCTCAACGCCGGCTACTCGCGCTCGGTGTTCTGGATCCGCCTGGACCTGGACTACCGCCCGCAGGAGTCCCAGGACCCGGCGCACTGGCTGCTGGAGCTGGCCTACCCGCCGCTGGACCGCCTGGACCTCTACCTGCCCGGGGCCGACGGCAGGTACCAGCTGGCCCAGCGCACCGGCGACACCCTGCCGTTCGCCAGCCGGCCGATCAGCCTGACCAACTACCTGTTCGACCTCAAGCTCGCGCCGGGCAAGCCGCTGCGCGTCTACCTGCGCCTGGAGAGCCAGGGCTCGATCCAGGCGCCGCTGACGCTCTGGTCGCCCAAGGCCTACATGGAGAACCTGCCGGGCAACGTCTACGTGCTGGGCATCATCTACGGCGTGCTGCTGGTGATGCTGGTGTACAACCTGTTCATCTTCGTCAGCGTGCGCGACACCAGCTACCTCTACTACATCCTCTACATCGCCTCCTTCGGCCTCTACCAGGTCTCGGTCAACGGCGCCGGCATCGAGTACTTCTGGCCCAACAGCCCCTGGTGGGCCAACGCCGCCACCCCCTTCCTGATCGGCTCCGCCAGCCTGTTCGGCTGCCAGTTCGCCCGCAGCTTCCTGCATACCCGCGAGCACAGCCCGTGGGTCGACCGCACCCTGCTGGCGCTGATGGCCGTGGGCGCGCTGGTGATGCTGCTGGCGTTCTCGGCCAGCTACGCGCTGTCGCTGCGCCTGGCCACCTACCTGGCCCTGGCGTTCGTGGTGGTCATCTTCAGCGCCGGCATCCTCGCCTGGCTGCGTGGCATGCGCGTGGCGCGCTACTTCATCTTCGCCTGGACCGCCTTCCTCCTCGGCGGGACCATCAACACCCTGATGGTGCTGGGCTTCCTGCCCAACGTGTTCTTCACCATGTACGCCAGCCAGATCGGCTCGGCCCTGGAGGTGGGCCTGCTGTCGCTGGCGCTGGCCGACCGCATCAACGCCATGAAGGAGGAGCGCACGCGCATCCTCCAGGAGTCCAGCCGCAAGCTGGAGCAGCTCAATCTGGAGCTGGCCAACAGCAACCGCCTGAAGGACGAGTTCCTGGCCACCGTCACCCACGAGCTGCGCACCCCCATGAGCGGGGTGATCGGCTCGCTGGAGCTGATGCAGACGGTGCCCATGGACGTGGAACTGGCGCAGTACCAGAAGACCGCCACCGGCTCGGCGCGCGACATGATGCGCATGGTCAACGACATCCTCGCGCTGATCGAACTGCAGGCCGGCAAGCTCTACCCGCGCCGCGAGCCCTTCAGCCTGCGCGGCCTGTTCGACAGCCTGCGCGCCCAGTACGCGCCGCGCGCCGAGGCCAAGGGCCTGAGCTTCGACCTGCAGCTGGACGAAAGCCTGCCCGACACCCTGGAAGGCGACGCCGGCAAGCTGGCCCAGACCCTGGGCTACCTGCTGGACAACGCCATCAAGTTCACCCACCAGGGCGGCGTGAGCCTGCGCGTGGACGGCCAGCGGCAGAGCGACGGCGTCGCCCTGCGGGTGGCGGTGCAGGACTCCGGCATCGGCTTCGAGACGCCGGCCAACGACGCGCTGTACCAGCGCTTCCACCAGCTCGACGGCTCGCTGACCCGCGAGTACGGCGGCCTGGGCATCGGCCTGGCGCTGTGCCGCCAGCTCACCGGGCTGCTCGGTGGCCAGCTGCAGCACCATTCCACCCCCGGGCGCGGCAGCCGCTTCGTCCTCGAGCTGAACCTCGGCCAGCCGGCGCAGGGCTTCAGCGTGCCGCCGCGTCGCGCCGGCGGCCAGGCCCTGCGCCGCCCGGACCAGTGCACGGTGCTGGTGGTGGAGGACAACGCCATCAACCAGCTGGTGATCCGCGGCATGCTGCTCAAGCTGGGCTACCGGGTGCGCACCGCCGACAACGGCTCGGAGGCCATCGACCTGCTGCGCCGCGAGGGCGTCGACGCCGTGCTGCTGGACTGCCAGATGCCGATCATGGACGGCTTCGCCACCTGCCGGGCGATCCGCGCGCTGCCCCAGGGCGGCGAGCTGCCGGTGCTGGCCATCACCGCCCACAGCCACAGCGGCGACCGCGAGCGCTGCCTGGCGGCGGGGATGAGCGACTACCTGGCCAAGCCGGTGAAGTTCGAGGAACTGCAGACCCTGCTGCACGACTGGCTGCTGTGCCAGCCGGCGCTGCCCAGCCACGCCTGATCCGCCACGCGCAGCGGCCGCTGGCCGGAACGCCCGCACCGCTGGCGCAATTCCCCCTATGGCCAAGCCCTGAACCGTGATTCACTGCTTGAAACAGTGAATCCGGATTCAGAGCATGGTCTACCGTCTCACCGAAGCCCGCCTGCAGAAAGATGTGGCGCTGCGCGAGCGCATCCTCCAGCTGGCCCTGGCGCGGGTCGCCGAGGGCGGCTTCGCGGCGCTGACCATGCAGGGCCTGGCCGAAGAGGCCGGCATCGCCACCGGCAGCCTGTACCGGCACTTCCGCGGCAAGGGCGAACTGGCCGCCGAGGTCTTCGCCCGCGCCAGCCAGCGCGAGGTGGATGCCCTGGCCGTCGTCCTGCGCGGCACCGGCGGGCCCGCCGGGCGCCTGGCCCGCGGCCTGCGCCAGTTCGCCCGGCGCGCCTGGGACAGCCGGCGGTTGGCCTTCGCCCTGATCGCCGAGCCGGTGGACCCCGAGGTGGACGAGCAGCGCCTGCTCTACCGCGAGGCCTACGCCGAACTGTTCGGCGAGCTGCTGGAAGAGGGCGTGCGCAGCGGCCACTTCCACTGCGGCCCCACATCATTGATCGCCGCCTGTCTGGTGGGGGCGATCGCCGAATCCCTGGTCGGCCCGCTGTCGCCGCCGGCCCGTGCCGCCCGCGATGCCGGGCAACCCAGCCCGGGCCTGGAGCAAGTCAGCCAGGCCCTCGTCGATTTCTGCCTGCGCGCCGTCGGCGCGCCCCAGCCGGAGGAACAGCGATGAACCTGCACCAGTACGCCGAGACCCACGAAGTCAGCAACCAGGTACCGCCGCTGGATGGCGCCAACCTCTACCGCGTCGACCTGCCGCTGCAGGAGTGGCTGCGCCGCTACGACGGCGGCTGGGCCGAAGCGCGCCTGGACGCCTACGGTGCGCTGGCCGGTGGCCCGCTGATGGCCGCCGGCTTCCTGGCCAACGAGAACAAGCCGGTGTTCAAGAGCCACGACCGTTACGGCCACCGCATCGACCTGGTGGAATTCCACCCGGCCTACCACGAGCTGATGCGCAGCGCCATCGAGGCCGGCATCCCGTCCATGCCCTGGACCGACCCGCGCGCCGGCGCCCACGTCGCCCGCGCCGGCCTGAGTTACCTGCACAGCCAGGCCGAGGCCGGCACCGGCTGCCCGCTGACCATGACCTTCGCCAGCGTGCCGGCGATCCGCCTGCAGCCGGACATCGCCGAGAAATGGCTGCCGAAGATCCTCGCCACCGAGTACGACCCGCGCAACCTGCCGATCGAGCAGAAGGCCGGCGCCACCATCGGCATGGCCATGACCGAGAAGCAGGGCGGCACCGACGTGCGCGCCAACACCACCCGCGCCTACCCGGTGGGCATCCCCGGCCCGGGCCAGGCCTACGAGCTGGTCGGGCACAAGTGGTTCTGCTCGGCGCCCATGTGCGACGCCTTCCTCACCCTGGCCTATACCGACAAGGGCCTGACCTGCTTCCTGCTGCCGCGCCACCGCCCGGACGGCACCCGCAACGAGTTCTACGTGCAGCGCCTGAAGAACAAGCTGGGCAACTGGTCCAACGCCTCCAGCGAGGTGGAGTACCGCGGCGCCCTGGCCTGGATGGTGGGCGAGGAGGGCCGCGGCGTGCCGACCATCATCGAGATGGTGGCCATGACCCGCTTCGACTGCATGGTCGGCTCCAGCGCGCTGATGCGCCAGGCGCTGACCCAGGCCGCGCACCACTGCGCCTACCGCCAGGTCGGCGGCCGCGTGCTGGCCGAGCAGCCGCTGATGCAGAACGTGCTGGCCGACCTGGCCCTGGAAAGCGAGGCCGCGCTGGCGCTGACCATGCGCATGGGGCGCGCCCTGGACCACCTGCATGACGACACCGAGGACAAGTTCGCCCGCCTGGTCACCGCGGTGGGCAAGTACTGGATCTGCAAGCGCGCCCCGGCGATGATCAACGAGGCCGCCGAATGCCTGGGCGGCGCCGGCTACGTCGAGGACACCATCCTCCCGCGGCTGTACCGCGAGGCCCCGGTGAACTCCACCTGGGAAGGCTCGGGCAACGTCCAGTGCCTGGACGTGCTGCGTGCCCTGTCCAAGGAGCCGGGCGTGCTCGACGCGCTGTTCGCCGAACTCGGCGACGGCCACGGCGACGCCCGCCTGGCAGCCTTCATCGGCAACCTCAAGGCCTCCTTCGCCGACACCGCCGACATCCAGTTCCGCGCCCGCCAGCTCACCGAGGACGTGGCAGTGGCCCTGCAGGCCAAGCTGCTGCTGGAAGCCGGCAACGCCACCGTCGCCGACGCCTTCATCGGCAGCCGCCTGGGCAACGGCGGCCGCGTCTACGGCACCCTGCCGCGCGGCACGGACGTCGAAGCGCTGGTGGCGCGGGCCACGCCGCATCTGGCGTGATGCCGATGGCCGGGGGCCGCGAGGCTCCCGGCTCAGCCCAGCAGGCGCCGACTCAGCAGGTGCTGCAGGTCGCGGCGGCCGTCCACTACCAGATAGACGTGAATGTCCCGTTCACGCTGGCGATAGATGATGCGGTAGGGCTTGAAGAACAGCTGGCGGTATTCGCGGATGCCCAGGCTCAGCAGTTCCTTGGGGAAATTGCCGCGCTCCGGTGAGTGACGCAGCTCGCCGATGCATTCCAGCAGCATGCTCAGGACATGAGCCGCATGTTGCGGCCCGTCGAATTCGGCAACGTAGTCGTGGATGGACTTCAAATCGCGTTCGGCGCCCTGCGTGATGAACACGCAATAGGGCGAGTCTGCCCCCATCAGGCGTCCCCGCGCAGGCGTTTCGCCACTTCGTCCAGGGCAGCGAATCGACCTTCCTCGATTTCCTGGTTGCCCAGTGCCAGTAGTTTCAGCAGGGCCAGGGTTTCCTGGGTTTCCTCATAGCTGCGGACGTCCTGAATCACAGCCTTGGCTTCGCCGTTCTGGGTGATGATGAGCGGCTCCTGCTGCTCGCCGAGCTGCTTGAGCACCTCTGCCGCATTGGCCTTGAGGTAACTGATGGGTTTGACCTGGGAGGAGTAGCGCATGGTGGCGGCACCTGGAAGAGTTAAGGACTGAATATAGTCTTTTAATGGTCGCCGGCACAGTAGGAGCCCTCCCGGCCGGATGGGGAACCGAGGACATGATTCAGTCATCCCCTTCCTGCGAATAAGCAGGCAAGATGGAGCTGATCGCTCAGACAGGAAGCCCACCATGAATGCCGAGCTCGGCGACGCTTTCGTCGTCGCCCATACCGCAGAAGAGGCGGTCGACCGCCTTGCCGCCCTGCACCAGCGCGCCACCGGGGCGCTCAGCCAGGCCCTGCGGCGCTACCTGAAGACCCGCGAGCAGCCGGCAGCCGAAGAGCGTGCGCTGTTCCGCTACCCGCTGCTGCGCCTGTCCTACCTGTGCCAGGGCGAGGTGCCCTCGACCACCCGCGCCTATGCCAAGGTGCAGACGCCGGGCAACTACGCCGTCACCATCACCCACCCCGAGGCCTTCCGTAAGTACCTGCTGGAGCAACTGCGGCCGCTGATGGAAGACTTCACCGTGCGCGTCGAGGTTGGCCCCAGCGAGCAGAACATCCCCTATCCCTACGTGGTGGAGCAGGGCGACGAGCTGGCTGGCTCGGGCGTGACTGCCGCCGAGCTGGCGCGGGTGTTCCCCAGTACCGACCTGTCGGCCACTTCCGACGGCATCGCCGACGGCCTGTACCAGTGGGAAGGCGCCGACCCCATGCCGCTGGCGCTGTTCGATGCCGCGCGCACCGACTTCTCGCTGCGCCGCCTGGTGCACTACACCGGCAGCGACTGGCGCTGCGTGCAGCCGTGGATCCTGCTGACCAACTACCACCGCTACGTCGACCAGTTCATCCACATGGGCCTGGAGCGCCTGCACGAGGACCCGCGCTTCGTGCGCATGGTGCTGCCGGGCAACGTGGTGATCGAGCGCGACATGGACCGGGGCGAGGCCAACGCCATCATCGCCGGCGTCGAGTGGCACCGTTTCCAGATGCCGGCCTACCACCTGATCGCCAGCGACGGCGACGGCGTCACCCTGATCAACATCGGCGTCGGCCCGTCCAACGCCAAGAACATCACCGACCACCTGGCCGTGCTGCGCCCGCACTGCTGGCTGATGATCGGCCACTGCGGCGGCCTGCGGCAGTCGCAGACCATCGGCGACTACGTGCTGGCCCATGCCTACATGCGCCGCGACGGCATCCTCGACCGGGTGCTGCCGCCGCACATCCCGATCCCGGCGCTGGCCGAGGTGCAGGTGGCGCTGCAGGAGGCCGCGGCGCTGGTCACCGGCGAGCGCGGCGAGGCGCTGAAGCGGCGCCTGCGCACCGGCACCGTGCTGACCTACGACGACCGCAACTGGGAGCTGCACTGGGCCCAGGAGCGCCCGCTGATCAACCTGGCGCGGGCGGTGGCGGTGGACATGGAGAGCGGCACCATCGCCGCCCAGGGCTACCGCCTGCGGGTGCCCTACGGCACGCTGCTGTGCGTCTCGGACAAGCCGCTGCACAGCGAGATCAAGCTGCCCGGCGCCGCCAGCGCCTTCTACCAGCGCGCGGTGAGCCAGCACCTGGCGATCGGCATCGCCGCCGTCGACCTGCTGCGCACCCAGCTCAACTCGCTGCACTCGCGCAAGCTGCGCAGCTTCGACGAACCGCCGTTCCGTTGACCCCGCGCATGGCCGCGACCCTTTCCCGCCCGCGCGGGGAAGGCCCGTGGCAGGATGGCGCAAAGGCCGCCACCGGAGGACGCCATGGCTGAACCCCTGCAACCGACCCGCGCCGAGCGCGCCGCGCGGGTACTGTCGCTGCTCGATTTGACCTCGCTGAACGCCGACGACGACATGCCGCGCATCGTCCAGCTCTGCCGCCGGGCGCTGACGCCCTACGGCGAGGTGGCGGCGGTGTGCGTCTACCCGCGCTTCGTGCACGTGGCGCGGCGCACCCTCAACTGCTTTGGCGCGCGCTCAGTCAAGGTTGCCAGCGTATGCAACTTCCCCGCTGGCGACGCGCCCCAGGCCGAGGTGGTGGAAGAAGTGCGGCGTACCCTCGCCGAGGGCGCCGACGAGATCGACCTGGTCTACCCGTGGAGGGCGCTGAAGGCTGGCAGGGCCGACGGCGCGGTGGACCTGATCCGCGCCTGCAAGGCACTGTGCGGGCCCTACCACCGGCTCAAGGTGATAGTCGAAAGCGGCGAACTGGGCAACCCCGAGCTGATCCGCACGGCCTGCCGCGAGGCCATCGCCGGCGGCGCCGACTTCCTCAAGACCAGTACTGGGAAGGTGGCCGTGAACGCCACGCCGGAGGCTGCGCGGGTGATGCTGGAATGCATCGTGGAGGCGGGTGGCAAGGTGGGCTTCAAGGCTGCTGGTGGTATTCGTAGCCTGGACGATGCTGAGGTCTACCTGGCTATCGCGCAGGAGATGCTTGGGGATGACTGGATTACATCCGAGCACCTGCGCTTCGGGGCTTCGGCGTTGCTCGATGATCTGTTGGGTGAAATGGCGGCGTGACTTGTGTAGGCGCGAGCTTGCTCGCGAATTGGAATTTACTTCTGGCTACGGTGCTTTGGGGGGACTCCGCTCCCTCTCCCCAGCCCTCTCCCTGAAGGGAGAGGGGGCTAGTCCGTGCCAACGTTGAGGGCGTGCCTCATGGAGAGATCAGGCTCTATGCGAGGTATCAGGGAGAGCTGAAGTACCGGCGCACGCCGAACGGCTCCCTCTCCCTTCAGGGAGAGGGTTGGGGAGAGGGGCGGAGTTCGAATTGGCACCGACGGTTCCGGGAGACTCCGGTCGAGAGCTTCCCGTACGTGAAGGAGATGAGCCCTACCCACCCATCCGCCCCACCAACCATTGCTCCCCCGGCTTGGGCGCCCGAAACGCCTGGCTGTCCACGCCTTGTTCATCCAGCGCCCGGGCCAGGTCGTGGACGGGGGCGAACTGGCCTTCGTCGCTGAGGCGGAAGGTGCCGAAGTGGATGGCCATGCTGCACTGCGACTCCAGGGTGCGGTGGGCCTGCACGGCGTCGTCCGGGTTCATGTGGTGGTGGCGCATGAACCAGCGTGGCTCGTAGGCGCCGATGGGCAGCGCGGCGAAGCGCATCGGCCCGAAGCGTTCGCGGATCAGCCCGAACTCCGGGCCCAGGCCGGTATCGCCGGGGAACAGCACGGGGCCGTCCGCCGATTCCAGCACGAAGCCCAGCCACAGGGTGCGGTTGGTGTCGTAGCGCGAGCGCGCCGACCAGTGCTGCGCCGGCACGCCGGTGAGCAGCATGCCCTCGTGCAGCGGCAGGCTCTGCCACCAGTCCAGCTCGTGCACGTCGACGAAGCCGCAGGCGCGGATCAGCTCGGCGTTGCCCAGGCCGGTCACCACCTTCGCTTCCGGGAAGCGCCGGGCCAGTTCGCCCAGGCTGCCGACGTCCAGGTGGTCGTAGTGGTTGTGGCTGACCAGGATCAGGTTGATCGGCGGCAGTTCGTCCAGGGCCAGGCCCGGCGGATGGTGGCGCTTGGGGCCGACGAAGCTGAAGGGGCTAGTGCGTTCGCACCACAGTGGGTCGGTGAGGATGTTCAGGCCGCGGTGCTGGATCAGCAGGGTGGCGTGGTTGACGTAGGTGATGCGCAACTCCTCGCCGTTGACCCGCGCCGGGGTGTCCGGGCGGCGCTCGGGGCCGGGTTGTTCGATCCAGGCCAGTTGCCTGTCGCGCTCCCGCTGCCACTTGAGGAACTCGCGGAAACCATGGTGCGGCTTGGCGTCCAGGTTGCGGAAGCGCAGGCCGTCGAAGTTCGCGTTCTGTGGGCCGCGGTAGCCGCCGCCAAGGCGGCCGGCGAGGTTGAGCAGGGTGATCAGCCAGGGGGAGCGACGGGCCTTGGGCATGGTGGATGCTCTGCGTGCTCTTGCAGGGGGTGTTGGCACAACCTAGCATGCCGGCCCATGCTTGTGCTCCGCCGACCTGTTGCCGTTTCCTGCCCATGCCCCGTCCGCCTCGTCCCGCCCCCCGTCGTCCCGCGCCACGCCGTGTAGCCAAGGCTCCGCCGGCGCAGCCGCGGCTGATCCTGCTGAACAAACCGTTCGACGTGTTGACGCAGTTCAGCGATGGCGAGGGCCGGGCGACGCTCAAGGACTACGTGCCGGTGCCCGGCGTCTATCCCGCCGGGCGCCTGGACCGCGACAGCGAGGGCCTGTTGCTGCTGACCAACGATGGCCGCCTGCAGGCGCGCATCGCCGACCCCAGGCACAAGCTGCCGAAGACCTACTGGGTGCAGGTGGAGGGTGAGCCGGACGAGGAACAGTTGCAGCGCCTGCGCGAAGGCGTGCAGCTCAACGACGGCCCGACGCTGCCGGCCGAGGCGCGGCGCATCGACGAGCCGCGGTTGTGGGAGCGGGTGCCGCCGGTGCGTTTCCGCAAGTCGGTGCCCACCGCCTGGCTGGAGCTGGTGATCCGCGAGGGGCGCAACCGCCAGGTGCGGCGCATGACGGCGGCGGTCGGCCTGCCGACCCTGCGCTTGGTGCGGGTGCGCATCGGCCCCTGGGGCCTGGACGGGCTGCAGCCGGGGGAGTGGCGCGAGGTGCAGCCCTAGGGCTGGATCAGAAACCGCCTTCCAGGCCGGCGACCACGAAGGACTTGACCAGGAAGCCGAACACGCCGAGGCCGAGGGCGAAGAACAGCACCATGGTGCCCATGCGTCCGGCCTTGGACTTCTTGGCCAGGTCCCAGACGATGAAGGCCATGAACAGGATCAGGGCGGTGACCAGCCCGTACATCATCCAGTCTTCGAAACTCTCGTTCATTGCTGCTCCTGCCCGGCGCGGGCGCTTGAGTGGGGGCCGGAAGGTCCGGCGGTCGCGAGGACGGGCGGCATTATAAGGGCTTGGTCGCTTATTGATCAGCGCTGCTCAGAAAGTGAGCAGAAACTCCTGCGCGAGGGCGGCGAGGGCCGAGGAAGTCCCGTCGCAGCGGGCCTGGCGGGAAATAGTCGAGCGCCGAGCGGTAGCGGCAGGATGCGGGGTGCGCGCATTTGTCGCAGGTCGCGCCGGGTTGCTTTTCGTAGGAGCGGGCCCTGCCCGCGATTCGCGCGCAGGGCGCGCGCCTACAGGGGAACCGCTCCGCCGATGCGCCGGGGCCACGGCCAACGCCAAGGCCAACCCCGGAGCCGCCGGGGATCAAGGTCAAACGGCGGATAACGCCGTAGGCGTTATTCGCCCTACGGCTTCAGCTGCGCAGGTGCTCCAGCGGCAGTTCGGTGCTGGCCATGATGTTGCGCAGCACGAAGCTGGAACGCACGCTGGTCACGCCCTCGATGCGCGTCAGGGTGCCGAGCAGGAAGTGCTGGTAGTGCTCCATGTCCGGCACCATCACCTTCAACTGATAGTCCGCGTCCATCCCGGTGACCAGGCTGCATTCCAGCACTTCCGGGCACTGGGCGATGATCGACTGGAAGTGCTCGAAGCGCTCCGGGGTGTGCCTGTCCATGCCGATCAGGACGAAGGCGGTGAGGCTCAGGCCGAGCTTCTTGCTGTCCAGCAGGGCGACCTGGCGCAGGATGTAGCCGTCGTCTTCCAGTTGCTTGACGCGCCGCGAGCAGGGCGAGGGCGACAGGCCGATGCGCTCGGCCAGCTCCTGGTTGGAGATGCGCGCGTCGCGCTGCAATTCGGCGAGGATTCGCAGGTCGTAGCGGTCCAGTTTGTTCATTGTGGCCTCGGAAATTTATCGGCTTGCACATTCTTATACATTTTTGGGGATTTATTGCGCAACGGATAGTTTTGTGCGCAATCTTCGCAATCCCCTGCCGCTTCGCTCCCCGTAACATGGCTCCAGAAATCACGGCCCGGACCCACACGTCCACGGCGATCCGCCCAATCAGGCGCATCGCGGCCTGCCGACCCGATCGGGTCGACCAGGCCACCGGGCTACGCACCGCCCAGAAGGTGGAGCGAGGTGAGCCGGCGCCAGAAGCGACGAGCCAGGACGGGTTTCCCGAGGGGAGGTCAGTGACCTCCCTTTTTTCTGGTTCTTCGCGGAGTCTGGGGAAAGAGCGGATTGACAGTCAGGGAAGCGGGTAGATTGGCAGTCGCCAAACGAACCA
>NZ_JAZAQP010000040.1:0-64975 GCF_036231725.1 Pseudomonas sp. JH-2 | reverse complement strand
GATACGGCAATTCCGTGATCCTAAATGCGTTACCTATGTCTCCCGACACCTGTTACCCATGTCTCCCGGCAGAACACAAGCTCAGCCCATCCTACGAAGAGCGCATCGGCGCAGACCCTCCGCCCCCCGCCTAGACTTGCAGGTAGAACAACGACAAGGTGAGGACGCCGACATGCATGTACAGCCCTATCTGTTCTTCCACGGCCAGTGCGACGAGGCCATCGCCTTCTACCAGCAGGCGCTGGGCGCGCAGCTCAACGCGCTGATGCGCTACGAGGAGGCGCCGGGGCCGCTGCAGGTGCCCGACGGCTGGTGCGAGAAGGTCATGCATGCCAGCCTGCAGGTCGGCCAGAGCGAGGTGCTGATGTCCGACGGCCGCGGCGAGCACGAGGCACCACCCGGCGGCTTCAGCCTGCACCTGGCACTGCACAGCGTGGTGGCGGCGGAGAAGGCCTTCGCCGCGCTGGCCGAGGAGGGGCGAGTGGACATGCCGCTGGAGAAGACCTTCTGGGCGCAGCGCTTCGGCATGCTCCACGACCGCTTCGGCGTCGGCTGGATGATCAGCTGCCGCTGACGCCGCGCCCCGGAAACGAAAAGGCCCGCCGAATGGCGGGCCTTCTGCGTCAGGGCCGGATCACTGATCCAGCTGCAGCTTCTGCCAGGTGTAGGCGTTGATCTCGCGGTAGGCCGAGGCGTCGCTCTCCAGCTGCTTCTCGCGGGCCGGGAAGATCTCCCGGAGCTTGGCGCCCCAGGCTTCAGACTTGTACTGAGCGGGGAAGCAGCGCTCGAGCAGGCCGAGCATGATCGACACGGTCACCGAGGCGCCCGGGGAGGCGCCCAGCAGGGCGGCGATGGTGCCGTCCTCGGAAGCCACCAGCTCGGTGCCGAACTGCAGGATGCCGCCTTTCTTGGTGTCCTTCTTGATGATCTGCACGCGCTGGCCGGCGGTTTCCAGGCGCCAGTCCGCCGGGTTGGCCAGCGGGTAGAACTTGCGCAGGCTTTCCAGGCGCTGGTCCATGGACTGCATGACTTCGCGCACCAGGTAGCGGGTCAGGTCCATGTTGTCGCGGGCGACCGCCAGCATCGGCATCAGGTTGCTGCCGCGGACCGACAGCGGCAGGTCGAGGAAGGAGCCGTGGCGCAGGAACTTGGTGGAGAAGCCGGCGTAGGGCCCGAACAGCAGGGACTTCTTGCCGTCGACCACGCGGGTGTCCAGGTGCGGCACGGACATCGGCGGGGCGCCGACCTCGGCCTGGCTGTAGACCTTGGCCTGGTGCTGCCTGACCACTTCGGGGTTGTCGCAGCGCAGCCACTGGCCGCTTACCGGGAAGCCGCCGAAGCCCTTGCTTTCCGGGATGCCGGACATCTGCAGCAGCGGCAGCGCGCCGCCGCCGGCGCCGAGGAAGACGAACTTCGTGCGGATCTTGCGCGACTGGCCGTTCTGGGTGTTCTTGATGTCGACGATCCAGTCCTGGCCGTCGCGCTCCAGGCCCACGACCTTCTGGAAGTAGCTGATCCTCGCGCCTTCCTGCTTGCCCAGGCGGGCCAGCAACTGGTTGGTCAGGGCGCCGAAGTTGACGTCGGTGCCATGCTCCACGCGGGTGGCGGCGACCTGCTCGTCGGCCGGGCGGCCGGGCATGGTCAGCGGCGCCCACTGGGCCAGCTGCTCGCGGTCCTCGGTGTAGACCATGGACTCGAAGGCATGGTGCTGGCTGAGGGTTTCGAAGCGCTTCTTCAGGAAGGACACGTCCTTGCCACGGACGAAGCTCAGGTGCGGCACCGGGTTGATGAAGTTGCGCGGATTGCCGAAGCCTTCCTTGTCCACCAGGTGCGCCCAGAACTGCTTGGACACCTCGAACTGGGCGTTGATCTGCACCGCTTTCTTGATGTCGATGGAGCCGTCGGCGGCCTGCGGCGTGTAGTTCAGCTCGCAGAGGCCGGCGTGGCCGGTACCGGCGTTGTTCCAGGGGTTGGAGCTCTCGATGGCTCCGGACTCCTGCAGTTCGACGATCTCCAGTCGGGTGTCGGGTTCGACTTCCTTCAACAGGGTCGCCAGGGTTGCGCTCATGATGCCGGCGCCAACCAGCAGCACATCCAAAGCTTCGTGTTCGTTCGCCATTCTCGCTCGCCACACTCTCGTGAAGTAGTGAAAAACCTTCAAATCACGCTCTTATGGAGACGTGAAGCTCAAAGGGGGTCGTCGCTGCGGGCGGGTCCGGACTCGGTTCGGAGGGGACTCGCGGCAATCCTTGCCTGAAAGTGTCGTCGCAACGATCGGTACAAAGCGCGAGGCCGGTGGCCACGGCGCAATTGGCGACTCTCTAGGAGGGTGTGACAGGCCGGCAGGCGCGAGGCTGCCGGGCTGTGGGACCCGATCAGGAGGCGTCCTTATAATCGGGGCGCGATTATAACGACGAAATGCAAAAAAAGCCCTCGGGCTTAGACTTTTTTCCGAGTTCCGGTCACCGGATTTCCTGTTTTTGCACCGATTTGGTGCATTGTGCCGGCGCGCGCGTCGCCGCCAAGGAACCTGTAACAAAGTGCCAGCGTCCAAGTTGCAGAGCGCTATCAGGGCGCTCCGACGGCCGGTATACTGCCCGCCGTTCCGAGCCCAACCCATGGAGACACGAACATGTTGCAGCGTCTGTTGCTCAGTCTGATCGCCGCCGGCACCCTGGCCTTGTCCGGCTGTGCCCTCAGCCCGCAACAACTGAACCCGGACCCGGTGTTCAAGGGCCAGCCGGTCGCCGTCGGCCAGGGCCAGCCAGTGGTGGTGAAGGTGGTCGACGGCCGCCAGAGCACCGAGCTGGGCACCCGTGGCGGCCTCTACTCGGAGACCAGCGCGGTCACCGTGCGCAGCCAGGACGTGATTCCCAAGCTGCAGGCCCAGACCGAGGCGGCGGTGCGCCTGCTCGGCTTCACCCCCTCGCCGAACGCCTACAACGCCCCGACCCTGACCCTCACCCTGGCCGAGCTGAAGTACCAGTCGCCCAAGGACGGCGTCTACGTCACCGAGGCCACCATAGGCGCGACCTTCCGCGTCGACGTGCAGGCCGGCGGGCGCCGCTACAGCGGCCGCTACGGTTCCTCGCTGAACCAGCGCTTCGGCATGGCGCCGAACCAGCAGACCAACACCAAGCTGGTCAGCGACGTGCTCAGCGACACCCTGGACCGCGTGTTCAAGGACCCGACCATCGGGCAGACGCTGAACCAGCGCTGATCGCTTCGGCGTGAACGAAAAAGCCCGGCACTGGCCGGGCTTTTTCGTGGGTGCGGGAATTCAGGCGGCGGCCTGGCGGAACGGGTCGGTCTCGTAGGCCGGCTGGCGCTCGTCGGCTTCCGGCAGGTCCAGGTGTTCGTGGCCGCAGGCCTGGCAGTACACCAGCCAGTGGTCGTCCTGGACGTTGAAGGAGAGGTCGGTGACCACGGCTTCGATCTCATCCAGGTGTTCGATCAGGTAGGCGCTTTCGTGGGGTACGATTTCGAGCATGGCGAATCTCCTAGGCGGGATACCGGATGGCGAAAGGTGACTAGCCAGTCATGTGCCAGGTGGTGGAAAAGGCTTAGAACCCTTCTCGATAAGGCTGACGTTCGTCGTGAATAAGACGACCGAACTGGCTGTGCCGTCCTCCTGACGGATACAATCGACCGTCTTTCTTTCAGTTGCGTGACGTACCCGCCGCGGTTCGTCGCTTCGTACAGAACTCGGCCTTGGCGCTTTCTTGCTTCCTGGCGTGCAGTCCTGAAGTGTGGAGGTCGTGATGTCGCTGCAGGCGCTCTGGAATCTGTTCCAGGCCCATCCCGCCCGGGTCCTCAACGACCTGGCGCTGTTCTTCGCCCTGGCCGGCGCCTGGCTGCTGCTGGCCACCCGCCGGCGCGAGCGCCAGGCCCTGCAACGCCTGGTCGCCGGTGGCGATGGCGCGTCCGCGCCGCTGGCCGAGGCCGAGCCCTCGACGGCCAAGATCAACCGCTTCTTCTACCTCTTCGGCTTCGCCTGCCTGGCCCTGGCCGTGGGCCTGAGCCAGTACAGCACCCACCTGCCGGGCTGAAAACGCACCGTAGCGATGCAAAAGGGCGCCCGAGGGCGCCCTTTTCGTTCATGCGGTGGCTCAGGCCTGCTTGAGCCGGTACTGGTTCAGCACCGGGGTGGCGTACTGCAGGACCAGGTAGGGGCGGTGTTCCGGCGGGCAGGCCTGCAGGCGCTGCTGCCACTGCTCGCGGGCCCGACGCAACTCCTCGGCGCCGAACAGGCTCTCGGCGCCGGGCACGGCCAGGGTCGGGTCGCGCAGCTCGGACATCTCGTAGGCCAGGTAGTGCACCGGGAACAGCCGGTAGTTGCCGAGGATCTGCCGGTCCAGGGCGGCGGCCAACTGCTTGGCGTCGGCGTAGTCGCCGTCCATCTCGGCGCCGAAGTTGATCTGCACGCGCCCCTTGTAGCCGGTGATGCCCAGGGCGATGCTGGCGTCGTCCTCGCCCGGCGCCTTGCGGTATTCGCCGGTGCTGGCGCGGGTGTACAGCTCGCGGGCCTTGGCGGCGTCGCAGGGGTCGTACTCGTAGCTGATCGACACCGGGATCAGGTGCAGCTCGCGGACCACCTGGGCGAAGGGCTCGTCCTTGCGGCTCATGTGGAACATCTTGAGGATCGCCGAGTCGGTGCGGTCGTCACCGTCCTTGGCGCGGCCCTCGGCCTGGGCGATCCACACCGACTCGCCATCGTGGCGGATCGAGTGGTTGATGTAGGCCGAGAGGGTGTTGTAGGCCGCCAGCTTCTCGCGCCGGCCGCTGATCGAGCGGTGCACGATGAAGCTCTTGTTCAGGCGCATCAGGTCGCTGACGAAGGGCCGCTGCAGCAGGTTGTCGCCGATGGCGATGCGCGGCGTCGGCAGCTTGGCGTGGTAGATGGCGTAGTTGCAGAACGCCGGGTCCATCACGATGTCGCGGTGGTTGGCGATGAACAGGTAGGCGCGGCCGCTCTTGAGGTTGTCCAGCCCGGAGTAGGTGACGCCGTCGGTGGCGTGCTCGATGGTGCGGTCGACGTAGGGCTCGCACTTGTCCTGCAGCTCCACCACGCTGCGGATGCCGGTGACCTCGCGGGCCAGGCGGTGGGCGATCAGCGGGCGCAGCAGCCAGCCGAAGGGGCGCGACAGGCGCGGATAACGATAACGCGCCAGAATACCCAGGAAGGCGTCGTCGCTCAGCAGGCGCTGGAGAACGGCCGGGACTTCGGCGTCGTTGTACGGTCGGATGGCTTCGAACTCGCCCATCATGCTCTCTTGTTCATGGGTGTAACTGGCACGGCACGCGTCTGGCGCGGGCCTCTCCCCCGGAAAACCGGCCATGCCCGCGGGCCTGGCCGGATAAAAAGACCGCGGGAGTATAACGGAAGTCACAGGGGACCTTCAGATGCTCGAGACCCAGGCTTACCGCTGCCCCTACTGCGGGGAACCGGCCGAGGCCGTGCTAGACCTCTCCGGCGGCGACCAGAGCTACTATGAAGATTGTCCGGTGTGTTGCCGGCCCATCCTGTTCCAGCTGTACACCGACGGCGCCCAGTGGTCGCTGGAGGTTCACCGGGAGGACGACTGATGCAGCGAGTCTACGAACCGGCCGACCTGGCCGAGGCCGAGTTGCTGGCCGGCATGCTGGCCAGCGAGGGCATCGCCTGCCACCTCGGCGGCCGCCACCTGCTCGGCGGCATCGGCGAGTTGCCGCTGCACGGCCTGCTGCACCTGTGGGTCGACGACGGGGCCGCGCAACAGGCGCGGGAGCTGATCCAGGCGTACAATGCCGCGCAGCCGTTGCCCGGCCCCGCCGACGAGTTCGGCCCGGCCAGCGGCGTCCTGCTCTGTTGAGGCCGCCCTGGAGCGCCGATGACCGCCCGCTTTGCCCTGTTCCGCTGGACCCGCGAGCTCGCCGAGCTGCCGGGCTTTCCCAAGGACCACCCGCCGCACTGGAACCTCGCCCCCGGCGCGCAGTTGCTGATGCTGCGCGAGGAGGCCGGCGCGCGCCGCGCCGACCTGGCCCGCTGGGGCCTGACCCCGGCCTGGCTCACCGACCTGTCGCGCACCCCGGCCCACGCCCGCGCCGAGACGCTGCACGAGCAACCGATGTTCCGCGAGGCCTTCGCCCGCCGCCGCTGCCTGGTGCCGGCCAACGGCTTCTACGAATGGCACGGCGTGCGCAAGCGCCCCTACTGGCTGGCCGGCGCCAGCGGCCTGAGCTACTTCGCGGCGGTCTGGGAGGCCTACCCGGTGGACGGCCACACCTGGCTGAGCCTGGCCCTGGTGACCCAGGCGGCCGGCCCGATGCGCCGCCCGCTGCTGCTGGAGAGCGAGGAGGAGAGGGCGCTCTGGCTAGGTGACGAGACGCCCCTGCCCAAGCTGCTGAGCCTGCTGGCGCGGCCGCAGGTGCGGCTGCGGGAGCAGGCGCTGGCGAGCATAGTCAACGATCCGGCTTGCGATGGGCCGGAGTGTTTGACGCCGGCTTAATGCGGGGGCGTTGAGGGGGCTTTTCGTAGGAGCGAGCTTGCTCGCGAAGGGTGCCTCCCGGCTGTTGAGGTGCGACAGATTGACTCCGCTCCCTCTCCCCAGCCCTCGGCTGCGCGCCCCGCCCTGAAGGGAGAGGGGGCCAGGCCGTGCCGAGAGAAGAATTGGCTCCAGCCGGAAATCACCGAAGCTGCCGGCTAACGCCATAACATCAAGCCCTGCCCAACGGTCCCCTCTCCCTTCAGGGAGAGGGTTAGGAGCCAAACCAAGACACCGAAGTCACCGGCGAACAAGGTTCGCGAGCAAGCTCGCTCCTACGAAAAGCCTTCCCACCATCCGCCTTATCATCCAGAGGCCGCCACTCGCATTCAGCTGCCTGATAGTGCGCGCCAGCTTCCCCCTCACTTGCCTAAGCTGCAGGCCACCCCTTCGCTCTGGCCGCGTTGGCGGCGAACAGGAGTCCGGCATGCACAACAACAATAACGGCTACCCCTCCAGTGCCGTGGCCTGGTCCACGGTGGCGATCCTCATGGTCGCCTATGTCCTGTCGTTCATCGACCGGCAGATCCTCAACCTGCTGGTCGGGCCGATCCGTCGCGACCTGGTCATCAGCGACACCCAGATGAGCCTGCTCATGGGCCTGTCCTTCGCGCTCTTCTACACCCTCTGCGGCATCCCGCTGGGGCGCATGGCCGACAGCCGCAGCCGCCGCGGGCTGATCACCGTCGGCGTGCTGATCTGGAGCGCCATGACCGCGGCCTGCGGCCTGGCCCGGCAGTACTGGCAGTTCCTGCTGTTCCGCGTCGGTGTGGGCGTGGGCGAGGCGGCGCTGTCGCCGGCGGCCTATTCGCTGATCGCCGACAGCTTCCCGGCGCAGCGCCGGGCCACTGCCATCAGCGTGTATTCCATGGGCATCTACCTGGGCTCCGGGCTGGCCTTCCTGCTCGGCGGGCTGGTGATCAAGTTCGCCTCGGCCCAGGGCGACGTGCACCTGCCGCTGCTGGGCGAAGTGCGGCCCTGGCAGCTGATCTTCCTTCTCCTTGGCGCCGCCGGGGTGCTCTTCACCCTGCTGATGCTGGCGGTGAAGGAGCCGCAGCGCCACGGCGTGGGCGCCGGCGTCGAGGTGCCGATGCGCGAGGTCGGCGCCTACCTGCGGGCCAACCGCAAGACGGTGATCTGCCACAACTTCGGCTTCGCCTGCATCTCCTTCGCCAGCTACGGCAGCGGCGCCTGGGTGCCGACCTTCTTCGTCCGCACCTACGGCTGGGATGCCGGCCACGTCGGCGTGGTGTACGGCAGCATAGTGGCGGTGTTCGGCTGCCTGGGCATCGTCTTCGGCGGGCGCCTGGCCGACCGCTGGGCCAAGCGCGGCAGGACCGACGCCAACATGCGCGTAGGCCTGCTGGCGGCCTGCCTGGCGCTGCCGCTGTCGGTGATCTTCCCGCTGCTGGACGATGCCAACCTGGTGGCCATGCTGATGGCGCCCACGGTGTTCTGCCTGAGCATGCCCTTCGGCGTGGCGCCGGCGGCGATCCAGGAGATCATGCCCAACTCCATGCGCGGCCAGGCCTCGGCCATCTACCTGTTCGTGGTCACCCTGTTCGGCCTGGGCGTCGGCCCCACGGCGGTGGCGCTGGTCACCGACTTCGTGTTCCACGACGACATGGCCCTGCGCTACTCGCTGCTGATCGTCACCAGCCTGGCGCTGCTGGGCGGCGTGCTGCTGCTCGGCCTGGGCCTGAAGCCCTACCGCCAGAGCCGCGAGCACCTGCAGAACTGGAGCCTGCAGCGCGAGGCCGGGCAGGACAAGGGCGGGATGCAGCGGCAGCCGGCGTAGGGCGCCATTTCCCGGTCAGCGCCTTGGCCGGGGTCGGTCCATCGTGGACGGAGTCCGCTCCTACGTCCGTGCTCGACCGTAGGGCGAATAACCGTTCGCGGTTATCCGCCGTTGGCCGGAACGCCGGTGCCCGACGGCCGCGGCGGATAACGCCGTAGGCGTTATGCGCCCTACGGGTTGGAAAGAGGCGGCGCAGCCTGCAAGACAGTTGCTCCTATGCCCCCACCTGCACCGCCCCCATGTAGGAGCGCGCCCTGCGCGCGAATCGCGGGCAGGGCCCGCTCCTACAGTCTTTGGCGAGACACGGTATCGTCCGTAGGAGCGGACTCCGTCCGTTCAGTGCGCCGGCGTCGGTTCGGCCGCGGGCGCCAGGTCCTTCTTCGCCAGCAGCGTGTACACGCAGGGCAGCACGAACAGGGTGAAGAGGGTGCCCACGCTCATGCCGGTGGCGATCACCACGCCGATGTCGAAGCGGCTCACCGCGCCGGCGCCGGTGGCCAGCAGCAGCGGGATCACCCCCAGGACCATGGCCGCGGTGGTCATCAGCACCGGCCGCAGGCGGATGGCCGCGGCTTCCTCGATGGCCTCGCGCACGCCCAGGCCGCGCTCGTGGCGCAGCTGGTTGGCGAACTCGACGATGAGGATGCCGTGCTTGCTGATCAGCCCGATCAGCGTCACCAGGCCCACCTGGGTGTAGATGTTCAGGCTCGACAGGCCGAGGAACAGCGGCACCAGCGCGCCGCAGATCGACAGCGGCACCGTGACCATGATCACCAGCGGGTCGCGGAAGCTCTCGAACTGCGCCGCCAGCACCAGGAAGATCACCGCCAGGGCCAGGGCGAAGGTCAGCATCAGCGCGTTGCCTTCCTGGACGAACTGCCGCGAGGCGCCGGCGTAGTCGAAGGCGAAGCCGCGCGGCGACTCTTGCTCGGCTATCTGCTTCACGCTGTCGATGGCGTCGCCCATGCTCACCAGCGGCACGCCGGAGATGATCGCCGAGTTCAGCTGCTGGAACTGGTTGAGCTGGCGCGGCCGCGCGCGCTCGTGCAGGGTCACCACGGTGGACAGCGGCAGCAGCTCGCCGCGGCCGTTCTTCACGTAGTAGCTGCCCAGCCAGTCGGGGTTCTCACGGAAGTGCCGCTCGACCTGGGCGATCACCTTGTAGCTGCGCCCGTCGATGGTGAAGCGGTTGATCTCGCCCTCGCCCAGCAGGCTGGCCAGGGTGACGCCCAGGTCCTGCATGGACACGCCCATCTGCGCCGCCTTGGCGCGGTCGATATCGACCACCAGCTCCGGCTTGTCGAAGGCCAGGTCGAGGTCGAGGAAGGCGAACTTGCCGGATGCCTCGGCGCGCTTCTTCACCCGCTCGGCCACCTGCAGCAGCGACTCGTAGTCGCTGGCGGTGTTGATCACGAACTGGAACGGCAGGCCTTCGCCGGTGCCCGGCAGCGACGGCAGGTTGAAGCCGAAGATCTGCAGGCCGGGGATCTTGTCCAGTTCCGCCTGCACCGCGTGGAGCAGTTCCATCTGGCTGCGCTGGCGCTCGTCCCAGGGCTTGAGCAGCATGCCGCCGATGCCGGTCTGCACGCCGTTGTAGCCGTTGATCTGGAACGCCGAGTAGTACTCGGGGAAGGTGCGGAAGATGCCCTCGAACTGGCTGGTGTACTTGTTCAGGTAGTCCAGGTTGGCGGTCTGCGGCGCATTGGCCATGAGGAAGACGATGCCCTGGTCTTCCTCCGGCGCCAGTTCCTTGTGGGTGAACACCAGCAGCAGCGGGATGATCGCCAGCACCAGCACGCCGAAGGTCAGCACCACCGGGCGGTTGTCCAGGGTGGCGTGGAGGCTGTGCTGGTAGCGCCGCTTCAGGGCCTCGAACATCAGGTCCAGGCGGTGCGCCAGGCCGCTGGGGTTCTCCTCGTGGCGCAGCAGGCGCGAGCACATCATCGGCGACAGCGTCAGCGCCACTATGCCGGAGATGATCACCGCGCCGGCCAGGGTGAAGGCGAACTCCTTGAACAGCGCGCCGGTCAGGCCGCTGAGGAAGCCGATGGGGGCGTACACCGCGGCCAGGGTGATGGTCATGGTGACCACCGGCACGGCGATTTCCCGCGCCCCTTCGATGGCGCCCTGGAAGGGCGACTTGCCGTCCTCGATGTGGCGGTGGATGTTCTCCACCACCACGATGGCGTCGTCCACCACCAGGCCGATGGCGAGTACCATGGCCAGCAGCGTCAGCAGGTTGATGGAGTAGCCCATCAGCTGCATGAAGAACAGCACGCCGATCATCGACAGCGGGATGGTCACCACCGGGATCAGCACCGAGCGGAAGGCGCCGAGGAACAGGAAGACCACCACTATGACGATGAGGATGGCCTCGCCGAGGGTCTTCACCACCTCGTCGATGGAAGCCTGGATGAAGCGCGTGGCGTCGTAGGCGATGGACACCTTCAGGTCCGGCGGCAGCTGTTCCTCCAGCTCGGGCATCTTGGCGCGGACTTCCTTGATCACGTCCAGCGGGTTGGAGCTGGGCGTGCCCTTGATGCCGATGTACACCGAGGGAATGCCGTTGAACGAGCTGACCGAGTCGTAGCTGGCCGCGCCCAGTTCCACCCGCGCCACGTCGCTCATCAGCACGCGGCGATCGCCGAGGGTCTTCAGCGGGATGGCGGCGAAGGCCTCCGGCGACTTCAGGTCGGTGGCGGCGTTGACGCTGGTGACCACCAGCTCGCCCTTCACCTCGCCGGCGGCGGAGAGGAAGTTGTACTTGCGCACGGCGTCGTCGATGTCGCTGGCGGTGATGCCGTAGGCGGCCATCTTCACCGGGTCCAGCCACAGGCGCATGGCGAACACTTGGTTGCCGAGGATTTCCGCCTCGGCGATGCCCGGCAGGGTGGCGAGCTTGGGCTGGATCACCCGCGACAGGTAGTCGGTGATCTGCGGGTTGTCCATGTGTTCGCTGTAGAAGCTGATGTACATCAGCGCCGAGGCGTCGGCGGCCTCCTTATCCAGCACCGGGTCCTCGGCGTCGGGCGGCAGCTGCGTCTTCACCTCGCCGATCTTCGACAGCAGCTCGGTCACCAGGCGGTCGGTGTTGGCGCCGATGTGCGCGTAGATGGAGATCACCGAGTAGTTCTGCCGGCTCACCGAGGTCATGTAGTCGATGCCCTCGGCGCTGGCCAGGCTCTGCTGCAGCGGCTGGGTGATGTAGCCCTGGATGGTCTCGGCGTTGGCCCCGGCGTAGAAGGTGGTGACGGTGATGAGCGCGTTCTCCATCTGCGGGTATTCGCGGATCACCAGGCGGCTGAAGGCCTGCATGCCGAGCAGGACGATCAGCAGGCTGACCACCGTCGCCAGCACCGGGCGGCGGATGAAGGGATCGGTAAAGGCCATGGTTCCAGTCCTTTGTCGTTGCGCCCGCGCGGCCGTGGCCGGGCGGGTTTCGGCGGCCGCGCGGGCCGCCCTGTGCATCGGTTGCGGTCAGCGCACGTCGTCGACGATGGCCACCGGCGTGCCGCTGTCCAGCTTGAGCTGGCCGCTGGTCACCACCGGCTCGCCGACCTTCAGGCCGTCGAGGATCACCGCCTTGCCTTCGCGGCGCTCGCCGACCTTGACGAAGCGGCGCTCCACGGCCAGCAGCGGCTGGCCCTTGGCGTCGTTCTGCGGCTTGCCGTCCTTGTCCTGTTTGGGCACCACCACGTACACCGAGTTGCCGTACAGGGTGAAGGCGATGGCGGTCTCTGGCACCACCACGCGCTGCGCGGTTTCCGGCAGCTGCACCTCGAGGCTGGCGAACATCCCCGGCAGCAGCTTGCCGTCGGGGTTGGCCATGGCCGCGCGCACCTGCAGGTTGCGCGTCTCGTTGTCCACCCGCGGGTTCAGCGCCTGGATGCGCGCCTCGAACACCTGGCCCGGGTAGGCCGCGACCGTGACCAGCACGCGTTGCCCGACCTGCAGGCGGGGGAAGTCCTGTTCCGGCAGGAAGAAGTCCACCAGCAGGGTGGAGAGGTCCTGCAGGGTGGCGATGGGCGTGCCCGGCGAGACGTAGTCGCCGACGTCCACCTGGCGGATGCCGATGGTGCCGCCGAAGGGGGCGAGCACGCGCTTCTTCGCCAGCGCCGCCTTGAGCTGCGCGACCGTGGCGCTGGAGCGCTGCAGTTGCGCGGCCAGGCGGTCGAACTCGCTCTTGGAGATGGCCTGGCGGCCGACCAGGCTGCGGCCGCGCTCGAATTCCACCTGGGCCAGGTTGAGGTCGGCCTCGGCGGTGCGCAGGGTGGCGGCCTCGACGTCGTTCTCCAACTGCACGATGGGCTGGTCGACGCGGACCTTCTCGCCGGAGGCGAACAGCACTTGGCGCACGGTGCCCGAGGCTTCTGCGGTGAGCACCACGCCCTGGTTGGCGCGCAGGGTGCCGATGGCCGGCAGGCGGCTCTGCCAGGTGAGCGCCTCGGCCTTCACCGCGGTGACGCTGACCGGCGGGCGCGGCGCGGTGAACTGGGCGATCTGCTTCTGGATGGAGAGATACTTGGAGCCGGCGAGCACCGCGACTATGACGGCGACCGCGCCGAGCATGATCAGCATGCGGCGCAACATGTTCCTGTTCCTTGGTGAGTGCCTGGCGGCTCTGCGCCGCGAGGGGCCCGTTCCTGCATGGCCGGCCCTGCGTTCGCGGGACTGCTTCGCTTCCCGGAGCCTGTCGGGAATGCCCCGTTGCGGGGCAGAAGTGCGCACATTAGACGGAGTTCGCTTCCGCGTCAAAGTACCTTGATTGCAGGACGTTTCCCCCGCCGGGGGATTTAGCGCGCCCCCGCAAGGCGAGCGCGCCCTCTGCGCCGAGGGCTCGCCGGGCGCGGCTCAGGAGGCCAGGTGCAGGTGGTTGTCCCAGAACGCCGGGGGCAGTTGCAGCGGCTGGGCGGCGATCTTCTCGCCACGGCAGTCGTAGAGGCGGCAGCGGCCCTGGCCGGAGGTGACCACGAAGCCGTCCTTCACCGCGCCGACGCCGGCGCAGTCGGGCAGCGGCGCGTCCAGGCGCAGGGCGCCGCTGTCCAGGTCCCAGATGAAGAAGCGGTTGCCGCGCGGGGCGGTCAGGGCCACCAGGCGCAGCTCGTCGTGCACCGCCACGCTGGCGGTGTACTGGACCATGGCCTGGCGTTGCTCCTCGCCCAGCGGGAAGCTCTGGAAGGCCTGCCCCGGGCGCTTGATGGCGAGCAGGTCGGCGGCCTCGTGGGCGTCGCCCATGAACTGCTGGCAGGCGACGATGGTGCCGTCGGCGGCGATGGCCAGGTGGCGCACGCTGTTCATCTGCTGGGCCAGGGTTTCCTTGGAGATCAGCGCGCCGTCGCGGTGCATCAGCACCAGGCTCGGCTCCATGGCGTCGAGGTTCATCTCGACCCGGCTCTCGGCCTCGGTGCGGATGCCGCCGTTGGCCACCACCAGGGTCTCGCCGTCGGGCAGCCAGGCCACTTCGTGGGGGCCCAGGCCATGGGTCGGCACCTCGCCGGTGTGCGCCAGGCGCTCGCCGTCGAAGCGGTAGATGCCGAGCAGGCCGCGGCCCGGGTCGGTGGTGTCGTTCTCGGTGGCGTAGAGCCACTCGCCGTCCCCGTGCCACACGCCGTGGCCGTAGAAGTGGCGGTCCGGCCGTGAATCGAGGGTCTGCAGCAGGCGGCCGTCCTCCAGGCTCACCAGGTAGCTCTGGCGCCCCGGGCGGCGGGCCACGAACAGCGCCAGCGGCAGGCTCGGGTGCTGGACGATGGCGTGGCAGCGCAGGCCCACCTCGGTGGCGAACGCGCACTGGCCGTCCAGGCGGTAGCCCACCGCGTAGTGCTTGCCGTCCGCGTCGTCGCGGGCGGACAGCAGCAGGGGCTCCCGGCCCTTGCGCGACAGCGTCCAGCCGCCGAAGGAGAGGGCGCCGAGCAGCAGGCTGCCCAGGCCGATCACGTGACGTCGCAGCATGGCGTTCACCTCTTTCACATCGTTCACCTTGACCTGGCGAGCCAGCGCCAGGCGTCTCTCCAACGACGCCTGGCCGACGCTCGGCCGGTCAGTCGCCGTCGTTGGCGTTGAAGCCCAGCTGCACGCCCAATGCCTTGGCCAGCTCGCCCTCGTGCAGGCGGTGGACCACGTTCAGGCTGTCGTACAGCTCGTTGAGCTGCTTGATGCCGGCGTCGTCCTTGAGCAGTTCGCCCAGGGGCTGCCTGAGCGCGGCGAACTTGCCGTGGACGTCGGCGTAGGCGGCGTCGATCTTGCCGGCCAGGTCCTTCTGCTCGCCCGGCAGCAGGGCGCGCAGGCCCTTGCCGTCGGAGCCCTTCCACAGCGCCTCGGCGCCGTTCAGGCTGGACTCCAGGCTGGCCAGGGAGGCGTCGCTGCGCCAGTTCTCGGCCTGGAACGGCTGCGGGATGCCCTTGCTCTGGCGGCCCAGCGGGGTGCCGAGCTTCTTCTTCAGCATGTCCAGGGCGGTGACCTGCACACGGAGCATTTCGGCGATGGCCTCGTGGGCGTCGGCGTAGCGCTCGTTGGGGAACTTGCTCATCTGCGCCAGCATGCCGTTGTCGGCCTTCCAGCGCGCCAGGATGTCCTGGGCCAGGGCCTGCTGGTGCTCGCCGATGGCTTCCAGCAGCGGGCAGTAGCGCTCGCGGGTGGCGGCGTCGGCGAGGTCGATCCTGGCGTCGAAGAGGATGTACTCGTAGGCGGTCAGGCCCTGCACCACCACGCTGGACTTGGCCAGGGTGGCGGGGGTGATCTCGGCGCCACCGCTGAGCAACTGCTCGACCTGGCGCGCCACCAGGTTCTTCTTGTCCGGGTAGAACTGGATCTGCCAGGCGCGGTTGCCCTCGGCCAGCGGGCCGATCAGCAGCGGCTGCAGCTCGGCCCAGGCCTTCTGCGCGGCGACGAAGTCGGCGCGGGCGCGGGCCAGGTCTTCCTTGCCCTGGCAGAAGGCCAGGGAGCTGGCGGCCAGCGCGCGGTCGGCGTCGACCCAGCGGCCGTAGGCCGGCAGGATCACCTGCTGGGCCAGCGCGGCGCTGGTGGTCGCCTGCGGGTCCTGCGGCGAGCAGGCGCCCAGGGCGATGGCGAGGCTGGTGAGCAGTAGTCGGGGGCGGAACATGTTCGGCTCCTTAGAGTGAATTCAGGAAGTCCAGCAGGGCGCTGCGCTGCGCGGCGTCGAAGGCCAGTACCCGCTGCCTGGCCGCCTCGGCCTCGCCGCCGTGCCAGAGCACGGCTTCCAGCAGGTTGCGCGCGCGCCCGTCGTGGAGGAACTGGGTATGGCCGTTGACCACCTCGGTCAGGCCGATGCCCCACAGCGGCGGGGTGCGCCAGTCGCGTCCGCTGGCGAGAAATTCCGGGCGATTGTCCGCGAGTCCCTCGCCCATGTCATGTAGTAGAAGGTCGCTGTAGGGGCGGATCACCTGGTTGGCCAGTTCCGGCTCGGCGGCATCGGCCCCGGTGGTGAACTTCGGGGTGTGGCAGCCGGCGCAGCCGGCCTGGTGGAACAGCGCCTTGCCGGCCAGCACCTGCGGGTCGTCGACCTTGCGCCGCGCCGGCACCGCGAGGTTGCGCGCGTAGAAGGCGACCTGGTCGAAGATGCGCTGGCTGACCTCGGGCTTGCCGCCGTCGACGGCCTGGCGGCAGGCGACCTGGGCTTCGGTGCAGTCGTCGGCGGCCAGCAGGGGGCTGGTCAGGCCCATGTCGCCGGAGAAGGCGTGGGCGTTCTGCTGCGCCACGTCGGGCTGCCCGGCCTTCCAGCCGAAGCGGCCGAGCACGGTCTGCTGGCGGGCGTCGTCCCAGACGCGGTTGGCGCGGCCGCGGATGCCGTCGCCGTTGCGGTCCTCGGGGTCGGCATTGGCCAGGATGGCGGCCTCGGGGATGGCCTCCAGCAGGCCCAGGCCGATCATCGGCGGGGCGACGCGGGCGGAGAACTGCGTGTCCGGGTGCATGGGGCCGTAGCCCAGCTCGGTCAGGCGCAGGATCGGCTTGCGCAGCTCGACCTCGGTGCCGTCCCTGAAGCTCACCTTCACCGGTTCGTAGTCCACGCGCACCCGTGCCTCGGGCACCACGCCGGGGATCGCCGAGTCCTGCAGCTGGCCGCCGTAGACCGGCTCGGGCACCACGCCCAGGCGCTCGAGGGCGCGGGCGTCGCCGGGGCCGGCGGGGATCGACAGGCGCACCAGCATGGACACCGCGTTGATGTCCTTTGGCCCCGGCGGGTGGCCGCGGCCGTCCTTGATGTGGCAGTTCTGGCAGGCGTTGGTGTTGTACAGCGGCCCCAGGCCGTCGCGCGCGGTGGTGGTGGTGGGCGCGATCACCCAGGGGTTGCGGAAGAAGCTGTTGCCCACGCTGAAGTCCAGGCGGCGGCTGGGCGTGAGGTTGCCCGAGGGCATGGAGTAGGCGTTGCGGTCGGCCTGGTAGACGGTGGCGCCGCCGCCGGACAGCGCCTCGCCCGGTTCGGCCACCGCCTTGGGCTCTTCGCGACCGCAGCCGGCGAGGGCGAGGGTGGCGAGCAGGGCGGCGAGGGCGGCGAGGGCGGCGGTTGGACGGCGGTACATCGAGGCGATCCAGGCTGAAAAACGGGCGGGCCATTTTAGCAGTTGGGCAAATGCAAATATGAAAAATTTGTATTCGCTATTGCCGCGTCGGCCCGGATGAAATGCCAAGGCCCCGGCTAGCGGGGCCTTGGCTCAACCGGCATGCGCTGCGGCGGGTTGCCGCAGCGCGGGCGTCGATCAGAACTGGTGATCGGCGTTGTCCGGCTTCAGGTCCTGGATGCCCAGGGCGGCGGCGGCCTTCTCGATGGCGCCGGTCTGCTTGACCAGGGAGGCGATGGTGTCGCTGATGATCTTGTGGTCGGCCTCGTCGGCCGGGGCGATCATCTGGTCGAAGTGCACGCCATCCTTCTCGGCGCGGTCGACGATGGCCTGCATCTTGGCCTGGGTGGCGTCGAGGTCGGCCTTCAGGTCGGTGTTGGCCTGGGCGTCGGCCTTGGCCACCAGGTCGGCCACGCTCGGGCCCTTGACCACGCTGCCGTCCACGCGCTTGTACTCGCCCAGGTAGATGTTGCGGATGCCTTCGGCGTTGAAGTACAGGGTGTGGTGGGTGTTGTCGCTGAAGCAGTCGTGCTCGTCTTCGGTGGAGTTGGCTTCCAGGGCCACCTTCATGCGCTCGCCGGCCAGTTCGCCCAGGGACAGGCTGCCCATGCCGAAGAAGATCTTGCGTAGGTTGGCGTCGGCGCCGTCGGCTTCCAGCTTGGCGCGATAGTTGTCGGCGACGCCGGCCTTCCAGTTGCCGACCATTTCTTCCAGCTGGGTGACCAGCAGGTCGGTGACCGCCTTCAGGTAGGCCGCGCGGCGGTCGCAGTGGCCGTTGGTGCAGTCCTTGCCCTGGACGTAGTCGGTGTAGGGGCGGTTGCCGGCGCCGGGCTTGGTGCCGTTGAGGTCCTGGCCCCAGAGGAGGAACTCGATGGCGTGGTAGCCGGTGGCGACGTTGGCCTCGGAGCCGGCCACTTCGTTCAGGCTGGCCAGCTTCTCGCCGGTGATTTCCTTGACGTCGATCTTGTCTTCGCCGACCTGGATCTCGGTGTTGGCGACGATGTTGGCGCTGGCGGCCGGGTTGCCCTCGGCGTGCTGGTAGTCCTTGGCGACGTAGTCGATCAGGCCTTCGTCCAGCGGCCAGGCGTTGACCGCGCCTTCCCAGTCGTCGACCACCTTGTTGCCGAAGCGGAAGGCTTCGCTCTGCGAGTAGGGCACGCGCGCGGCCAGCCAGGCTTCGCGGGCGGCCTTGAGGGTTTCTTCGCTGGGCTTGGCGAGGAAGGCGTCGACGGCCTTCTGCAGCGCCTGGGCGGTGGTCAGGGAGTCGCTGAAGACGGCCTCCGCCATGTCCGCGTAGTTCTTCACCACGGCCTTGACCGCGGCCTCGTCGACCTTGGCGGCCGCCGGGGCGGCGCTCTGGGTGCTGGCGGCCGGGGTGGCCGGGGCGGAAGCTTCTTTCTTGTCGTCGCCGCAGCCGGCGAGGGAGATGGCGATGGCCAGCAGGCTGGCAGTGGCCCAGGGCATACGAGTCATGACGGGTTCCTTAGCATGGGGTGGCGCGAAGAGATGCGCAAAGAAAGCGGCAACATAATGCGAAAGATTTGCATTTTTGAAAAGGCCGGCGCAGCGAATAGCCAGCAAATGGCTATTGCCGCCCCACCGCGGCCTCAGCGTCGCTCGATGCTGGAGCTGCCGGCGGCCTCGGCCAGGCGCCGCGCCTGCTTCAGGTAGAGGGTCAGCTCGCGCGCCGGCAGCGGCTTGCTGTACAGGTAGCCCTGCCCCTCGTGGCAGCCCTGGGCGATGATGTACGCCTCCTGTTCGATGGTCTCCACGCCCTCGGCGATGACCTGCATGCCCAGGCTCTTGCCCAGTTGGATGATGGCCCGGACGATGGTGGCGTCGTCGTCGTCTTGCAGCAGGTCCTGGACGAAGCTCTTGTCGATCTTGATCTTGTCCAGCGGCAGGCTCTTCAGGTAGCTGAGCGAGGAGTAGCCGGTGCCGAAGTCGTCGATGGCGATCTGGGCGCCGGCGCGGCGCAGGCTGAGCAGGTGCTGGGCGGCGGTGGAGATGTCTTCCATCAGGCCGGTCTCGGTGACTTCCAGCTCCAGCGAGCGTGGCGGCAGGCGGTGGATCTGCAGCAGGTTGCTGACCACCCGCGGCAGCGCGCTGTGGCGCAGCTGCACGGTGGACAGGTTGACCGCCAGGCGCAGGTCGTCGAAGCCCTGGTCGTGCCACTCGCGCAACTGCTTGCAGGACTGGTCGAGCACCCATTCGCCGATGGAGAAGATGCTGCCGTTCTGTTCGGCCAGGGGGATGAACAGGTCCGGCGCGACCCAGCCCTGGGTCGGGTGTTGCCAGCGCAGCAGGGCCTCGACGCCGACCACGCGGTGGTCGCGGTAGTCCACCTGCGGCTGGTAGACGATGTGCAGCTCGTTGCGCGACAGCGCCTCGCGCAGGTCCTTTTCCAGCTCGCGGCGGCGGCGCATCTCGCTGTCGACGCTGGCGATGTAGAACTGGTAGCGGTTGCGCGAGCGGGTCTTGGCCAGGGTCATGGTCTGCTCGGCCTTCTGCAGCAGCTTCTCGGTGCTCTCGCCATCCTCGGGGTAGAGGGTGATGCCGATGGTGGCGCGCAGTTGCACCGGCTGCTCGTCGAGCTGGAAGGGCAGTTCGAGGTCGTCGAGGATCTGCTGGGCCAGCTCCGCCGCCTCGTAGGGTTGCTCGACGTCGGCCTGGACCAGAGCGAACTGGTCGCCGCCCAGGCGCGCCAGGGCGCCGAGCTGGGCGCTGTGGCCGCGCAGGCGGTCGGCCAGGGCGATCAGCAGCTGGTCGCCGAACTGGTAGCCGTGCTGCTCGTTGATGCCCTTGAAGTCGTCCAGGCCCAGGCACAGCACCGCCACGCGGCGCTGCTCGCGGCCGGCGTCGGAGAGGATCTGGTCCAGGCGCTGCTGCAGCAGCTTGCGGTTGGGCAGGCCGGTGAGGAAGTCGTACTGGGAGATGCGCAGCAGGCTGTTCTCCGCCTCGCGGCGCAGGTGGCCGTTGCGCTCGATGGATTCGAGCAACTGGTTGGCGGTGTTGATCCACAGCCCCAGTTCGTTGTGCTCGTGGCCGGCCAGCATCGGCAGCTTGTGCTCGCCGGGGCGGTCGGGATTGATGCTGGTGAGGTGGTCGATGATACGCCACAGCGGCTTGGTCAGCAGCCAGTGGTAGACCAGGAACAGCACCAGGCCCATGGCCAGGGCGCGGAGGATGCCGGAGAGGAAGATGATCACCGAGGTGACCACGAAGTCCTGGCCGTAGGGCGCGGTGTCCAGGGTGATCTTCAGGTCGCCGTAGTATTCGCCGGGCTCGCCGCGGCCGACCAGGCGGATGGAATAGTGCTGCTCGGGGCCGAGGATGGGGTCGGTGAGCCAGCGGGTGGGCGAGTCCAGCAGCGGGCGGGATTTTTCCGCCAGCATGGGCTCGTCGGGGTGGCCGATGGCGGCGTAGCGCACCGCTTCATGCTGGAACAGGCCTTCGAGCACCTGCATGGCCATGTCGCGGTCCAGGCTGTAGACCGCCTGGGTCGATGGGTCGCGGACCATGGCGAGGATCCGCTGGGCGTCGTTGTGCACCGCCTGCCGCGCCTTGTGGGCGTCGAAGACGATCTGCGCGCAACTCAGGACGACCCCCACCACCAGCGCCGCGAGCAGTACGACGCGCAGCAGCTTGAGGGAGAGCCTGTGCCGGGGGTCCAGTTTCAAGGGTGCTTTCCTTGTTCATCGCCATCCGGCGAAAGACTGGTCTGAGTATTGGCAAACGGAGCTTTGACGTCAAAGGGCCATCACCCTTTTTCCGACCAAATCCGCACCTCAGGTTAGCCGAGCCTTGCCCTTCTGGCGCGCAGAAAGCAGAAACCCGGCTCCAGGCCGGGTTTCCGCGGGTGAGCCGAGGGTATCAGGCAGCGAAGTTCTTCGCCACGTAGTCCCAGTTCACCAGGTTCCAGAACGCCTCGACGTACTTCGGACGCAGGTTGCGGTAGTCGATGTAGTAGGCGTGTTCCCACACGTCGCAGGTCAGCAGCGGGGTGTCGCCGCTGGTCAGCGGGTTGCCGGCGCCGATGGTGCTGGCCAGGGCCAGGGAGCCGTCGGCCTTCTTCACCAGCCAGGCCCAGCCGGAGCCGAAGGTGCCGATGGCGGTCTTGGTGAACTCTTCCTTGAACTTGTCGAAGGAACCGAAGGCGGCGTTGATGGCGTCGGCCAGGGCGCCGGTGGGCTGGCCACCGCCGTTGGGAGCCAGGCATTCCCAGTAGAAGGTGTGGTTCCACACCTGGGCCGCGTTGTTGAAGATGCCGCCCGAAGAGGTCTTGACGATGTCTTCCAGGCTCTTGCCTTCGAACTCGGTGCCGGGGATCAGGTTGTTCAGGTTCACGACGTAGGTGTTGTGGTGCTTGTCGTGGTGGTATTCCAGGGTTTCCGCGGAAATGTGCGGCTCGAGGGCGTTCTTGGCGTAAGGCAGCGGCGGCAATTCGAAAGCCATGGTGTCTCTCCTATCTTCCTCAGGTCAGGGCTAGCGCGGCGAACGCGCGACCGGTACACGGGGCCGGTTCGGTGATTGTCGCGGCATCGTACGTAGCGCCCCTGTTCCGCAGAGTGGGGCGCGCGTCGGGTGCGTCCAGCAGGCCTGGCAGGCTGGCGCCGCGAAGGTCGGATCATAGCACCCGCCCCCCGGCATATCCACGCAGCAACTGTAGGGGCAAAGCCGCGCGCCAGCGCCGGTGCGCGGCGTTCCCGTGCACTGGGGTGGACTGCCGTGGGGCCCGGGGGTTCGATCCGTTTCGCCGCCGGGGCTCAGGCGGCGAACGCCAGCTGGCTGGCCATGCCCAGCATCATCACCGCCACCATCAGGTCGACCAGGCGCCAGGTGGCCGGGCGCGCCAGCCAGGGCGCGAGCCAGGCGGCGCCCAGGGCCAGGGTGAAGAACCACAGCAGCGAGGCGCTGGCCGCGCCCATGGCGTAGGCGCCGGGGGCGGCCTGCTGGGCGCCGAGGGAGCCGATCAGCAGCACGGTGTCGAGGTACACGTGGGGGTTGAGCAGGGTCACCGCCAGCGCCGCCAGCAGCACCGCGCGGCGCGAGCGCGGGCCGGTCTGCCCGGCGTCGGCCATGGCCTGGGGGGCGATGGCGCGGCGCAGGGCCTTGGCGCCGTACCAGACCAGGAAGATCACTCCGCCCCAGCGGGCCACGGCCAGCAGGGTGGGGTTCTCCGCCAGCACCTTGGCCAGGCCGAACACCCCGGCGCTGACCAGCACGGCGTCGCACAGCACGCAGAGCGCGGCCACCGACAGGTGATGCTCGCGGCGCAGGCTCTGGGCCAGGACGAAGGCGTTCTGCGCGCCGATGGCGATGATCAGGCCGGCGGCCACCAGCAGGCCGTTGAGGTAGCTCTGCCACATGTTCAGGCCCTCCCTTGGCTGTAGGGCAGCGAGGTAACGGGGGTGATCAGGCCAGGCATGGTCGGGCTCCGGTGGGCGGGTTCGGGGGGAATGCCTGGCGAGTCTGCGGCCTGTGCCTGTATAAGGAAAACGAATCCTGTTGATGGCTCATTAGGAAAACTGATGTTCGACTACAAATTGCTCGCGGCCCTGGCCGCCGTGGTGGAGCAGGGCGGCTTCGAGCGCGGCGCCCAGGCCCTGGGCCTGTCGCAGTCGGCGATCTCGCAGCGCATCAAGCTGCTCGAGGCGCGCGTCGGCCAGCCGGTGCTGGTGCGCGCGGCGCGGCCGCAGCCCACCGAGCTGGGCCGCCGCCTGCTCAACCACGTGCAGCAGGTGCGCCTGCTGGAGGGCGACCTGCAGCAGTGGGTGCCGGCGCTGGACGAGGGCGGCTCGCCCGAGCGCCTGCGCCTGGCGCTCAACGCCGACAGCCTGGCGACCTGGTGGGCCGATGCCGTCGGCGACTTCTGCGCCGAGCGCAAGGTGCTGCTGGACCTGGTGGTGGAAGACCAGGAGGTGGGCCTCAAGCGCATGCGCGCCGGCGAGGTGGCCGGTTGCCTGTGCGCCAGCCCGCGGCCGGTGGCGGGCGCGCGCAGCGAGCCGCTGGGGGCGATGCGCTACCGCGGCCTGGCCAGCCCGGCCTTCGTCGCCCGGCACTTCCCCGGGGGCGTGCGGGCCGAGGCGCTGGCGCGGGCGCCGGCGATCGTCTACGGCCCCGACGACCAGTTGCAGCACCGCTACCTTGCCGACCTCGGCGTGGACGGCACCTTCATCTACCACCTGTGCCCCTCGTCCGAGGGCTTCGTGCGCATGACCTGCGGCGGCCTGGGCTGGGGCCTGGTGCCGGAACAGCAGGTGCGCGGCGAGCTGGCCCGCGGCGAGCTGGTGGAGCTGCTGCCGGGCCAGGTGATCGACGTGCCGCTGTACTGGCACCACTGGCGCAACGGCGGCGAGCTGCTCGCCGCGCTGACCGCGCACCTGCTGCGCCGGGCCGCGGCCAGCCTGGTGCCGATCAGCCGCGGATGACGATGCGCCCGCTGCCCGGCAGGGCCTCCACGCAGCGCGGGCCGAACAGCTGCGACGGGGTGAAATAGCCGCCGGGGCCGTCGTGGCCGAGCAGGTGGCGCACGGCCAGGAGCACGCCGTGCACGGTGACGTCGTAGCCGTTGGCGGTCTCCAGGCGCGCCGTGCGCCGTTCGCCGCGGCCGTTGCGCGCCTCGCCCCAGACCCAGGTGCGCAGCCGGCTGCGCGCCTGCTCGTCGGGGCCCTTCACGCGCCGCTGCACCTGCTGCTTGAGCCAGTGCTGGACGCCGTCGCGGCCCAGCAGCGGGCGCAGCGGGTCGATCAGGCGCATGCCCAGGGCCGCCAGCGGCGGCGCCGGCAGGTACACCTCGATGTTGGGGATGCCGGTGCTGTAGAAGGCGGTGGCGACGTCGCCCCAGGGAATGCTCACGGCGTGCTTGAGGCCGCGGCCGAAGTCGATGTCGCGGCGCTTGTAGCCCAGCGGCACCTCGACCAGGCGGCCGTCGCGGCGCACCTTGCCGCCCAGCTTCAGGCCTTCCACCGTGGTCTTGGCGGTGCCCGGCGAGAGCCCGCTGCCGGTGTCGAAGCCCAGCGCCAGCTGGGTGGCGTCGGGCAGCGCCTCGGCCAGGCAGGCGGCGACGCAGTCGGTGGGGATGACGTCGAAGCCGACGCCGGGGCAGACCACGCAGCCGGCGGCGCGGGCGCGCTCGTCGAGGCCGTGGGCGTGTTCGAAGACGCCAATCTCGCCGGTGATGTCGACGTAGTGTGTGGCATTGGCCAGGCAGGCCTCCAGCAGGGGGGCTGCGGTGGCGGAGAAGGGGCCGGCGCAGTTGGCCAGCACGGCCACGTCGGCCAGGGCCTCGGCTGCGCCGTCGGTGCCGAACACCCGGCACTCCAGGCCCAGCACGCTGCCCAGCGCCTGCACGGTGGCGGGGTCGCGCCCGCCCAGCAGCGGGTTCAGGCCCTGGCGCCGGGCCTCCTCGGCCACCAAACGGCCGGTATAGCCGTTGGCGCCGTAGATCATCCAGTAGGGCTTGCTCATTCGGAGGCCTCGCACAGGGAACGGGGAAGGATCGCCGTGGTTCTAACCGGCCGCGAGTCGGGCGGCCCGCAAGGACGCTGTTCTGGCGTGTGCGGCCAGCGTGGCCGGGCGGGTGGCCTGCTAGAGTCGGCAGACAACAACTATAGAGGTGCGTGCATGAAGATTCTGGTCACCGGCGCCAGCGGGTTCATCGGCGGGCGTTTCGCCCGTTTCGCCCTGGAGCAGGGCCTGGCGGTGCGCGTCAACGGCCGCCGCGCCCAGGCCCTGGAGCCGCTGGTGCGGCGGGGCGCGGAGTTCATGCCGGGCGACCTGGCGGACGCGGCCCTGGTGCGGCGCCTGTGCGATGGCGTGGATGCCGTGGTGCACTGCGCCGGCGCGGTGGGCGTGTGGGGCCCCTACGAACACTTCCACCAGGCCAACGTGGTGATGACCGAGAGCGTGGTCGAGGCCTGCCTGAGGCAGGGCGTGCGGCGCCTGGTGCACCTGTCCTCGCCGTCGATCTACTTCGATGGCCGCGCCCACGTCGGCCTGAACGAGGACCAGGTGCCGACGCGCTTCGCCAACCACTACGGCGCCACCAAGTACCAGTCGGAAAAGGTCGCCCTGGGCGCCGCCGAGTTCGGCCTGGAGGTCCTGGCGCTGCGCCCGCGCTTCGTCACCGGCGCCGGCGACACCAGCATCTTCCCGCGGATGATCGCGGCGCAGCGCAAGGGCAAGCTGAAGATCATCGGCAAGGGCCTGAACAAGGTCGACTTCACCAGCGTGCAGAACCTCAACGACGCCCTGTTCAGCGCGCTGCTGGTCACCGGCACGGCGCTCGGCCAGGCCTACAACATCAGCAACGGCCAGCCGGTGCCGCTGTGGGACGTGGTCAACTACGTGATGCGCCGCCTCGACCTGCCGCCGGTGACCGCGCACATGCCCTATCCCCTGGCCTGGTCGCTGGCGGCGCTGAACGAGGGCCTGTGCTACCTGCGTCCGGGCCGCCCCGAGCCGGTGCTCACGCGCATGGGCATGGCGGTGCTGGCCAAGGACTTCAGCCTGGATATCGGCCGCGCCCGCCAGTTCCTCGGCTACGAGCCGCGCGCCAGCCTGTGGGACGCGGTGGACGAGTTCTGCGACTGGTGGAAGGCCAGCGGCCTCTGAGGCCGCCGTCGCGGCTTTCATCGCTTTCGTAGGATGGGTGGAGCGCAGCGAAACCCATCGCCCGGGATATTGCTGCGCTCGACCCCGGCGTCACCCGCGCAACGGTCCCGAGTAATGCCGTTGCCCGGATTCGCTGGGCAGGAAGCTCGGCTCCTGCACCACCCGCGGCAGGCGCACGCCGCTCAGTTCGCTGAGGCGCTGGCCCAGCTCGCGGGTGCCCTCGCGGCTGGAGCCCTCGCAGGCGTGCAGCATGAGCGCGATGGCGTCGGCTTGCTGGAACTGGATGTCCAGCGCCTGTTCCTCGCGCAGACGGCGGCGCAGTTCGCGCATGCAATCCAGGATGGCCTTGTTGAATTCGATCACCCAACTCCCTCCCCCGCAGTGGGCGCCAGGGCGGCGCCGGTGCGGAGGCGGAGCAAGGCATATGCCATACTGTCTCCTCGCCACTATTTCCGCGGCCTGGAGGGAACCCCGGCCGCGCCGGCGTGGTCTCTGCCAGGGCCGGCGCGCGCCGCCGCGGTGCGCCGCGCCCCCCGATGGCGCGCTGTCCAAGGTCCCGGCGCGAACGGATATACTGCGCCCTGCGCAGGCGCCATGCCGCTTTCCCTCCACAGGTTTCCTTCATGCGTAACGACAGTTTCGACGACTTCGACGATGTGCCCAGCCTGACCACCGACGCCGCCGACCGCGACGAGTTCGGCCACCATCCGCGCCGCGTCTACGAGCCCGACGGCAAGCGCCTGGCACCCCAGCCCAAGGGCGGCGCCAGCACCGGCCCGCTGTGGGCGCTGGTCGCGGCCATGGCCATCGCCCTGGGCGCCGTGGCCTGGTGGAGCCACCAGCAACTGGCGCTGATGGAGCAGCAACTGATCGCCACCCAGGAAAGCTTCGCCAAGATCAGCGAGGAAGCCGCCGGCCGCCTCGACGACATCCGCGGCAAGTTCGTCCAGAACGAATCCTCCGTCACCAGCGAGCGCGAGCAGCTCAAGCTGCAGGTCAAGCAACTGCAGGGTCGGCTAGTCGACCAGGCGCGCCAGCAGCAGGATTCGCTGTCGCAGATCGACGGCCAGCAGGCCAAGCGCCTCGACCATCTGGGCAACGAACTCAAGGCCCAGCAGGACAGCGCCGCGCAACTGATCGCCCAGCTCGACGGCAAGATCAAGTCGCTGGCCGACGAACAGGCCAAGGTGAAGAGCCTGCAGGGCGACCTGGCCAGCGCCAACGCGCAGATCCAGAACCTGAGCGCCGACATCGCGGCGCTGAAGAAGCGCGGTGACCAGAGCCAGTCGATCAAGAGCATCCAGGACGACCTGCTGATCCTGCGCAGCGAAGTCGAGGGCAAGCAGGGCCAGCAGGGCGGCAGCACCGCCGAGTTCGACGCCTTCCGCGCCCAGGTCACGCGCAACATCAATGCGCTGCAGGCGCAGGTGCAGAACCTCCAGCAGCAGTTGACCAACCGTTGAGCATCCGTGTAGGAGCGGGCCCTGCCCGCGATTCGCGCGCAGGGCGCGCTCCTACATAGCTTCTGAACGGTATTCACTGGTGGCTTTCGTGCTTTGGGTTGGCTCCGTTCCCTCTCCCTAACCCTCGGCTGCGCGCCCCGCCCTGAAGGGAGAGGGGACTGTCCGTGCCAACGGGCATATCGGCGCTCACCGGCAACACCGTGGTAGCAATGAGCACTGGGATTACGCTTCACGCCGTACGGCTCCCTCTCCCTTCAGGGAGAGGGCTGGGGAGAGGGGCTCTTGGCTCTTGGCTCTTCGCATACGAAAAGCGCCACGCCACAAACGAAAAAGGGCGCCTCCAGGAGGCGCCCTTTTCTTCATGCCCAGCCCTTACAGCCGCGGGTAGTCCAGGTAGCCGACCGGGCCCTTGGCGTAGAAGGTCTCCGGATGCGCTTCGTTCAGCGGTGCGTCCTTGGCCAGGCGCTCCACCAGGTCCGGGTTGGCGATGTAGGGGACGCCGAAGGCCACCGCGTCGGCCTTGCCGCTGGCCAGCCATTCGTTGGCGCTGGCCTTGGTGAAGCGCTCGTTGGCGATGTACGGGCCGCCGAAGATTTCCTTCAGTTTCGGGCCGATGCTGTCCGGGCCTTCCTTCTCGCGGGTGCAGATGAAGGCGATGCCGCGCTTGCCCAGCTCGCGGGCCACGTAGCCGAAGGTGGCCAGCGGGTCGGCATCGCCCATGTCGTGGGAGTCCATGCGCGGCGCCAGGTGCACGCCGACGCGGCCGGCGCCCCAGACTTCGATGGCGGCGTCGGTGACTTCCAGCAGCAGGCGCGCGCGGTTCTCGATGGAGCCGCCGTAGCGGTCGCTACGCTGGTTGGTGCTGCTCTGCAGGAACTGGTCGAGCAGGTAGCCGTTGGCGCCGTGGATCTCCACGCCGTCGAAGCCGGCGGCCTTGGCGTTCTCGGCGCCCTGGCGGTAGGCCTCGACGATGTCGGCGATCTCCTCGGTCTCCAGGGCGCGCGGGGTGACGTATTCCTTCAGCGGGCGCACCAGGCTGACGTGGCCGGCCGGCTTGATGGCGCTGGGCGCCACCGGCGTCTCGCCGTTCAGGTACAGCGGGTCGGAGATGCGGCCCACGTGCCACAGCTGCAGGAAGATGCGCCCGCCGTTGGCGTGCACGGCCTTGGTCACGTTGCTCCAGCCGCGCACCTGGTCGTCGGACCAGATGCCGGGGGTGTCCGGGTAGCCGACGCCCATGGGCGTCACCGAGGTGGCTTCGCTGAGGATCAGGCCGGCGTCGGCGCGCTGGGTGTAGTACTCGGCCATCAGCGCGTTGGGCACGCGGCCCTCGTCCGCGCGGCAGCGGGTCAGCGGGGCCATGATGATGCGGTTCGGCAGTTGCAGGTCGCCGAGGGTGATGGGGTCGAAGAGCGTGGTCATTGCTGCGGTGCTCCGTTACGGGGTTGATCCGGGGTTCGGTCGAGGACGGGTTGCGTCTGGTTGGGCCTGCCGCTGAAGGCGATCATCACCGCGATCAGCGCCAGCACTGCGAGCAGGGCGCCGGCCAGGGGCACGCGGGTCAGGCCCAGGCCGTGGTCGATGACGCTGCCGCCGACCCAGGCGCCGACGGCGTTGCCGACGTTGAAGGCGCCGATGTTCAGGGTGGCGACCAGGTTGGGCGCGCCCTGGCCGACGCGCACCACGTTGACCTGCAGGGCCGGCACGGCGGCGAAGGCGGCCGCGGCCCAGAGGAACAGGGTGATCTCGGCCGGCAGCAGCGAATGGCTGGTCCAGCTCAGCGCCGCGGAGACCACCGCCATGGTGGCGAAGACCCCCGCCAGGGTGGTGCCCAGGCGCCAGTCGGCGAGGCGGCCGCCGAGGATGTTGCCGAGGGTCAGGCCCAGGCCGATCAGCACCAGGGTCCAGGTCACGCCGCGCGGCGACACCTGGGTGACCTCGCCCAGCAGCGGGGCGACGTAGGTGAACAGGGCGAACACCGCGGCGGAGAACAGCACGGTGGTGCCCAGCGCCAGCCACAGCTGGCCGCTGCGCAGGGCCGCGGCTTCCTGGCGCATGTCCACGGCTTCCTCGTCATGCCCGGCGGGCAGGATGCGCCACAGGCCGATCAGCGCGAACACGCCGATGACGGTCACCACCCAGAAGGTCGAGCGCCAGCCGGCGGCCTGGCCGAGGGCGGTGCCCAGCGGCACGCCGAGCACGTTGGCGAGGGTCAGCCCGGTGAACATCAGGGCCACGGCGGAGGCCTTGCGGTTGGCCGGCACCAGGCCGGCGGCGACCACCGAGCCGATGCCGAAGAAGGCGCCATGGCAGAGCGCGGTGACGATCCGCGCCAGCATCAGCATGCCGTAGCTGGCGGCCACCGCGCAGAGGAAGTTGCCGAGGATGAAGATGCCCATGAGCATCAGCAGCGCGCGCTTGCGCGGCAGCCTGGCGGTGAGCAGCGCCATGATGGGCGCGCCCACGGCCACGCCGAAGGCATAGCCGCTGACCAGCCAGCCGGCGCTGGGGATGGAGACGGCGAGGTCGCCGGCGACGTCCGGCAGCAAGCCCATGATGACGAATTCCGTGGTGCCGATGGCGAACGCGGACAAGGCGAGGACGAGAAGCGGAAGGGGCATGCGCCTGCTCCTGGAAAAGGGTGGGATGTTCTAGGCAGTTCGCTGCGGCTACAGCGCTTCGCTCAGGTGGCGAACAAAGGCCGCGATGGTTTCTTCATTGCGTTTGAAGAAGTGCCACTGGCCGATTTTCCGACTGGTCACCAACCCGGCGCGCTGGAGGGTGGCCAGATGCGCCGAGACGGTGGATTGCGACAACCCGGTGCGCTGGTCGAACTTCCCGGCGCAGACGCCGATGGCGAAAGGCTGGTGCTCCTGCTCGTCGAAATAGCGCTCCGGGTCCTTCAGCCAATGCAGCATGTCACGCCGCACGGGGTGGGCCAGGGCCTTGAAGATTTCGTCGAGGTTCAGTGCTTCGCTCATCGCTGCCTTTGTGTGTATCGCTTGGGAACGAACTATATATCGATGAAAAGCGATATGAATTCGTTTGGGCCGATAATGATGATCGATGGGGTTGATAGTAGGCGGCCGCGGGGCTGGCGCCATTGGCCCGGCCAACTGTCGCCCGCGGCCGGGCGAGGCGGTCGATGGCTGGATAGGCTTGTCGGACGGCAACCACGGGAGGGGGAAAATGGGAGCGCGCATTTGCGAATGGACCGGGCGGCGATGGCCGAAGGCTTCGGTATGATCCTGCACGTGTTCTGCGAGCTTCTGCTGTTCGCCGCTTGCCTGTGGGCTGCACTGGGCAGCCTGCGGCGGCGCCAGGGCTGGGCCGTGCCGGGGTTCGCGCTGTTCGGCCTGGCGGCATTGCTGGGAGCCTTGGAGTATGCCGGGCTGGATGCGCTGGCGCCGTTGCACCAGCAGGCATCGGACATCGCCGGGCGCTTGGGGCTGTTACTGATCGCCCTGGGCGGTGTGGGCGGTTGGGGGCTGAACCTGGCGGTGGCCGGGCTCTGCACCGTCATGTCGCTGCTGCCGGACGGCCCGTCGCTGGCGGTCAACCTGCTGGCGCTGCTGGCCATCGTCCGCCGCGGACGTTCGCGGCGCTGGCCGCTGGCGCTCGCCGGGGCCGTGCTGTTCGCCGCGGCGGGACTGCTGGTGGGAACGCGCGGCGAATGGTCCGGCGTGGCCCGCGTGGACATCTTCCACCTGGTGCTGGCGCTGGCGGTCTGGTGCTGGGGCAGGGCCGAGCTGGGCAGCCGGGGGCAGGACTGGCGCGAGGCCGGGGTTTCTCGCGGGCATTAAAAAAGCCAGCTTGTGGCCGGCTCTTCAGGGGGTGGCCCGTCCTTACTTCTGGTAAGCCGCGACCGCCTTTGAATTCTGTGGACGCGGCTCTGGCGCCGGCGTCGTGGGCGCGCACTTTAGCAAATTCGGCCGGGCTTGCCTAATGGCATTTCCGCCAGGGCGCCGTCATTGCGACGGGCGTGCCTTTCGCGCACAGAAAAAAGCCCCGCGCGGGGCGGGGCTTCTTCGCGGCGGGTCACCCCGCGACCATCACTTGGCCTGGAAGGCGGCGACGGCCTTGGTGATGTAGGAGCGGGCCTCTTCGGCGTTGCCCCAACCTTCGACCTTGACCCACTTGCCCTTCTCGAGGTCCTTGTAGTTCTCGAAGAAGTGCTTGATCTGCTCCAGCAGCAGGGCCGGCAGGTCGGTGTATTCCTTCACGTCGTGGTACAGCACGCTCAGCTTGTCGTGCGGCACGGCGATCAGCTTGGCGTCGCCGCCGGCTTCGTCGCTCATGTTCAGCACGCCGACCGGACGGGCGCGGATCACCGAACCCGGGGCCACCGGGTAGGGGGTCACGACCAGCACGTCCAGGGGGTCGCCGTCGTCGGCCAGGGTGTTGGGGATGAAGCCGTAGTTGGCCGGGTAGAACATCGGGGTGGCCATGAAACGGTCGACGAACAGGCAGTCGGTGTCCTTGTCGATCTCGTACTTGATCGGCGCGTGGTTGGCCGGGATCTCGATGGCGACGTAGATGTCGTTCGGCAGGTCTTTGCCAGCCGGGATGCTGCTGTAGCTCATGGACGACTCCAAGGGGGTTGGTCGGGCCGAAAAAGTGCGGCGGATTATAGGCAGATTGCCGTGGCCAAGCCACAGACATCGCTCAGTGCGCCGGAGTTTCCTGATAGTCGGGGTGCTCGCGCTGCAACCGCTGCAGGCGCGCAAGCGGATCTTGCCGGTAGAACAGCGCCAGTTGCTCGTAGACCTTCGGATAGGCCTGGTGCAGCAGGTCGGGGGCGGTGAAGAAGTATTCGCTGGTGACGGCGAAGAATTCCGCCGGGTTTTCCGCGGCGTAGGGGTCGATGGCGGTGTGCGCGCCGGGATGGCGGTCGAGCTTGCGGTTCATTTCGTCGTAGGCCGATTTCATGGCCGCCGACCAGTCGCTGATGCGCATGTCGCGGTGCAGCGGCGGCAGGCCGTTGGCGTCGCCGTCGAGCATGTCCAGCTTGTGCGCCAGTTCGTGGATCACCAGGTTGTAGGCGTCCCAGCCGCCGCCGTTCTCCACCCCGGGCCAGGCCAGCACCACCGGGCCCTGCAGCGAGGTCTCGCCGCTGCGTTCGTCGTCGAACTCGTGGATCACCCCGGCCGGGTCGCGGTGCTTCTGCGGGCTGAGGAAGTCGTCCGGGTAGAGCACCAGTTCGTGGAAGCCGCCGTACCAGTTCAGCTCCGGCAGGTGCAGCAGCGGCAGCTGGGCCTGGGCCGCCAGCAGCAGGCAGCGGAAGTCGTCCAGCTCGACGCCGGGCAGGGCGGTCAGGTGCTTGTCGCGCAGGAACAGCAGCGCCCGCTCGCCGAGCAGGCGCAGCTCCTCTTCGCCCAGGCCGTCGAGGATCGGCAGGCGCCGCAGCACCTCGGCCCACAGCTGCGCGTCCAGCGGGTGGCGGGCGAGGAAGCGCCGGCGGCGCCAGGCGCTGAACGACCACATCGCGGTATCAGCGCTCCGAGGCCTGCGGCTTGGTGGGGCGCACCAGCTTGTGGCGGACCACGCCGATCAGCATGGGCACCAGGGAGAAGGCGATGATGGCGATGATCATCACCGACAGGTTCTGCTTGATGAAGGGCACGTTGCCGAAGAAGTAGCCCAGGGTGACCAGGCCGCCGACCCAGGCGACGCTGCCGGCGACGCTGAAGAACAGGAAGCGCAGGTAGGGCATGTAGGCCATGCCGGCGACGAAGGGCGCGAAGGTGCGCACGATCGGCAGGAAGCGCGCGAGGGTCACGGTCTTGCCGCCGTGGCGTTCGTAGAAGGCGTGGGTCTGGTCCAGGTAGTCGCGGCGGAACACCTTGGAGTCCGGGTTGCTGAACAGCCGTTTGCCCAGGGTGCGGCCGATCACGTAGTTGGTGCTGTCGCCGCTGATGGCCGCGAACAGCAGCAGGCCGCCGAGCAGCCACGGGTCCATGCCGCCGGTGGCGCAGATGGCGCCGGCGATGAACAGCAGGGAGTCGCCGGGGAGGAAGGGCGTTACCACCAGGCCGGTTTCGCAGAAGATCACCAGGAACAGGATGGCGTAGATCCAGGCTCCGTAGTTGCTGACCAGCAGCGAGAGATAGGTGTCGAGGTGCAGGACGAGGTCGATCGGGTTGAAATCCATGAAGAGCCTTGAGAACCGCGTGGTGAACTGCCGAGCCCGGCATTATAGGCGCCCCCGTGTTGCAGTGGGGGGCGCTTTGTCGCGGGCCTCTGCCCAGGACAGGTTGCAGGATATTACACGTCGGCATGAAGGCTGCAGTCCCGCAGTGGAAATCCCTGTCGGAACCTCGCCCCATGTCCCTGCATCCCGCCCATTCGCCCCTGCCCGGTGTCGCCCTTGGCGCCGGGCCCGACCTGCCGGCCCAGGCCGCGCGGGTGCGCGCCGAGTGGCTGGGCGGGCGCCAGGGGCGGCCGGCGGTGTTCATGCTGGGGATGCTCTGGGGGCGCGGCTGCCCCAATCTGGTGCGGGAGCTGGAGGTGCAGCTGGATGCGCTCTTCGCCGATTTCGCCTGCGCCCCCGAAACCTGGTCCGAGGCCCAGGCCGTGCGCCAGGTGCTGGCGTCGCTGAACATGCTGAACTTCCGCCGCGCCCGGGCTGGCCGGCCGGGCGCCGAACTGGCCGCGGGGGTGCTGCTGGTCCAGGGTGGGCAGGCGCATTTCCTGCGCTGTGGAAACATCGGCCTGCTGCGTTACCGCGCGGGTGAGCTGCAGGGCCTGCCCGGCCGCGAGGATGGCAGCCTGGGCGGCCAGGCCGAGTTGCCGCTCACCCAGCACAACCTGCCGCTGCAGGCGGGCGAGGCCTTGCTGATGGCGCCGCAGCCGCTGCTCGAGGTGATCGATCGGCGGCCGCTGCTGGAGGGGCTTGGGCGGCCCGCCGAGGTCGAGCTGCCGGTGCTGCTGGAGCCGCTCCTGCAGGCACCGGGAGCCGCCGCGCTGGTGCTGCCGGAGCGCCTGGTGGCGCAGCCGGGCCTGCCGGTGCCCGCCGGCTGGCCGGCGCCGCCGGTGCTGCGGCCGGGAATAGCGCTGGAGGGCTGGCGGCTGCTGGAAGCCTGCCCCTACGGGCCCGAGGGGCGGCTGTTCCGCGTGCGCCACGAGGACGGCCGCGAGGCCTGGCTGCTGGCAGCTGCACAGGCCGCCGACCAGGCCTTCTGGCTGCGCGAATGGGCGTTGCGTGGCTGCAAGGTGGCGAGCCTGCCCGACGTGCTGTCGCCCCGCGCGCCGCGCCAGCATGCCTACCAGCTGTTCGCCTTGCCGGCGGGGCGCTGGCGCAGCCTGGCGGATTGGCGCGGTGCCTGGCGCAAGCCGGCGCCTGCGGAACTGCTGGGCCTGCTGCGGCAACTGGTTCAGGCCCTGCGGGCGCTGCAGCGGCGCGGCATGCAGGGGCTGTGGATTTCCCCCAGGCAGATCGTGGTGGACGACCGCGGGCACCTGCTGCTATTGCCGGAGCTGGCCGCGACAGTGCCGGGCTGCCCGCGCCAGGCGCTGCCGGCCGATGTGTTGCCGCTGGCGCCGGAACTGCGCGCGGGCGGCGCCCTGGACAGCCGCGCCGAGCAGTTCGTGGTGGCTGCCTACGCCTACTGGCTGGCCAGCGGGCGCTGGCCCGAGCCGGCACTGCCGGAGGCGGGGACGGCGGTGCGCTATCAACCCCTGGCGGACCTCGGGGTGGCCGTGCCGCCCGGCTGGGATGGCTGCCTGGCGCGGGCCCTGGCGCCGGAGCCGGAGAACCGCTTCGAGGCGCTGTCGGAACTGGTCCAGGCCCTGGAGGCCGGGTTAGCGCAGGCTCGCCTGCCAGTCCAGAGTTGGCGCCGCTGGGCGGTTGTCGGCGCCTTCGCGGGCGTGGTCGTGGCCGCCAGCGCCTGGTGCCTGCTCGGCTAGCGGGTGTTCGGCCACGGCGCGGATGCCCTGGGCCGTTTCCAGGTGGGCGTCGGCGATCAGCTGCTGCAGGCGCCCGCTCTGGCGCAGCGTGCGCAGGCCGCGGTCGAGGTTGGCGGCCAGCGCCTCGCCGCCGGTGCGGGCCTTGGGAATCAGCACGTAGAGGGGCTTGATCTCCAGCGGCGGCTCGATGAATTCCAGCTGTTCGCGCAGCGCCGGGGCATTGCGCGCCAGCAGGTGGTAGCCGGTGTAGCGGTCCACCACCGCCAGGTCGAGGCGCCCGCGCAGGAGCTTTTCCAGGTTCTGCCAGTCGTTGTTGACCACTTCCTTGGTGAGGAAGTCGGCGTTGTCGAAGTCGGCCTGGTTGACGTAGCCGCGCACCACGCCGATGCGGTAGGGGCGCAGGCTGTTCAGGTCGCCGGCGCGGTAGGCGATGGCGTGGTCGCGGCGGTGGAAGAAGCCCAGCTGCGAATCCAGCAGCGGCATCGAGGTGTAGAAGTCGCGGCTGCGGTCGGCCGACAGGTAGGCCGGCATCAGGGCGTCGTAGCGGCCTTCGCGGGTTTCGTTGAGGGCCCGTTGCCAGGGCAGGAACACCCGTTCGGCGCGGTCGCCGTTGAGCGCCAGGGCCTCGTCGAGGATGCGGCTGGCCAGGCCCTGGCCGGGCAGGTCGGCGCCGACGTAGGGCTCCCAGTCGAGGGTGGCCACGCGCAAGGTATCGGCCTGGACGGTGCCCAGGCCGAAGAGCAGGAGCAGGGAGAAGTGACGCAGTAGACGCTGGGGAATGCCCATGGAGCCCCTTAGCCGCCGAACGCCGGGCGGCACGTGCGATGCTTCACTGTAATGCTGGCTTTACGCTATTGCCAGCGTGATGCGCCCCCGGCTTAGACCAGATCGTCGCTGATCGGGAGGATATAGTTCTTGAACTCGGTGTCCTCGCGGAAGCCGATGGACTCGTAGACCTTCTGCGCCACCTCGTTGTTGGTGCTGGTGGACACGCGCATGCGCACGGCGTTGGTTTCCCGCGCCATCTGCCGGGCGTGCTGCAGCAGGTGGTCGGCCACCAGCTGGCGGCGGGCGTCCTCGGCGACGTAGATGTCGTTGAGGATCCACACGCGCTTGAGCGACAGCGAGGAGAAGCTCGGGTAGAGCTGGCAGAAGCCCAGCAGCTTGTCGTCGCTGTCGTCCGGCAGCGCCAGGTAGATCACCGACTCCTTGCGCTTGAGGCGCTTTTCCAGGAATTTCCGCGAGGATTCGGGGTAGGGCAGCATCCCGTAGAACTCACGGTACTTGACGAACAGCGGGGCGAGCAGGTCGAGGTGATCGAGGGTGGCTTGCACGATGCGCATGGGCGGATCTCTGCGTTCGGTGAATGGGCTGCTGTCACGATGCAGGTGCTGTGCCAGCACAACACTGCCCTGGATGCTGCACCAGAAATCGTTGAAAGCGCAATCCAAGCGAGCGTTTGATCGAGAGCGGCGCCTTAGGGTTCCAGGGAGGCATGGACGTAGGAGCGGGCTCTGCCCGCGAATCGCGCGCAGGGCGCGCTCCTACAGATGGGACAGCGGTGGTGGGGTAGGAGGACTTCGTCCGCGATTGGATTGACCGGCCACGCCGGATGCCCCGGTGGCCCGGCCCACGGCGGATAACCGCGAACGGTTATTCGCCCTACGGTTCCAGTCAGTCCCTCTCCCGGAGGCTCAGCGCCCGGCCAGCAGGAAGTTGGCCCCCGGCCCTTGCCCCTCCAGCGTCGGCAGTTCCGCCTCGTCCTTCAGGTTCACCCCCGAGAGCTGGCGGCGGCAGGCTTCGCGCATCAGGTACAGCAGGCGGTGCGCGGCCATGCCGTAGCTCAGGCCTTCCAGGCGGACGTTGGAGATGCAGTTGCGGTAGGCGTCGTTCAGGCCCACCTTCGGCGCCCAGGTGAAGTACAGGCCGAGGCTGTCCGGCGAGCTGAGGCCGGGGCGTTCGCCGATGAGGATGACCACCATCTTCGCCCGCAGTAGCTCGCCGACCTCGTCCGCCACCGCCACGCGGCCCTGTTGCACCAGGGCAACCGGCGACAGGCTCCAGTTCTCGGCCGCGGCCATGTCCTCCAGGCGTTCCAGGAAGGGCAGGGCGTGGCGCTGCACGGCCAGGGCGGAGAGGCCGTCGGCCACCGCCACGGCCAGGTCGTAGCCCGCCGGGTTGGCCTCGGCGTGGCGGCGCAGCAGCGCTGCCGAGTCTTCATCCAGGCGGCGGCCCAGGTCCGGGCGCTGCAGGTAGGTGTGGCGGTCGGGGGCGGCGCTGTGCAGCAGCAGGCTTTCGCGCCCGCGTTCGGCCAGGGCGGCGCTCAGGCCGGCGTGGTCGAAGCTCAGGTGCACGGCGTCGCGGGCCTGGGCGTGGGCGAACTGGAAGTCCAGTTGCGCGCGGGTCGGCAGGCTGGTGCCGGCGCGGCCCAGGGCGATGCGCGCGGGGGTCAGGCGGCGCAGTTCCTGCCAGGGGTTGGGGGTGGCCTCTTCGCTCATCCGCGCTTCCTCAGCTCAGTTGCGCCAGGGCCGGGCGGAACGCCGGCGGCAGTTGTTCGGCCAGGCGCACCCGGCCGTCGCGTTGTTGCAGGATGTGCATGCGCTCCAGCCATTGCTCGAACTCCGGCGCCGGACGCAGGCCCAGGGCCTGGCGGGCGTAGAGGGCGTCGTGGAAGGAGGTGGTCTGGTAGTTGAGCATCACGTCGTCGGAGCCGGGGATGCCCATGATGAAGTTGATGCCGGCCACGCCCAGCAGCGTCAGCAGCATGTCCATGTCGTCCTGGTCGGCCTCGGCATGGTTGGTGTAGCAGATGTCGCAGCCCATGGGCACGCCCAGCAGCTTGCCGCAGAAGTGGTCTTCCAGGCCGGCGCGGATGATCTGCTTGCCGTTGTACAGGTATTCCGGGCCGATGAAGCCGACCACGGTGTTCACCAGGAACGGCTTGAAGTGCCGCGCCACGGCATAGGCGCGGGCCTCGCAGGTCTGCTGGTCGACGCCGTGGTGGGCGTTGGCCGAGAGGGCGCTGCCCTGGCCGGTCTCGAAGTACATGAGGTTGTCGCCCAGCGTTCCACGCTTGAGCGACAGGCCCGCCTCGTAGCCTTCCTGCAGCACCGCCAGGCTCACGCCGAAGCTGGCGTTGGCCGCCTCGGTGCCGGCGATGGACTGGAACACCAGGTCCAGCGGCGCGCCGCGGTTGATCGCCTCGATGGAGCTGGTGACGTGGGTCAGCACGCAGGACTGGGTGGGAATCTCGTAGCGCTGGATGATGGCGTCGAGCATCTCCAGCAGGGTGCAGATGGAGTGCAGGCTGTCGGTGGCCGGGTTGATCCCGAGCATGGCGTCGCCGTTGCCGTAGAGCAGGCCGTCGAGGACGCTGGCGGCGATGCCGGCGGGGTCGTCGGTCGGGTGGTTGGGCTGCAGCCGGGTGGACAGCCGGCCGCGCAGGCCCTGGGTGTTGCGGAAGCGGGTGACCACGCGGATCTTCTGCGCCACTAGCACCAGGTCCTGCACGCGCATGATCTTCGACACCGCCGCCGCCATTTCCGGCGTCAGCCCCGGGGCCAGGGCGCGCAGGCTGGCTTCGTCGGCGGCATCGCCGAGCAGCCAGTCGCGGAAGTCGCCCACCGTCAGGTGGCTGACCGGGGCGAAGGCGGCGCGGTCGTGGCCGTCGATGATCAGGCGGGTGACCTCGTCGCTTTCGTAGGGGACCAGCGCCTCGTCGAGGAAGCGCTTGAGCGGCGCCTCGGCCAGGGCCATCTGCGCGGCCACGCGCTCGGCGTCGCTGGCCGCGGCGATGCCCGCCAGGCAGTCGCCGGAGCGCGCCGGGCTGGCCTTGGCCATCAGCTGCCTGAGGCTGTCGAAGCGCCAGGTCTGGCCACCGACGCTGTGGGCGTATCCGGGCATGGGAACTCCTTGTGCTCAACGGCGCCGGACCTCGCGGCCCGGCGCGGGTGGATCAGCCTTCGCTGGCGAAGCTCGCCGGCACGCCACGGCGCGCGGCGATGACCAGGTTGCAGCCGATGTAGCCGGCCAGCATCAGCGCCAGGAATACCATGGCGATCACCTGGTTGTACCACAGCATGGCCGCCAGGCAGACCAGCGCCAGGCCCAGGGCGATGCCCGGCACCACCGGGTAGCCGGGGGCGCGGAAGCTGCGCTCCAGGTGCGGCTCGCTGCGGCGCAGTTTGAACAGGCTGAGCATGCTCATGATGTACATGACGATGGCGCCGAATACGCTCATGGTGATCATCGCCGCGGTCAATGTCATGCCCTGCAGGCTGATCAGGTTGTCGCTGAAGATTGCCGCGATGCCCACCACGCCGCCGGCGAGGATGGCCCGGTGCGGGGTCTGGAAGCGCGACAGCTTCGCCAGCCCTGCGGGCAGGAAGCCGGCGCGGGCGAGGGCGAAGAACTGCCGCGAGTAGCCGAGGATGATGCCGTGGAAGCTGGCCACCAGGCCGAACAGGCCGATCCACACCAGCATGTGCATCCAGGTGGAGTCGTTGCCGACCACCGCCTTCATGGCCTGCGGCAGCGGGTCGTTGATGTTCGACAGTGCGCGCCAGTCGCCAACGCCGCCGGCGAAGATCATCACGCCGATGGCCAGGGTCACCAGGGTCAGGATGCCGGCGATGTAGGCGCGTGGGATGGTGCGTTTCGGGTCCTTGGCCTCCTCGGCGGCCATGGCCGCACCCTCGATGGCGAGGAAGAACCAGATGGCGAAGGGGATCGCCGCGAAGATGCCGCCGATGGCCGCGCTGCTGAAGGTGCTGGAGCCAGCCCAGCCGTTGAGCACGAAGTTGCTGAAGCTGAAGCCCGGCGCCACCACGCCCATGAACACCAGCAGCTCGGCCACGGCCAGCACGGTGACCACCAGTTCGAAGGTGGCGGCGATGCTCACGCCGAGGATGTTCAGCGTCATGAAGATGGCGTAGGCGCCGGTGGCCGCCCATTTCGGGTCCAGCGCCGGGAACTGCACGTTGAGGTAGGCGCCGATGGCCATGGCGATGGCCGGCGGGGCGAAGACGAACTCGATCAGGGTGGCGATGCCGGCGATGCTCGCGCCGGTCTTGCCGAAGGCCCGCAGGCTATAGGCGAAGGGCCCGCCGGCGTGGGGGATGGCGGTGGTCAGCTCGGTGTAGCTGAAGATGAAGCAGGTGTACATCAGGGCCACCATCAGGGTGGTGACCAGGAAGCCCAGGGTGCCGGCGGTGCCCCAGCCGTAGCTCCAGCCGAAGTATTCGCCGGAAATCACCAGGCCCACGGCCAGGCCCCAGAGGTGCAAGGTTCCCAGCGTCGGTTTTAGTTGTGATGCGCTCATTGTGGACTCCTCTGCCCCTGGGGGCGTGGATGGGTTGCCTGGCTTCGATGGTAGCGACGCAGGTCGTCCAGGACTTGACCCTGGAGCCCGGCGTGCGGCCTCTGCGGTCAACTTGCAACAGGGTGTTACCCATCGCCCCAGGATGGCGCGGGGCCTGCACGGGAATGACGCAAGTCTTCGAGGAAAACACCCCGGGGATGGGGGCTGGCGGGCCCTGGAGGCGAGGCACGGTAATTGCTTCGTCGTTTTGTCGAATAAGTGATCAATAACGAGCGTGCCCATGAACCCGTCCCTGTTCTCCAGCGCAGTCGCCATGCCCTCGGCGAGCAACCTCGGCGTGCTGTCCGCCGCCGCCAGCGGACTGGATGGCTTCATCACTGCCCAGGGCGGCGACATCGACCGCGTCTTCGGCCGCGCCGGCATCGACCCCGAACGCCTGCGCCACCCCACGCTGAGCCTGGCCCTGACCAACTACTGCCAGGTGCTGGAGGAGGCCGCGCGGCAGTCCGGCTGCGACAACTTCGGCCTGCGCTACGGGCAGCAGTTCCAGCCCCGTGCCCTCGGCCTGCTGGGCTACGTCGGGCTGTGCTCGGAAACCCTGGAGGACGCCCTGCGCAACTTCGCCTCGGCCTTCCCCTTCCACCAGCACAGCACGCTGATCCGCCTGGTGGACTGCGGCGAGTGCTACCGCTTCGACTACCAGGTGCAGCACGGCGCCATCCTCGACCGCCGGCAGGATGCCGAATTGACCATGGGCATGGCGCTGAACCTGCTGCGCCACGCCCTGGGCCAGGACTGGACGCCGCGCGCGGTGGGCTTCGAGCACGCCCGCCCGGAGGACTGGCAGGAGCACGCGCGGGTCTTCGGCGCGCCGGTGCACTTCCAGCGCGGCTGCAATTCGCTGCTGGTGCCCAAGGCCGACATCAAGGGCCGGCTGATGCCCGAGCGCGACGCCAACCTGCTGTTCCTGGTGCAGGACGTGATCCGCCGCCTCGGCGAGCAGAGCCGTGGGCCGGACCTGCTGGAAGACGCCGGCACCCAGATCCGCCTGGCCCTGAGCGAGGGCGAGCCGGTGTTGGAACTGATCGCCGAGCGCCTGGAACTGACCACCGCCGGCCTGCAACGGCGCCTGCGCGAGGCCGGGCTGAGCTTCAGCCAACTGGTGGAGAACACCCGCCGCGAACTGGCGGTGCACTACCTGCGCCAGCGCCAGCGGCCGATCTCCGAACTGGCGCCGCTGCTGGGCTACTCCGAGACCAGCGCCTTCTCCCGCGCCTTCCGCCGCTGGTTCGGGGTGAGCCCGCGGCAGTGGCGCAGTCATGGGGACTGATCCGGGCGCATGACCGTTCGCGGTTATACGCCGATACACCTGCCCCCGCGCTCCTGAGCCGCTCATGTATCTGTAGGAGCGGATCTCATCCGCGAAACGCGCCGGAGTGTCCGGCTATCGCGGACAAGGTCCTACGCTGCGCCGGCCATGGAGTTTCACTGTAGGAGCACGCCCTGCGTGCGAATCGCGGGCAGGGCCCGCTCCTACAGGTTGAGGCCGAATATCCGGCTCATTCCGAACGGTTATTCGCCCTGCTTTTCCGAGGCCTGAAAAAAAGCGCGGCCCGAAGGCCGCGCAGGAAGAGAGTCGGAAGCCCGGGTGGATCAGAAGAAGCCCAGCGGGTTGATGTCGTAGCTGACCAGCAGGTTCTTGGTCTGCTGGTAGTGGTCGAGCATCATCTTGTGGGTCTCGCGGCCCACGCCGGATTTCTTGTAGCCACCGAAGGCGGCGTGCGCCGGGTACAGGTGGTAGCAGTTGGTCCACACGCGGCCGGCCTTGATGCCGCGGCCCATGCGGTAGGCGCGGTTGATGTCGCGGGTCCAGACGCCGGCGCCCAGGCCGTATTCGGTGTCGTTGGCGATGGCCAGGGCCTCGGCTTCGTCCTTGAAGGTGGTGACGCCCACCACCGGGCCGAAGATTTCCTCCTGGAACACGCGCATCTTGTTGTTGCCCTTGAGCAGCGTCGGCTGGATGTAGTAGCCGGTGGCCAGGCTGCCTTCGAGTTTCTCCACCGCGCCGCCGGTCAGCACCTCGGCGCCTTCCTTCTGGGCGATGTCGAGGTAGGAGAGGATCTTGTCGAACTGCTGCTGCGAGGCCTGGGCGCCGACCATGGTGTCGGTGTCCAGCGGGTCGCCGCGCTTGATCGCCTTGACCTTCTTCATCACCACTTCCATGAACTGCGGGTAGATGGATTCCTGCACCAGGGCGCGGGACGGGCAGGTGCACACCTCGCCCTGGTTGAAGAAGGCCAGCACCAGGCCCTCGGCGGCCTTCTCGATGAAGGACGGCTCGGCCTGCATGATGTCTTCGAAGTAGATGTTCGGGCTCTTGCCGCCCAGTTCCACGGTGGACGGGATGATGTTCTTCGCCGCGCACTCGAGGATGTGCGAGCCCACCGGGGTGGAGCCGGTGAAGGCGATCTTGGCGATGCGCTTGCTGGTGGCCAGCGCCTCGCCGGCTTCCTTGCCGAAGCCCTGGACGACGTTGAGCACGCCCGGCGGCAGCAGGTCGCCGATGATCTCCATCAGCACGCAGATGCCCAGCGGCGTCTGCTCGGCCGGCTTGAGCACCACGCAGTTGCCGGCGGCCAGGGCCGGGGCCAGCTTCCAGGCGGCCATCAGCAGCGGGAAGTTCCACGGGATGATCTGCCCGACCACGCCCAGCGGCTCGTGGATGTGGTAGGCCACGGTGGTGTCGTTGATCTCGGCGGCGGAGCCTTCCTGGGCGCGGATGCAGCCGGCGAAGTAGCGGAAATGGTCGGCGGCCAGGGGGATGTCGGCGTTGAGCGTCTCGCGCACGGCCTTGCCGTTGTCCCAGGTTTCGGTGACGGCCAGCACTTCCAGGTTCTGTTCGATGCGGTCGGCGATCTTCAGCAGGATGTTCGAACGCTCCTGCACCGAGGTGCGGCCCCAGGCGTCGGCCGCGGCGTGGGCGGCATCCAGGGCCTTGTCGATGTCGGCGGCGTCGGAGCGGGGGAACTCGGCGATCGGCTGGCCGTTCACCGGCGAGGTGTTGACGAAGTACTGGCCATTGACCGGGGGTACGAACTCGCCACCGATGTAGTTGCCGTAGCGGGACTTGAAGGAAACGACAGCACCTTGGCTACCGGGTTGGGCGTAACGCATGGTGGATCTCCTGGCTCTTGTGCTTGTTGGGGAGGACGCGTTTGTGGTCTGACAAGCGTAGAGCAAGGGCCGGGCCATGCCAGCGCGAACCGCGTGGTTGCTGGGCCGGTGGTCGGCTGGCGGGCAGCCGCCGACGGGCGGTGTGGCAACGGCGGTACAGGCCGGGGTGACAGTTTGTAGCGCATCCGGCACAGCGGCTGACCGGCAGGTCACCGGGGCATTGCATTGCGCGGCGCACTGGACGATGCTGCGGGGACGGTCGCCCCGGGACTGCCTGCCGTCCCTTCCGTGGAGAACCATAACAATGAGTGCGAACGCCATGAGTCGCCACGCCCGCCAGGTCATGACAGTGGCCCGCGGGCAGCAACCGGCCAGCGGCCCCGCCGCCGATCCGTCCATCGCCCGTTCCTGGCTGCGCTGCCTGGAGGAATACCACCTCGACCCGGCGCAGACCCTGCCGCCCACGGTGCTGGAGCACCGGCGCATGCTGGAGCGCCGCGAGGGCCTGCAGCAGGTGCTGGAGATCGCCAGCGGCGAGATGACCAGCCTGCGCCAGCAGCTCGCCGGCGCCGGCCACGCGGTGCTGCTCACCGACGCCCGCGGGGTGATCCTCAACCGCGTCTGCGACGAGGCCGAGCGCGCCACCTTCGAACACGCCGGGCTGTGGCTGGGCGCCGACTGGAGCGAGGCGCGCGAGGGCACCAACGGCATCGGCACCTGCCTGGTCGAGCGCCAGGCCCTGACCATCCACCGCGACGAACATTTCCGCAGCCTGCACACTGGCCTGACCTGCTCGGCGAGCCCGGTGTTCGACCCCCACGGCGAACTGCTGGCGGTGCTCGACGTGTCCTCGGCGCGCCGCGACCTGTCGCGGCAGAGCCAGTTCCACACCATGGCGCTGGTCAACCTCTCGGCGAAGATGATCGAGAGCTGCTACTTCCTGCGCCGCTTCGAAGGCCAGTGGCTGCTGCGCTTCCACCTGCAGGCCGAGTACGTCGGGTTGTTCAGCGAGGGCCTGGTGGCCTTCGACGGCGCCGGGCGCATCCTCGCCGCCAACCAGGGCGCGCTGAACCTGCTGGACCGCCCGCGCGACGGCCTGCTCGGCCGCTGCGTGGAGGACTGCTTCGACATCCGCCTGGACGACCTGCTCGGCCGCGCCAGCACCCAGGCCGGCCTCAGCTGGCCGCTGCGCAGCCATGCCGGGCGCCAGTTCCACGCCCAGTTGCGTGGCGAGCCACGGCCGCTGGTGGTGCCCGCGGCGTGCCCGGCGCCGGCCGCCCCGGGGCTGTGCCTGGGCGACGAGCGCCTGGCCGCGGACTTCCGCCGCGCCCTCAAGGTCTACGCCCACGACGTGCCGCTGCTGCTGCACGGCGAGACCGGCTCGGGCAAGGAGGCCTTCGCCAAGGCCGTGCACCAGTCCGGCGAGCGCGCCGGCAAGGCCTTCGTCGCGCTGAACTGCGCGGCCATCCCGGAGAGCCTGATCGAGAGCGAGCTGTTCGGCTACCGCGGCGGCAGCTTCACCGGCGCGCGCAAGGAAGGCATGCGCGGCAAGCTGCTGCAGGCCGACGGCGGCACCCTGTTCCTCGACGAGATCGGCGACATGCCCCTGGCCCTGCAGACGCGCCTGCTGCGCGTGCTGGAAGAGCGCCAGGTGGTGCCCCTGGGCGACGGCGTGGCGCAACCGGTGGACCTGCGCCTGATCAGCGCCACCCACCGCAACCTGGATGAACTGGTGGCCGCCGGCAGCTTCCGCGAGGACCTCTACTACCGCCTCAACGGCCTGGTGCTGCAACTGCCGGCCCTGCGCGAGCGCGAGGACAGGCCGCAGTTGCTGGCGCAACTGCTCGCCGAGGAATCCCGGGGCCGGCCCATCGTGCTCGACGAGGACGTGCGCCAGGCGCTGCTCGACCACCCCTGGCCGGGCAACGTGCGCCAGCTGCGCAACGTGCTGCGCACCCTGGTGGCGCTCAGCGAAGGCGGCCGCGTGCACCTGGCCGACCTGCCGGTGGACATCCGCCGCGCCGCGCAGCCCAGACCCGCGCCCGAAGCGGAGGCGCCCGCCGACAGCCTGCTCGACGCCGAGCGCGGCGCCCTGCTGGCGGTGCTGGAGGCGCAGCGCTGGCACATGAGCCGCACCGCGCAGCAACTGGGCATCAGCCGCAATACCCTGTACCGCAAGTTGCGCCGCCACGGCCTGAGCCGCTCCGTGCCGTAGGGCGTACAACCGTTCGCGGTTGTACGCCGTTTGACCTTGGCCCCAGGCGGCTCCGGGTTCGGCCTTGGCTTTGGCTGCGGCTGTGTAGATGGATGGCTTCAGGTTCAACCTTGGCTTTGGACGAGGGTTGGGTGTATCGGCGGATAACCGCGAACGGTTATTCGCCCTACGCCGGGCCTACCGCCAGCGTGCGCGGAACCCCCGGCGAATGGCGCCGTCTGATGCATCCAGCCACCCCGCCGGCACCCGGCGCTGTGCTAATCTGCCGCCCATTCGAAGCGCCTTCCCAGGCTTGATTGCAGGAGTCTGCATGCATATCCACATCCTCGGCATCTGCGGCACCTTCATGGGCTCGCTGGCCGTGCTGGCCAAGGAACTGGGGCACCGCGTCACCGGTTCCGACGCCAACGTCTACCCGCCCATGAGCACCCAGCTGCAGGCCCAGGGCATCGAACTGATGCAGGGCTACGAGCCCGCCCACCTGGCGCCGGCGCCGGACCTGGTGGTGATCGGCAACGCCCTGTCGCGCGGCAACCCGGCGGTGGAGCACGTGCTGAACAAGGGCCTGCCCTACGTTTCCGGCCCGCAGTGGCTGGCCGACCACGTGCTGCAGGGGCGCTGGGTGCTGGCTGCGGCCGGTACCCACGGCAAGACCACCACCAGCAGCATGCTGGCCTGGGTGCTGGAGCACGCCGGCATGAGCCCGGGCTTCCTGATCGGCGGCGTGCCGCAGAACTTCGGCGTCTCCGCGCGGCTGGGCGGCACGCCGTTCTTCGTGGTGGAGGCCGATGAGTACGACAGCGCCTTCTTCGACAAGCGCTCGAAGTTCGTCCACTACCGCCCGCGCACCGCCATCCTGAACAACCTGGAATTCGACCACGCGGACATCTTCCCGGACCTCGCGGCCATCGAGCGGCAGTTCCACCACCTGGTGCGGACCATCCCCGGCGAGGGCCTGATCATCCACCCCGAAAACGAAGCCGCGCTCAAGCGCGTGATCGGCATGGGCTGCTGGACGCCGGTACAGACCACAGGCACCGGCGGCCAGTGGCAGGCGCGCCTGCTCAGCGCCGACGGCTCGCGCTTCGAGGTGCTGTTCGACGGCGCCGCGCAGGGCACCGTGGAGTGGGAGCTGACCGGCCAGCACAACGTCGCCAATGCCCTGGCCTGCCTGGCCGCCGCCCGCCACGTCGGCGTGGTGCCGGAGCTGGGCTGCGCCGCTCTGTCGGCGTTCAAGAGCGTCAAGCGGCGCATGGAGAAGGTCGCCGAAGTGAAGGGCGTGACCCTCTACGACGACTTCGCCCACCACCCGACCGCCATCGCCACCACCCTCGACGGCCTGCGCAAGCGCGTCGGCGACGCCCCGGTGATCGCCGTGGTGGAGCCGCGTTCCAACTCCATGAAGCTGGGCGCCCACCGCGACGGCCTGGCCGACAGCGTGGCCCAGGCCGACCGGGTGTTCTGGTATGCGCCGCCGAACCTGGGCTGGGACCTGGCCGCCACAGTGGCCGGTTCGACCGTGCCGACCCAGGTGTGCGATTCCCTGGACGCCATCATCGAAGGGGTGAAGGCCGTGGCCGCCCCGGGCACCCAGGTGGTGATCATGAGCAACGGCGGCTTCGGCGGCCTGCACGGCAAGCTGGCCAAGGCCCTGGAGGACTGAGATGGCGGGAGCCGAACGCGTCACCCTGGCGATGACCGGCGCCTCCGGCGCCCAGTACGGCCTGCGCCTGCTCGACTGCCTGGTGCAGGAAGACCGCGAGGTGCACTTCCTGATCTCCAAGGCCGCGCAACTGGTGGTGGCCACCGAGACCGACGTGACCCTGCCGGGCAAGCCTCAGGCGATGCAGGCCTTCCTCAGCGAATACACCGGCGCCGCCCCCGGGCAGATCCGCGTGTACGGCAAGGAGGACTGGATGGCCCCGGTGGCCTCCGGCTCCGGCGCGCCCGGCGCCATGGTGGTGGTGCCGTGTTCCACCGGCACGCTGTCGGCGATCGCCACCGGCGCCTGCAACAACCTGATCGAGCGTGCCGCCGACGTCGCCCTCAAGGAGCGCCGCCAGCTGATCCTGGTGCCGCGCGAGGCGCCGCTCTCCAGCATCCACCTGGAGAACATGCTCAAGCTGTCCAACCTGGGCGCGGTGATCCTGCCGGCGGCGCCGGGTTTCTACCACCAGCCGCAGACCATCGACGACCTGGTCGACTTCGTGGTCGCGCGCATCCTCAACCAACTGGGCATCCCCCAGGACATGCTGCCGCGCTGGGGCGAACACCACCTTGTCAGTGACGAATAAGCTCCTCGCCGCCCTGATGCTGCTGCAACTGGGCGGCTGCGCCACGGTGAAGACCCTCAACGCCAACAAGCCCGGCGCCCCGCTGATCTACGCGGGCACCCGGCTGGACTGGTACTCCATCAACGGCGGCTGCTGCCCCAGGGACCACTACGGCACCGAGGCACCAACCTACCCACGCCTGGACCTGCCGGGCAGCGCGTTGCTGGACACCGTGCTGCTGCCGCTGTCGATCGCCGCGGAGCTGGGGATCGGACTGCAGGTATGGGGCGGGAATTGACGCCGCGGGCCTTGCCCGCGATTCGCGCGCAGGGCGCGCTCCTACAGGTGGGCGTTGCGTAGGAGCAGATCTCATCCGCGAACCGCGCCGGAGCCTCCGGCTATCGCGGACAAGGTCCGCTCCTACAGGGGAGTGCCATGCCTCATACCGAACTGTAGGAGCGGGCCCTGCCCGCGAAATCGCGCGCAGGGCGCAACAGGAAACACCGTCGTAGGATGGTGTTGAGCGAAGCGATACCCATCGCCACGGCAGCATGGGTTTCGCTGAGGCTCAACCCATCCTACGAAGAGCATCTCGGTGCAGCTGGGGTTATTTGCCTAGCCTGCGCAACTCATCCGACTCGACGAACCGCACGCCCTTGCCGGTCTCCAGGGCCAGGCGCCAGAGGGCGCGGGCCAGGGCGCAGGCTTCGATGCCGTGGAGCTTGCCGGGGAGGATGCGGGCGAAGGGCGCGGCGAGCAGTTCGGCCAGGCGGATTTCCTCGCGCTGGCCCAGCAGCAGGGAGGGGCGGGCGATGGTCAGTTGCGGCCAGCCCTGTTTCTGCAGGGCCTCTTCCAGCTCGCCCTTGACGCGGTTGTAGAACAGCGAGGACTTGCTGTCCGCGCCCAGCGCGCTGACCACCACGTAGTGCCGCGCGCCGAGCTTGAGCGCGTGCTCGCCCAGGGCCAGCGGCAGGTCGTGGTCCACCGCCTTGAAGGCCGCTTCCGAGCCGGCTTCCTTGAGGGTGGTGCCCAGGCAGCAGAACACCGTGTCCACCGGCCCTGCCAGGTTGGGGATGAGTTCGGCCAATGGGCCTATGGGGTTCTCCAGGCGCGGGTGGGCGGCCAGTGGCCGACGGGTCGGCGCCAGCACGCGCTTGACCGTCGGCTCGCTGAGCATGCGGTCGAGCAGGTGCTCGCCGGTGAGGCCGGTGGCGCCGGCGAGAAGGACATGCGTCGGTGTTGAATACATCCTGGTTTCTCCGCTGACACAGTTACAAGCGTAGTTGCCGGGCTAACGTTTTTCCTGCACGAGCCCCGCATCGGCGCTCAGGGCACGGCTGGCCTGGCCTGCGCGCAAGGTGTTCCAGCGCTGCAGGACGGCCGGTGGCGCCCACAGCTGCGGTTCGGAGGCGTCGAAGCCGTCCTCCGCCTCGCGCCGGGCGACCTCGGCGCTGGCCTGCTGGAAAGCCTGCTGCAGGTCGTCGGTGGCGTTCAAGGCGTTGGCGAACAGGGCCTGGCCGAAATAGGTGAAGTCCGCTTCCTCGGAACAGCCGAAGGATACCCGGTCGCTGCGCGCCGCCGTCATGACCAGCGTCCTGTCGTCCTTCAGGGGTTCGATGAAGCCGCCGCTGTAGCAGGCCGAGATCACCAGCACCTTGTAGCGGTCCTTCAGCGGCGCGAGCAGTTCGGCGAGGTCGGTGGCGGGCAGGTTGTCCAGGCGGATGCCGGGCATGTCGAGGACCAGTTGGTGGTCGTGGCTGCCGTGGCTGGTCAGGTAGATGAACACCAGGTCTTCCGGGCCGCTGCTGCGCGCCAGGGCGCGGACCGCCCGCGCCAGGCTCTCGCGGGTGGCCATGGGACGGTCGTCGGCGTGGTTGCGGTTGTTCACCAGGGTGACCACGCCGCGCGCGCCGAAGCGCTGGCCGAGCAGGCGGGCGACGTAGTCGGCCTCGCGCAGGAACACGCTCTGCTTGCCGTCGCCGCCCACGCTCAGGGCGTACAGCTCCACCTGCGGCGTGGAGGGCGGCAGCGCGGCCAGGGCGCGGTCGAGCAGGCGGCCCTGTTCCAGCAGGCCGACCTCCACCGGGTTGGGCAGGCGCCGGCCCTGTTCGTCGCGGCGCAGCAGGCCGTTGCTCCAGGTGCCGGCCTGCAGGCGCCCGTCGGCGCCGCGCAGGCTGCCCTTGCCGGCGAACTTGCCGTCGGCGAACTGGCCACGGTAGACCTGGCCGTCGGCCTGGGTCAGCACGCCTTCGCCAGCGAAGCGCCAGTCCTTGAAGCCGCCTTCGTAGCGGCTGCCGTCGCGGCCCTCGTACTTGCCCGGGCCGTTCAGCGCGCCCTGGCTGAACTGGCCGCTCCACACGTCGCCGTCGGCGTTGACGAAACGCCCCTGGCCACTGAATTCGGTGTTCTCGAAGCCGCCCTCGTAGCGGTCGCCGTCGGTGTCGCTGAAGCTGCCCTTGCCGCGCAACTGGCCGTTCTCGAAGGTACCCGCGTATTCGTTGCCCTGGCCGTCGTCCAACTGGCCCTGGCCGTGATAGAGGCCGGCGCGGAAGCCGCCCTGGTAGTGGCTGCCGTCGGCGCCGTGCCATTCGCCCGGACCGTCGAACAGGCCCTTGGCGAAGCGGCCCTGGTACCAGGCGCCGTTGCCGTATTCCAGGCGTCCATCGCCGTGCAGGAGGCCGTCGACGAGGGCGCCTTGGTAGCGCGCACCGTCGGGCAGCACCAGGTCGGCCGTTGGCTGGGCGGGGCCCTGGTCACAGGCCGCCAGGGACAGGAGCAGGGCGAGGAGGGGAAGGTGCAGGCGCATGCGGCAGGGTCGGTCACGGCGGTTTTGCACCAGTGTGACGCAAAAAAGCCCGCGGGCGCGGGCTTTTTTGCGAGGGGCCGGGCGCTGGCGTCAGACGAAGGCCAGGCTCAGGGATTCGGCGATGTAGGCCGGCTTGGGCAGGCCCTCGATCTCCAGGGTGCAGCGCGCCTTGATCAGCCACTGCCCGGGGTTCTTGTCGTTGACGTCGAGGATGGTCACCTGCAGGCGCACCCGCGAGTCCACCGGCACCGGCTGGATGAAGCGCACGCTGTCCAGGCCGTAGTTGACCACCATCTTCGGGTTTTCCGGGAGCACCAGCAGGCCTTCGCAGAGCTTGGGAATCAGCGACAGGGAGAGGAAGCCGTGGGCGATGGTGCCGCCGAACGGGGTCTTCTTCGCCTTCTCCGGGTCCACGTGGATGAACTGGTGGTCCTCGGTGCATTCGGCGAACTGGTTGATGCGGTTCTGGTCGACGGTGAGCCAGTCGGAATGGCCCAGGTCCTTGCCAATGTAGTCCTTGAGGGTGCTGACGGGAACGAAAGGCATGTTTTCCTCCGCGAACGCGTGTTGTTGTTTTGGGCGTGCGATGCAGCATGGCACAGGTCGATGACGGCTGCGCACCTATGCTTGAAGCGAATGCCGTGCCATAGGCCGGGCGTACTTGGGCATAATGTCGGGCTTTTTCACAGGAGGTTGCCATGCTGCTTCGCGGCCTGACCTGGCTGGTGCTGTTCCAACTGCTGGGCACCGGCCTGAATGTTCTCATCCTGCCGATGATCCCCGGCCCCATCATTGGGCTGGTGCTGCTGCTGGCGTTCCTGCTGGTGCGTGGCGAGGTGGGCGAGCCGATCACCGAGGCGGCGTCCTCGCTGCTGCGCTACCTGCCGCTGCTGCTGGTGCCGCCGGCGGTGGGGGTGATGGTCTACGGCCGCCAGCTGCTGGCGGACTTCTGGCCGCTGGCCGGGGCCCTGGCGCTGTCGCTGCTGGGCTCGTTCCTGTTCGCCGGCTGGCTGATGCAGAAGCTGATCGACCGCCAGCGCGGCCGCAAGGAGGCCCGCGATGCTTGACTGGCAAGGCGCCTGGCAGGCGGTCATCCACCACCCGCTGTTCTGCATCGGCATCACCCTGGCGGCCTACCAGCTGGCGCTGGCCGGCTACGAGCGCACGCGCTGGGTGTTCCTGCAGCCGGTGCTGGTGTCCATGGCGATGGTGATCCTGGTGCTGCTGGGCACCGGCATCGACTACCAGACCTACAGCGCCGGGGTCAGCGTGCTGACCGTGCTGCTCGGCCCGGCCACCGTGGCCCTGGCGGTGCCGTTGTTCCTCAACCTCAGGCGCATCCGCCAGCTGTTCTGGCCGACCCTGGCGACCCTGCTGGTGGCCGGCCTGCTGGCCACCGTGGCCGGCATCGGCCTGGGCTGGCTGTTCGGCCTGCGCGGCGAGCTGCTGATGAGCCTGGCGCCGAAGTCGGTGACCTCGCCCATCGCCATGCTGGTGGCCAACCAGATCGGCGGCGTGGCGGCGCTGGCGGCGGTGTTCGTGCTGATCACCGGGGTGCTCGGCGCCATCCTCGGCCCGGAGCTGCTGCGCCGCATCGGCGTGCGCCACCCGGCCGCCCAGGGCATGGCGCTGGGCATGACCGCCCATGCCGTGGGCACTTCCCGGGCCCTGCAGGAGGGCGAGGAATGTGGCGCCTTCGCCGCCCTGGCGATGAGCCTGATGGGCGTGGCCACCGCAGTGCTGCTACCGTTGGCGGTAGCCTTGATCGCCTGAAGCAGGAAGATTCACATGAAGTTGCCGCTCTTCCCCCTCAACACCGTGCTGTTCCCCGGCTGCCGCCTGGACCTGCAGATCTTCGAGGCGCGCTACCTGGACATGATCGGCCGCTGCATGAAGCAGGGCGGCGGCTTCGGCGTGGTGTCCATCGTCGAAGGCCGCGAGGTGGGCGAGGCCCCCGAGGCGTTCGGCAAGGTCGGCTGCGAGGCGCTGATCCGCGACTGGCAGCAGCTGCCCAACGGCCTGCTGGGCATCCGCGTCGAGGGTGGCCGGCGCTTCCGCGTGCTGGATACGCAGGTGCAGCCGGACCAACTGCTGGTAGCCGACGTGGCCTGGCTGGAGGAGCTGCCCGACCAGCCGCTGACCGAGGAGCACGACGACCTGGCGGCGCTGCTCGGCGCCTTGTCGCTGCACCCGATGGTCGCCACCCTGGAGATGGGCGGCGAGGTCAGTGGCCAGCAGGAGCTGGCCTGCCAACTGGCCTACCTGCTGCCCTTCGAGCCGGAGCAGAAGCAGGTGCTGCTGGAGATGGACGACCCCACGGTGCGCCTGGCGCGCATCCAGGTGCTGCTGGAGCAGTTGCAGGGGGATCTGCTGGCCTGAGCGTTGTGGCTGCCCCGTAGGAGCGGATCTCATCCGCGAATCGCGCCGTTGGTTCCGGCTATCGCGGACAAGGTCCGCTCCTACGGGGAGAGAATGCCATGCCTCACGGCAACCTGTAGGAGCGGGCCCTGCCCGCGATTCGCGCGCAGGGCGCGCTCCTACAAGAGCGCTTCAGATCACCAGCAAGTCCATGAACCTATGCACCGGCGTGGCCTCCAGCTGCGCCGGGTCGTTGCACAGCGCGGCTATCCGCGCGCAGCGCTGCGGGGCGAAGCGGGTGGCCAGGGCGTTGCGGAACTTGGCTTCCAGCAGCGGAATGCCCTCGGCGCGCCGGCGGCGGTGGCCCACCGGGTATTCCACCTCGATCTTCGGCGTGCTGCTGCCGTCGCTGAAGAACACCTGCACGGCGTTGGCGATGCTGCGCTTGTCCGCTTCCAGGTACTCGCGGGTGTAGCGCGCATCCTCCACCACTTCCATCTTCTCGCGCAGGCGGTCGATCAGCGGGTGCGCGGCGTGGAAGGCGTCCTCGTAGTGTTCCGCTTCCAGGGTGCCGTAGATCAGCGGCACGGCGACCATGTACTGGATGCAGTGGTCGCGGTCGGCGGCGTTGGCCAGCGGGCCGGTCTTGGAGATGATGCGGATCGCCGATTCCTGGGTGGCGATGACGATGCGGGTGATCTCGCTGATGCGGTTGCGCACCAGCGGGTGCAGCTGCACCGCGGCTTCCACGGCGGTCTGCGCATGGAACTCGGCGGGGAAGCTGATCTTGAACAGCACGTTCTCCATCACGTAGCTGGCGAAGGGCTGCGGCAGGCGGAACCGGCGCTGGTCGTCGGGCTTGAGCGCCAGGTCCTTGTTGGTATGGCTGAACAGCACGTCGTAGAAGCCCCATTGCGGCGCGCTGAGCACGCCGGGGATGCCCATCTCGCCGCGCAGGGCGATGTCCGCCAGGCGCAGGCCGCGGCTGCTGGCGTCGCCGGCGGCCCAGGACTTGCGCGAGCCGGCGTTGGGCGCGTGGCGGTAGGTGCGCAGCGCCTGGCCGTCGACGCAGGCGTGGGAGAGGGCGGAAAGCAGCTGCTCGCGGTCGGCGCCGAGCAATCGTGCGCTCACGGCCGTGGAGGCGAGCTTGACCAGGAACACGTGGTCCAGGCCGACGCGGTTGAAGGCGTTCTCCAGGGCGAACACGCCCTGGATCTCGTGGGCCAGGACCATGGACTCCAGCACGTCGTCCATGCTCGGCGGCGGCTCGCCCCTGGCCTGGGCCAGCTGCGCCAGGTGGTCGGCGATGGCGAGGATGGCGCCGAGGTTGTCCGACGGGTGGCCCCATTCGGCGGCCAGCCAGGTGTCGTTGTAGTCCAGCCAGCGCACCAGCGCGCCTATGTCCCAGGCTGCCTTGACCGGGTCCAGGCAGAAGCGCGTGCCCGGCACCCGGGAGCCGTGGGGCACCACAGTGCCGTCCACCTGGGGGCCGAGCAGCTTGGTGCATTCGGGGAAGCGTAGCGCCAGCAGGGCGCAGGCCAGGCTGTCCATCAGGCACAGCCGCGCGGTGTCACGGGCCTCGGCGGAGTCGACGCGGTAGGTCAGGACGTAGTCGGCGATCTGCTGCAGGACGACGTCGTAGTCGGGGCGGGTGTTCGGATCGGCGTTGGTGCTCATGGCGTGCTCCTTCGCGGTAATCCGGGAGAGTCTAGACGCTGGAGGCGGATACCCTTGGCAACGGAGCCATCACGGACGTAGGGCGTATAACCGTTCGCGGTTATACGCCGCTACACCGACCTCGTGCCCTGCTCCTCGGCCGAGCCCGGAGTGCCTTGAAGCAGGCGCTCCGTGGCCAAACCCGGTACGCGCCTGAAACCAAGGTCAAACGGCGGATAACGTGGAACGTTATCCGCCCTACGCTCAGAAGGCGTCGCCCGGCACCCGCACCCAGCCTTCCATGAGGATGCGCGCGCTGCGGCTCATGATGGCCTTGGTCACCGTCCATTCGCCGTCCACCTGCCTGGCCTCGGCGCCAACGCGCAGGGTGCCGGAGGGGTGGCCGAAGCGTACGGCGGTGCGCTCGCCGCCACCGGCGGCCAGGTTCACCAGGGTGCCCGGCACGGCGGCGGCGGTGCCGATGGCCACGGCGGCGGTGCCCATCATGGCGTGGTGCAGCTTGCCCATGGACAGCGCGCGCACCAGCAGGTCGACGTCGCCGGCCCGCACCTGCTTGCCGCTGGAGGTGCGGTAGTCCTTGGGCGGGGAGACGAAGGCGATCTTCGGCGTGTGCTGGCGGGTGGCCGCTTCTTCCGGGGTCTTGATCAGGCCCATGCGCAAGGCGCCGGCGATACGGATCTTTTCGAAGCGCGCCAGTTGCTCGGGATCGGAGTTGATGTCCTCGCGCAGTTCGGTGCCCTGGTAGCCGATGTCCCCGGCGTTGACGAACACCGTGGGGATGCCGGCGCTGATCATGGTCGCCTTGAAGGTGCCGACGCCGGGCACTTCCAGGTTATCCACCAGGTTGCCGGTGGGGAACATGGAGCCGCCTTCCTCGCCGTCGTCGGACGGGTCGAGGAACTCCAGCACGATCTCGGCGGCGGGGAAGGTCACCCCGTCCAGCTCGAAGTCGCCGGTCTCCTGGACCTGGCCGCTGGTCACCGGCACGTGGGCGATGATGGTCTTGTTGATATTGGCCTGCCAGATGCGCACCACGCAGGTGCCGTTGTCCGGGATGCGCGCCGCATCGACCAGGCCGGCGTGGATGGCGAAGGCGCCGGCGGCGGTGGAGAGGTTGCCGCAGTTGCCGCTCCAGTCGACGAAGGGCTTGTCGATGGAGACCTGGCCGTAGAGGTAGTCGACGTCGTGGCCGGGCTGGCTGCTCTTGGACAGGATCACGCACTTGCTGGTGCTGGAGGTGGCGCCGCCCATGCCGTCGATGTGCGCCGAATACGGGTCGGGGCTGCCGATCACGCGCATGAACAGCTTGTCGCGCGCTTCCCCCGGCACCTGGCAACGCTCGGGCAGGTCCTGCAGGCGGAAGAACACGCCCTTGCTGGTGCCGCCGCGGATGTAGGTGGCGGGGATTTTCACTTGGGGTACGTGGGGCATGGGTTCGCTACCTGAAAGTTCGAGGGGGGCAACCCTCTCCCCCCGCCCTCTCCCTGAAGGGAGAGGGAGCCGTCCGTGCCGGCTGACGCATTGGTTTCATCCTGCGCCGAACGGTCCCCTCTCCCTTCGGGGAGAGGGTCAGGGAGAGGGGCTCTTGTTACATCACGCCGCGGACGACTCGAGGAAGTCCTTGGCGAAGCGCTGCAGCACGCCGCCGGCCTTGTACACGCTGACGTCGGCGGCGGTGTCCAGGCGGCAGGTCACCGGTACCCGGAGCACTTCACCGTTGCGCCGGTTGACCACCAGGGTCAGGTCGCAGCGCGGCGACAGTTCGCCCTCGATGTCATAGGTCTCGGTGCCGTCCAGGCCCAGGGTCAGGCGCGTGGTGCCCGGCTTGAACTCCACCGGCAGCACGCCCATGCCCACCAGGTTGGTGCGGTGGATGCGCTCGAAGCCCTCGGCCACGATCACTTCCACCCCGGCCAGGCGCACGCCCTTGGCCGCCCAGTCGCGGGACGAGCCCTGGCCGTAGTCGGCGCCGGCGACGATGATCAGGTTCTGCTTGCGGTTCATGTAGGTTTCGATGGCTTCCCACATGCGCATCACCTTGCCTTCGGGCTCCACGCGGGCCAGCGAGCCCTTCTTCACCTGGCCATCGACCACGGCCATCTCGTTGACCAGCTGCGGGTTGGCGAAGGTGGCGCGCTGGGCGGTCAGGTGGTCGCCGCGGTGGGTGGCGTAGGAGTTGAAGTCCTCCTCCGGCAGGCCCATTTTCGCCAGGTATTCGCCGGCCGCGGAGCTGGCGAGGATGGCGTTGGACGGCGACAGGTGGTCGGTGGTGATGTTGTCCGGCAGGATCGCCAGCGGGCGCATGCCCTTGAGCGTGCGCTCGCCGGCCAACGCGCCTTCCCAGTACGGCGGGCGGCGGATGTAGGTGGACTGCGGGCGCCAGTCGTACAGCGGGCTGTCGGCTTCCTTGACGCTGCCCAGGTCGAACATCGGGATGTAGACCTGGCGGAACTGTTCCGGCTTCACGCTGCTGGCGACGATGGCATCGATCTCTTCGTCGGACGGCCACAGGTCCTTCAGGGTGATGGGGTTGCCGTTGGCGTCGGTGCCCAGCGGGTCCTGCTCGATGTCGAAGCGCACGGTGCCGGCGATGGCGTAGGCCACCACCAGCGGCGGTGAGGCGAGGAAGGCCTGTTTGGCGTAGGGGTGGATGCGCCCGTCGAAGTTGCGGTTGCCCGAGAGCACGGCGGTGGCGTACAGGTCGCGGTCGATGATTTCCTGCTGGATCTTCGGCTCCAGCGCCCCGGACATGCCGTTGCAGGTGGTGCAGGCGTAGGCGACGATGCCGAAGCCGAGCTGCTCCAGCTCGCTCAGCAGGCCGGCCTCTTCCAGGTACAGCCTGGCGACTTTCGAACCTGGTGCGAACGAGGTCTTCACCCAGGGCTTGCGCACCAGGCCCAGCGCATTGGCCTTCTTCGCCAGCAGGCCGGCGGCGACCACGTTGCGCGGGTTGGAGGTGTTGGTGCAACTGGTGATGGCGGCGATGATCACCGCGCCGTCGGGCATCAGGCCATGGGCCTCTTCGTCGCGGCCGGATTCCAGCTTGGCCTCGTCGGCGATGCCGCGCTCGGCCAGCGCCGAGGTCGGCAGGCGGCGGTGCGGGTTGCTTGGTCCGGCCATGTTGCGCACCACGCTGCCCAGGTCGAAGCTCAGCACGCGCTCGTACTCGGCGGTCTTCAGGGCGTCGCCCCACAGGCCGAGGGTCCTGGCGTAGTTCTCCACCAGCGCCACCTGCTCGGGCTCGCGGCCGGTGAGCTTGAGGTAGTCGATGGTCTGCTGGTCGATGTAGAACATCGAGGCGGTGGCGCCGTATTCCGGGCACATGTTGGAGATGGTCGCGCGGTCGCCGATGGACAGGCTGTCGGCCCCTTCGCCGAAGAACTCGACGTAGGCACCGACCACGCGTTCCTTGCGCAGGAACTCGGTCAGTGCGAGCACGATGTCGGTGGCGGTGATGCCCGGCTGGCGCTTGCCGGTCAGCTCGACGCCGACGATGTCGGGCAGGCGCATCATCGACGGGTGGCCGAGCATCACGGTTTCCGCTTCCAGGCCGCCGACGCCGATGGCGATCACGCCCAGGGCGTCCACGTGCGGGGTGTGCGAGTCGGTGCCGACGCAGGTGTCGGGGAAGGCCACGCCGCCGCGCGCCTGGATCACCGGGCTCATCTTCTCCAGGTTGATCTGGTGCATGATGCCGTTGCCGGCGGGGATCACGTCGACGTTCTTGAACGCGGTCTTGGTCCACTCGATGAAGTGGAAGCGGTCCTCGTTGCGACGGTCCTCGATGGCGCGGTTCTTCTCGAAGGCCTCGGGGTCGAAGCCCGGGGCTTCCACGGCCAGGGAGTGGTCGACGATCAGTTGCGTCGGCACCACCGGGTTGACCTTGGACGGGTCGCCGCCCTGGTCGGCGATGGCGTCGCGCAGGCCGGCCAGGTCGACCAGCGCGGTCTGCCCGAGGATGTCGTGGCAGACCACGCGCGCCGGGTACCAGGGGAAGTCGAGGTCGCGCTTGCGGTAGATCAGTTGTTCCAGCGCGGCAGTCAGCAGTTCCGGCTCGCAGCGGCGCACCAGTTGCTCGGCCAGCACGCGCGAGGTGTACGGGAGTTTGTCCCAGGCACCAGCCTGGATCTCTTCGACGGCCGCACGGGCGTCGAAGTAGTCCAGTTGTGTGCCGGGCAGGCTTTTACGGTATTTGCTGTTCATCAGGCTATTCACCATTGTTCAGGGGCGGTCCTTGAGCGGAACGAACTTCAGGTCCTCGGGACCGGTGTAGTTGGCGCTCGGGCGGATGATCTTGCCGTCGATGCGCTGCTCGATGACGTGGGCGGACCAGCCGGCGGTACGGGCGATCACGAACAGCGGGGTGAACATGGCGGTGGGCACGCCCATCATGTGGTAGCTGACGGCGCTGAACCAGTCGAGGTTGGGGAACATCTTCTTGATTTCCCACATCACGCTTTCCAGGCGCTCGGCGATGTCGTACATCTTGCTGTTGCCCTGCTCGGCGGACAGCTCGCGGGCGACTTCCTTGATCACCTTGTTGCGCGGGTCGGACACGGTGTAGACCGGGTGGCCGAAGCCGATCACCACTTCCTTCTTCTCGACGCGGGCGCGGATGTCGGCTTCCGCCTCGTCCGGGTTGTCGTAGCGCTTCTGGATCTCGAAGGCCACCTCGTTGGCGCCGCCGTGTTTCGGGCCGCGCAGGGCGCCGATGGCGCCGGCGATGCAGGAGTACATGTCGGAGCCGGTGCCGGCGATGACGCGCGAGGTGAAGGTGGAGGCGTTGAACTCGTGCTCGGCGTACAGGTTCAGCGAGGTGTGCATGGCGCGCACCCAGGACTCGCGCGGCTTCTCGCCGTGCAGCAGGTGCAGGAAGTGGCCGCCGATGGAGTCGTCGTCGGTCTCCACGTCGATGCGCTTGCCGTTGTGGCTGTAGTGGTACCAGTACAGCAGGGCGGAGCCGAGGGAGGCCATCAGCTTGTCGGCGATGTCGCGGGCGCCGGGGTGGTTGTGGTCGTCCTTCTCGGGCGACAGGCAGCCGAGCACGGACACGGCGGTGCGCATCACGTCCATCGGGTGGGCCGACGGCGGCAGGGTTTCCAGGGCGGCCTTGACGCCCGCCGGCAGGCCGCGCAGGGCCTTCAGCTTGGCCTTGTAGCCGGCCAGTTCGGCGGCGTTGGGCAGCTTGCCGTGGACCAGCAGGTGGGCGATTTCCTCGAATTCGCAGCGGTTGGCGAAGTCGAGCACGTCATAGCCACGGTAGTGCAGGTCGTTGCCGGTGCGGCCGACGGTGCACAGGGCGGTGTTGCCGGCGGCGGTGCCGCTCAGGGCCACGGATTTCTTCGGCTTGAAGCCGGTGGTGGTTTCGGCGGTAGCGCTCATCGTATCTCTCCTCACGAATCCGGTTGCTTGTTCTTGTTCCGCAGGCCCTGCGGCCTGGCATTTCGAGTCGGTGGCGGCAGGCCGGGCGCTTTGTCCTGCAGCCTATAGCCTGCCGCCTGAAGCCGCTTTACTTCTTGTTCGCCGCGAACAGCGCGTCGAGCTTCTGCTCGAAGGCGTGGTAGCCGATGCGGTCGTACAGCTCCGCGCGAGTCTGCATCAGGTCGATGACGTCTTTCTGATGGCCCTGCTGGCGGATCGCGGTGTACACCGCCTCGGCGGCCTTGTTGGCGGCACGGAAGGCCGACAGCGGGTAGAGCTGGATGGCCACGCCGACCGAGGCCAGCTCGTCGCGGGTGAACAGCGGGGTGGCGCCGAACTCGGTGATGTTGGCCAGCACCGGCACGCCCAGGGCCTCGACGAAGCGCTGGTAGGTCGGCAGGTCGTAGGCGGCCTCGGCGAAGATGCCGTCGGCACCGGCTTCCACGTAGCGCAGGCAGCGCTCGATGGCGGCGTCCACACCCTCGGCCTGGATGGCGTCGGTACGGGCGATGAGGAAGAAGTTCGGATCGGTCCTGGCGTCGGCGGCGGCCTTCACGCGGTCGGCCATTTCCTCGGTGGAGACGATTTCCTTGCCCGGACGGTGGCCGCAGCGCTTGGCGCCGACCTGGTCCTCGATGTGCGCGGCGGCGGCGCCGGCCTTGATCAGGCTCTTGACCGTGCGCTCGATGTTGAAGGCGCTGGGGCCGAAGCCGGTGTCGATGTCCACCAGCAGCGGCAGGTCGCAGACGTCGGTGATGCGGCGCACGTCGGTGAGCACGTCGTCCAGGGTGTTGATGCCCAGGTCCGGCAGGCCCAGGGAGCCGGCGGCGACACCGCCGCCGGAGAGGTAGATGGCCTTGAAGCCGGCGCGCTTGGCGAGCAGGGCGTGGTTGGCGTTGATCGCACCGATCACCTGCAGCGGTTTCTCTTCGGCAAGGGCGGTACGGAAACGCTGGCCGGGGGAAAGCAGACTCATGACTCACCTCGTTCGTTGGCTGTCTTGGCTTGGGCGTCCAGGTAGTGACGCTCGATGTTGCGCTTGGAAGCGCCGATGTGACGGCGCATCAGCAGTTCGGCCAGTTCGCCGTCACGGTCGGCGATGGCATCGAGAATGCGGTGGTGCTCGGCGAAGGCCTGGCGCGGCCGGTTCGGCGTGGCGGAGAACTGCAGCCGGTACATGCGTACCAGCTGGTACAGCTCGCCGCAGAGCATGCGGGTGAGGGTGCGGTTGCCACTGCCCTGGATGATCCGGTAGTGGAAGTCGTAGTCGCCTTCCTGCTGGTAGTAGCCGCGCCCGGCCTGGAAGGCCTCGTCGCGCTCGTGGGTGTCGAGCACCCGGCGCAGTTCGTCGATCTCGGCCTGGCTCATGCGTTCGGCGGCCAGGCGGCAGGCCATGCCTTCCAGGGATTCGCGAATCTCGTACAGCTCGATCAGCTCGGCATGGCTCAGCGACACCACCCGCGCGCCGACGTGGGGCACGCGCACCAGCAGCTTCTGCCCTTCCAGGCGGTGGATCGCCTCGCGCAGCGGGCCGCGGCTGATGCCGTAGGTGCGCGCCAGCTCCGGCTCGGAGATCTTGCTGCCCGGGGCGATATCGCCCTTGACGATGGCCGACTGGATCTTGCGGAACACGTGTTCCGAGAGGGTCTCGCCGTCGCCTTCGACGTCGCTGGGCAGGAGCAGGGATTCGTTCATGGTGTCGACAATCCACATCAGGTGCGGCGGAAATTAACCTCGAATATTTGTCCGGTCAAGTGGATTGTCGACAATCGTCTAATAGGCGGCCGGGTTATGCGCAAAGCGTCCAGGGAATCCTGCGGATGGCCGAAAAGCCCCGCGCGGCGCGGCCTGCACTGCGCTAGGCTGGGCGAAACCGCAAGGGGGGAAGACGATGGGCGTCTACGACCGCTACCTGCTGCCATGGCTGATCGACTGCGCCTGCGGCATGGGCCAGGTGATGAAGCAGCGCTCGCTGCTGGTGCCGCGGGCCCGCGGCCGGGTGCTGGAGATCGGCATCGGCACCGGGCTGAACCTGGGTTTCTACGATGCGGGGAAAGTGTCGACAATCGTCGGCGTCGACCCGGCGGCGCAGATGCAGGGCCTGGCGCGCAAGCGCGCGGCGGGCATCGGCATCCCGGTGGAGATGGTGGCGCTGGAACTGGGGCAGATTCGCGCCGATGCCGGCAGCTTCGACTCCGTCGTCTGCACCTTCACCCTCTGCACCATCCCGGACGTGCTGGCGGCGCTGCGGGAGATGCGCCGGGTACTCAAGCCGGGCGGCGAGTTCCTCTTCTGCGAGCACGGCCTGGCGCCGGACGCCGGCGTGCGCGCCTGGCAGCACCGCCTGACGCCGATCTGGAAGCCTCTGGCCGGCGGCTGCCACCTGGACCGCGACATCCCGGCGCTGATCGCGGCCGGCGGCTTCCAGGTGCGCGAGCTGAGCCGCGAGTACCTGCCGGGGCCGCGGCCGATGACCTATGTCTACAAGGGGATGGCCGACTGAGGTGGCCTCAGGCCGGCACCGGGCCCAGGGCCATGACCCGCAGGATGTGCACGCTGCGGATGAACAGGTCGGCCACCGGCCCGCGGCGGTCGGCGCGGCAGTCGTCCAGGCGCACCAGGCTGGGGGCGCAGCCGGCCAGCAGGTCGAAGTAGTCGCGCAGTTGCATGCGCCCGCGCAGGCGGTGCGGGCGCTGGGCGTTGTCCAGGGTTTCCAGTTCGACCCAGAGGGTGTCTTGATCCGGTTGCATGGTGGGCTCTCGCACGGCGCTGCTGCCGAAGGCTGCGTAGGAAGTTGCCGAAGATTCCTCTGTGACTGACGCCACGGCGCCCGGTTCCCCGGGCGCTTGTGAATCGTGGCGATATTCAGCTTCGGTTCAGCCAGGCCCGCGCCCGGGCACGTTTAGGCGCGGCGCCTAGGCGGCTGCGTCGCTGTCGTCGGTGCGGACCACCCAGCGGATGTTCACCCCGCGGATGAACAGGTCGCCCTGGCCATGCAGGTCCGTCAGGCGCACCAGGGCGGGCGTGTCGCCCAGCAGCAGGTCGTGGTAGTCGTTCAGGCTGATGCGCCCGCGCAGGATGCGCGGGGCGTGGTTGGGCAGGTGGGTTTCGAGTTCCACCGGCAGGCTGTCGTGATCGTGGGGCATGGCGGGCGCCGCTGGGTGCAATGAGCCCGCAACTGTAGGTTCGGCCCGGCGCCCGGCCTAGTGGAGATTCACCGCAGCTTCTGTAGGAAAAAGCCTGGGTTGCGTGTCGGCTCAGAGACCTTCGTCATCACGCACCAGCACGCAATGGCAGCCATCTTCCTCTTCGTGCCAGTCGTGCAGGAAGTACATCTGTACCTTGTCCGGGCTCGGCATCACGGCGACGAAATCACCGATCTCCGGGACGAAGAAGGCCTTGCTGCCGGGCTCGGCCTCGCACTCCACCAGGGCGCTGAAGAAGGCCGCCGGGTCGGCATCCTCGAAGAACGCCTCGCGCTCGGCGGCGTCCCAGTCGGCGGGCGCCTCGAAGGGGCCGAGAATGAGCACCCTGGCGTCGCCCAGGTCCAGTTCCTCGGCGTCCGGGTCGTTGTCGTCGGGGCGGTAGAAGCAGGCATCCACCGCCTTCGCATCGGCCAGCACGGCCTGGCGCGCGGCCAGGCGCCGCTGCGGATCGACGCCGGCGTCGGCGCAGAGCTGGTTCCAGAAGGCTTCGGATTTGGCGGACATGGGGTGGCTCCGGCGGGGCGGCGATGGGGAAGGCGGCTAGTGTCCCGGAGCTTGCGTGGGAGTGCAATGCGGCAGGCTGGAATTAACCAAGTTGCTAAATGGCCAGGGTTTGTCTAGCCTTGCTCGATGGAGAAATCGACGCCTCATTGCCGTCTCGACCGAGTCAAGTCGCTGCTTGCCCAGGGCAGGGTTCGCGCGACCTATTCCGCGCTCTCCGGCGGTGCGGCGCTGGGGTTGGACTTCGCCGACATGCTGGCGGTCATCGAGGCCCTGGCGCCCCGTGATTTCCACAAGAGCATGACGACTCACGCCGATCATCGTGTCTGGCAGGACGTCTACCGACCTTCGACCGCCGTGGGTCGGATCTATCTGAAGTTGACCGTCATAGACGATGTGCTTGTCGTGTCCTTCAAGGAGCTATGAGCATGAAATGTCCCCTCTGCGGTGGAGCCGAACTGCTCCACGAGACCCGCGACCTTCCCTATGCCTACAAGGGGGAGAGCACCCTGATAACGGCTGTGCGCGGTGAGTTCTGCCCGGCCTGTGGCGAGGCGGTGCTGGACGCCGACGAGTCGGCGCGGGTGAGTGCCCTGATGCTGGCCTTCAACAAGCAGGTGAACGCTTCGATGGTCGATCCGGGGTTCATTGCCGCCGTGCGCAAGAAGCTGGCGCTGGACCAGCGCGAGGCCGCGGAGATCTTCGGTGGCGGCGTGAACGCGTTCTCCCGCTACGAGAATGGCAAGACGCGCCCGCCGTTGGCGCTGGTCAAGCTGCTCAAGGTGCTCGACCGCCATCCCGAATTGCTGGAAGAGGTGCGTGCGGGGTAAGGGGTGTCTCCTACACCTTCCGGCAAATATGACACCCCGTAGGATGGGTTGTGCCGATGGGCGGTTCGGTGCAATGGGGCGGGCAATCGCGGACAGAGTCCGCTCCTACGTTGCAGGCGAGCATGGCTTCTCGTAGGAGCGAGCTTGCTCGCGAACAAAGACGGTGCCATGCGGTTCGCGAGCAAGCTCGCTCCTACAAAGAGCATCTCGGCGCGGGCCACAAGACAGTTGCTCCTACGTCCGTGCTCGACCGTAGGGCGAATAACCGTTCGCGGTTATCCGCCGCCGGCCGGAACGCCGGTGCCCGACGGC
>NZ_JAZAQP010000039.1:0-65148 GCF_036231725.1 Pseudomonas sp. JH-2 | reverse complement strand
CCCCGGTAGCCATGGAGGAAAAGCTCAAGGCAGCAGCATGAACCTAAAGCGGTGTCCAAAATTTCTTGACCGGTTCAGGCGCGCTCCTACATGGGAATGGCGTGGGTGGGGCAGTGTAGGAGCGGATCTCATCCGCGAACCGCGCCGGAATCTCCGGCCATCGCAGACAAGGTCCGCTCCTACAGGCGGGAGGTGTGCGTAGGGCGCATAACCGTTCGCGGTTATCCGCCGTTGGCCCTGGCGTGAAGGTCTGAAGTTCCAGCGCGTCGACTGAGCCGCCGAAACGTCCTGCACGCTGTAGGAGCGGGCCCTGCCCGCGATCGCGCGCAGGGCGCGCTCCTACAGGGGAATGGCGTAGGTGGCGCGGTGTAGGAGCGGATCTCATCCGCGAACCGCGCCGGAATCTCCGGCCATCGCGGACAAGGTCCGCTCCTACGGGCGGGAGGTGTGCGTAGGGCGCATAACCGTTCGCGGTTATACGCCGTTGGTCCTGGCGCGAAGGTCGACGGCGGATAACGCCTGGGGCGTTATGCGCCCTACGGCTTGCCGCTCGCGCTCAGTCGATCAACTCGGCGCCGACCACGGTGATGTCCGGCAGGCTCAGCGGCGCCGGGGTGATCTGCAGGTACTTGATGCTGCTGCGCGGGATCAGCAGCAGGTCGCCATCCACCTCGATGCTCAGGCAGGGCGACTCCAGCTGCTTGCGGATGCCCTGCGCCACCTCCACCGGGTCCTCGCTCTGTTGCGGGAAGCGCAGCGCCAGGCGCTGGCCGTCGACGAAGTGCAGGTACAGGTGCTTGATCGGTTTCATGGCGTTTCCCCAGTTGCGCGTTGGCTACTGGGGAAACACTAGCAGGCCCGTCAGCTGCGGTCGGCGATCATGCCGATGATGAAGAACAGCAACAGCAGCACCGGCGCCAGGGTGTAGTTGTTGAAGTAGTTCAGGCCGTGGGCCACCCAGGGGGTGACGAAGACCATGGCCAGGCCGTAGCCCACGGCGCAGATGAGCACGAACAGCAGGGTGCGGAAGACGAAGTTCAGGCTGCCGATGCGCTGCTGCACCCAGGCGTTGATCGCCGGGCCGAACAGCACCAGCAGGGTGGCCATGATCGCCAGGGCGATATCGGACAGATGGCTGCGGCTCCAGCGGGAGGCGCTGGCGATCAGGTCGAGGGCGAAGTCCATGCAGGCTCCTTGGTCGGGGGCGGTCGACGGGGGAGTTTACCCGAGCGACGGGTGGGTGGTTCAGCCGCCAGGCGTTTTTCGCAGCAGCAGCTGCAACGTCTTCCAGGTCAGTTTCTTCTCGCGGAACATCAGAAGCTGCTTGATCAGGCGCAGTGGCAGGTGGCGCCGGTAACTGGCGAAGAGCTCGGTGCGGTACTGGCTGTAGTAGCGATACTCCGACTCGTAGATGCTTTCGTAGCGGGCCCGGGAAACCTGGTTGCGGTTGCTGATCGAGAGGTTCTGGCGGACCCGGGCGGCCATGACGTAGACCTGTTTGCCGTCGGACAGTGCGCGGTGGAAGGCCCAGTGGTCCAGGTAGTCCAGCGGGAAGTCGGGGTTGAAGCCGCCGATCCGGGCCAGCCAGGCCGTGCGCCAGCAGGCGCCGGAATTGATCGCGGTCACCTGGTGCCTGCGATAGCCGGCCTCGATGCCTTCCGCGCTGGCGCGCACGCGGCTGTTGTCCATGGGCGAGACCTGGCGCTGGCCATCGCTGACTTGTGGCACCAGGCAGACGCAATCGACGGCCAGGCCATCGGCCTGCTCCGTCAGCTCCTGGAAGTACGCCTCCGGCAGCCGGGTGTCCTGGTCGAGCAGCAGCAGCCAGTCGCTGCCGCGCTCGCGGGCATCGCGCAGCGCCAGGTTGTAGGCCGCGGCAAGGCCCGGGTTGCTCGGGTCATGCCTGTAGTGCACGGCGATGGGGTATTCGCCGGGCGGCAGTGCCTGGGGCGTGGGGCTGTTGTCGTGGATGACCAGGCTGAAGTCATGGGCGGCCAGCAGGGCCTGGTTCTGCAGAAGGCTGCGGAAGCTCTGCGAATCGCTGAGCTTTTCCTTGTAGATCACCAGGACGATGGTCGCTCGCATGCCGCGCGCTGGCCTCAGGGCAGGAACTGCTGCAGCAGGTCGTTGAGGAACAGCTGGCCGCGCTCGGTCGGCCGCAGGCGCTCGTCGTCCTCGGCCAGCAGGCCCTGGGCGCGGGCTTCGCGGCAGGCTTCGGCGATGGCTTGCAGGGGCTGGCTGGTGCGTTGCTCGAACAGCGCCGCCGGGACGCCGTCCACCAGGCGCAGGGCGTTCATCATGAACTCGAAGGGCAGGTCGGCCGCTTCCAGTTCGCGCTCGCCGGCCTGGAAGGCCTTGGCCGGGTTCAGGTAGTCCTTCGGCAGGCGCGTCTTCCAGGTGCGCAGGATGCGGCCCTGCGGGCTGCTCAGCTTGGCGTGGGCGCCGGCGCCCAGGCCGAGGAAGTCGCCGAAGGTCCAGTAGTTGAGGTTGTGCCGGGCGCGCAGGCCGTCACGGGCGTAGGCCGAGGTCTCGTACTGCCGGTAGCCCGCCTGCGCCAGGCGGGCCTGGCCGGCTTCCTGGATTTCCCACAGGGCGTCGTCTTCCGGCAGTTCCGGCGGCTGGCTCCAGAACACCGTGTTCGGCTCCATGGTCAACTGGTACCAGGACAGGTGCGTCGGGGCCAGGGCGATGGCCTGCTCCAGGTCGGCCAGGGCGTCGGCCACGCTCTGCTGTGGCAGGCCGTGCATCAGGTCCAGGTTGAAGTTGTCGAAGCCGGCGCGGCGCGCCATGTCCGCCGCGCGCACGGCTTCGCCGCCGTCGTGGATGCGGCCCAGGGCCTTGAGCTTGTCGGCCTGGAAGCTCTGCACGCCGATGGACAGGCGGTTGATGCCCAGGGTCCGGTAGTCGGCGAACTTGGCCTGTTCGAAGGTGCCGGGGTTGGCTTCCAGGGTGATCTCGATGCCTGGCTCGAAACCGACTTCGCGCTCCAGGCCTTCGAGGATGTGGCCCAGGGCCTGGGCGGAGAACAGGCTGGGGGTGCCGCCGCCGAAGAAGATCGAGGTCAGCTTGCGCCCGTGGACGTGCCGCCGGTCAGCCGCCAGGTCGGCCAGCAGCGCCTGGACGTAGGCGTCCTCGGGCAGCTCCGGGCCGGCGGCGTGGGAGTTGAAGTCGCAGTACGGGCATTTGCGCACGCACCAGGGGATATGGACGTAGGCCGCCAGGGGCGGCAGCTGCAGGCTGCAGGCTGCAGGCTGCAGGTCGTGGCTTTTGCCTGAGGCCTGAAGCCTGTCGCCTGAAGCCTTGTTCACAGTCCCAACCGCTGCTTCAGCAGGGCCATGGCGCGGGCGCGGTGGCTCAGGCGGTTCTTCTGCTCGGGGGGCAGTTCGGCGCTGGAGCAGCCGCTTTCGGGCACCCAGAACAGCGGGTCGTAGCCGAAGCCGTGCTCGCCGCGGGCCTCGCGCAGGATGCTGCCTTCCCAGATGCCTTCGCAGAGGATCGGCAGCGGGTCGTCGGCGTGCCGCACCAGGGCCAGGACGCTGACGAACTGCGCGCCGCGCTCTTCGTCCGGCACCTCGCGCAGGGCGTCCAGCAGCTTGGCGTTGTTCGCCGCGTCACCCTTGCCGTCGGCGTAGCGCGCGGAGTAGATGCCCGGCGCGCCGCCGAGATGGTCCACCGCCAGGCCCGAGTCGTCGGCCAGCGCCGGCAGCCCGGAGATGCGCGCGGCGTTGCGCGCCTTGAGGATGGCGTTCTCGACGAAGGACAGGCCGGTTTCCTCCGGCTCCACGTCGCTGAACTCGCCGATGGAGCGCACCTTCACGTGGGCGCCCAGCATGGCCTGGAGCTCCTTGAGTTTGCCGGCGTTGTGACTGGCCAGCACCAGTTGGTCGAGCTTGATCATTCGTCTGGGTAGATTTCCTGCATGAACTCGAAGCTTTGCGGGGCTTCGGAGCCCTTTTGTACCTGGATGTCGAAGGTCAGGGTGTCACGGCCTTCGATGGGGAACTGGGCGATGTGGTAGACCGCGCCTTCCTCGACCACCCGCTTGAAGGTCAGCGGGGTCGACTGGCCCATGAGGTTCTTGGCGGTGCCGGAGACGGTGACCTGGGCCGGCTTGCCGCTGGCGTCCAGCGGCACGATGTTGATCACGCCCTGGGCCTTGCTGCGCACCACGCCGACGGCCGCGGCGACCTTGGGCTGGAGGAAGCTGGAGTTGTAGACGCTGTAGTGGACCTTGAGGTCCCCCAGCGTGGTGGCCTGCTCGGCGAAGGCCGGCAGGGCCAGGAACAGGCAGAACAGCAGGGAGGCTAGGCGGCGCATGGTTTTCTTCTCCTGGGTTTCGGGGCCCCGGGCGGTTCAGACGGCGATGCGGTGGTCCGGCAGGCTTGGACCGCTGACCCGGTAGATACCGATTTCACCCAACAGATTAGGCCAAACTCGGCAGGACCAGCGATGACGGTGGTCACGGTCCACCGCCAGGCGGTCGAGCACCCGCAGGCGCTGCTCGCGGCACAGCGCCTCGAAGTCCTTGAAGGTGCAGAAGTGGATGTTCGGCGTGTTGTACCAGGTGTAGGGAAGGAATTCCGACACCGGCATGCGGCCATTGCGCGCCAGGTACCAGCGGCAGCGCCAGTGGCCGAAGTTGGGGAAGGTGATGATGCAGGTGCGGCCGACGCGGAGCATTTCCTCGAGGATCCTGTCCGGATAGTGCACGGCCTGCAGGGCCTGGGTCATGACCACCACGTCGAAGCTGTTGCTGGCGAAGCTGCCGAGGCCCTTGTCCAAGTCCTGCTCGATGACGTTCACCCCGCGTTCGACGCATTTGGCGATGTTCTCGCTGTCGATCTCCAGGCCATAGCCGGTCACCTGCTTGTGTTCGGCCAGCCAGGCGAGCAGTTCGCCGTCGCCGCAGCCCAGGTCGAGCACCCGGCTGCCGGCGGGGATCCAGTCTTGGATGATTTCCAGGTCGGCGCGCATGGGGCTTCCTTATACGCTGATGCGGTTCATGTAGGCGCTGAAGGCCTGCAGGTAGCGGGGGATCGGCATGAGGAAGGCGTCGTGGCCCTGGGGCGCGTCGATCTCCAGGTAGCAGACGTTCTTCTTCGCCGCGATCAGGGCGTCGACGATCTCCCGCGAGCGCGCCGGGGAGAAGCGCCAGTCGGTGGTGAAGGACATCACGCAGAAGTCCGCCTTCACTCCGGCCAGGGTGCGCACCAGGTCGCCGTCGTGGGCGGAGGCCGGGTCGAAGTAGTCCAGCGCCTTGGTCATCAGCAGGTAGGTGTTGGCGTCGAAGCGGGTGGAGAACTCCTCGCCCTGGTAGCGCAGGTAGCTCTCGACCTGGAATTCGACGTTGTAGAGGTCGTAGTTGAGCTTCTCGGCCTTGCGGTCGCGGCCGAACTTCTCGCCCATGGCGTCATCGGACAGGTAGGTGATGTGCCCGACCATGCGCGCCAGGCGCAGGCCGTGGCGCGGTATAACGCCCTGTTCCTGGAAGTGCCCGCCGAGGAACTCCGGGTCGGAGAGGATGGCCTGGCGCGCCACTTCGTTGAAGGCGATGTTCTGCGCCGAGAGCTTGGGCGCGCTGGCGATGCACAGGCAGTGGCGCACGCGCTCGGGGTAGCTGATGGTCCACTGCAGCGCCTGCATGCCGCCGAGGCTGCCGCCGACGATCGCGGCCCACTGCGCGATGCCCAGGCGGTCGGCCAGGCGCGCCTGGCTGTTGACCCAGTCTTCCACGGTGACCACCGGGAAATCGGAGCCGTAGACGCGGCCGGTGGCCGGGTCGAGGTTGGTGGGGCCGGTGGAGCCGTTGCAGCCGCCGAGGTTGTTCAGCGCGACCACGAAGAACTTGCGGGTGTCGATGGCCTTGCCCGGGCCGATGCAGCTGTCCCACCAGCCCGGCTTGCGCTCGTCGGGGCTGTGGTAGCCGGCGGCGTGGTGGTGGCCGGAAAGCGCATGGCAGATCAGCACGGCGTTGCTCGCCGTGGCGTTCAGCTCGCCGTAGGTCTCGATCACCAGCTGGTATTCGGGCAGCGTCCTGCCGCTGGCCAGGGCCAGGGGTTCGCTGAAGTGCAGCGTCTGGGGAGAGACCAGACCGACGGAATCTTCGGGGAAGACTGTTGGCATCGACCCAGCTCATGAATAAAAGGAGGGCGCCAGTCTAAAGAGCACCGCCAGAGAGGGCAAGGTCGCTCAGCCAGGCAGGTTCTGGCGGATTTTCAACGCCCATTCCGGAGTATCTGATTCATCGCAGTAGTATTTGGAAAGTCGCCCGTCGCGGGTTCTGAACAGCAGGCGAGGTTTCTGTTGGTCCACTGAGTTGTCGAACACGTAGAGTCGGTCGACCCAGTTGGCCAGCGCATCACAGTTGACGATGGACTTGAAGTAGCGCGAGACGATCTTGCTGATGCGCACCTCGTGGCCGCCATCCATATAGCGGAAAGTGATGCGCGAGGCGTTGATGGCCGGGTGGGTAGTGCTGACGAAAAACACCCTGACGAAATAGCCGGCATCCTTGGCCCGAGCGATGAAGTCCAGTTTGTCATCGGTTGAAAGTACAGTCTCGAAAGCCAGGCTGGTCCCCTCGACCAGGGCTTTTTCTCGCAGTCGCTGGGCCTTGTTGGCCGCTTCGATGGCCGCCTCCTCGGAGTTCCAGCCACCGAACTCCCGCTCGGCGATTTCATCCGGATTGATGAAGACACAGCCTTCCAGCCACTGATGCTCGCGAAGCTGCTCGGTGATGGAGGTTTTGCCAGAGCCATTGGGGCCGGCAAAAACGATCAGCCTGGGCTTGTCCATGGCTCAGGCTTTGTTGGGCTGGGGGCGCTGGTCTCGGCGTTTGCGGCTTTCTTCGAAAGCGGCATTCAATGATGCCCTGAGTTGCTGGTCGACGCGGGAGATACGCTGCCGGGCGGCCTGGCGCACCTCGCTCAGCAGATCGGACAACTGCTCTTCGCTGGGTTCGTTGGGGTTGGAGATCAGATTGTAGTTCGACATGGGCAGTGCTCCCCATCGATAGGACTTTCGAGAATAGGGAGTCTGCCTGAAAAAACCAAGTTCAGGCGCGCTGCGAGCCGGGCAGGGCGACCACGCGGGCCTGGCGTTGCAGCGGCGAGGGGCGGCGCAGCAGGCGGAGGATGTCCGAGGCTTCGGCCAGCTGTTTCTCCAGCTCTTCCTGGTAGCGCGCCATGAGCAGCGCGCGCTGGCGCACCTGCTGGGTTTCCTGGGCCAGGGCCTTCAGGCGCAGCATGTGGGTTTCCAGCAGCTGCTTGTTCTCCAGGGTGTACTGCATCAGCGGCATCAGGGCGTCGGTGGCCCAGCGCTCGACTTCCTCGCGCACGCGCTGGTGCAGCAGGATCACCTCCTGGGCCAGGGTGGCGATGAAGCGCCGCGTCAGCAGGCGCTGTTCGGTGAGCAGGGTCTTGAGCTGCAGGCGGAAGCGGTCGGCCTGGTCGCGCAGCCGGGCCAGTTCGCGCTGGTAGCCGGCGACGTCGAAGCGTGGGGCGTCCAGGGCGTTCAGCGGGTTTTCCTGGTTGTGCCGCAGGTAGATGGCCTCGACCATGCGGTTGCCCAGCTCGGCCTCGTGCTGCAGGCTGTGCAGGTCGCCCTCCACGGCCTGGAAGAAGTTCAGGATGGCCTGGTTGATGCCCAGGGTGGTCCAGCTGCCGCGCAGTTTCTCGTGGACCTTGGCCAGGTGCTGCTGCAGGCGTTCGGCGCGCACGGTCTGGCCGAGCAGTTCGCCCTGGCGGCGCAGCAGGCGCTGGTTGGTCTTCAGGTTGAGCAGGCGGCGGTGATGGCGGCCGTGGTCCTCCTTGGTCCGCGCGGTCAGCTCGAACAGCAGCTGGCCGCTGTCCTGCTGCTGGCCCTCGAGCAGCGCCTGCTGCTCGCGCAGGCGCTCCAGGCGGGCGCGCAGGCTGTGCTGGCTGTTGTTCAGCAGGGCCAGCACCTGGCCGAGCACGGCGCCCTCCAGCAGGCGCTCCTTGTCCGCCACTATGCGTTCGCAGAGCAGGTTCTCCAGGCTTTCCAGCTGGCTGCGGGCGAGCAGTTCGCCGTCCTTGCGCACCTTGGCCAGCAGCGCCTGCTTGGCCGACAGCGGCAGCACCGCGTCGCGGGCGATGCCCAGTTGCCGCGCAGTGGCGTCGCGCACGCGCTGGATGGCGTTCTGCACGAAGGCCTCGCCGGCCAGGTCGTCCCAGAGCACGTCGATCTTGTTCAGCACCGCGTACAGGGTGCACTGGCCGTCTTCCACCAGGTGCCGCACGTGCTCCTGCCAGACCGCCAGGTCCGAGGCGGTGACGCCGGTGTCGGCGGCCAGCAGGAAGACCACCGCCTGGGCGCTGGGCAGCATCGACAGGGTCAGTTCCGGCTCGCTGCCCAGGGCGTTCAGCCCGGGGGTGTCGAGGATGCGCAGGCCCTGGCGCAGCAGCGGGTGGTCGAAGTTGACCAGGGCGTGGCGCCAGGCCGGCACGTGCACGTGGCCGGGGCGTTCGGCGGCTTCGAGCATGTCCGGGAGGAAGCCGAGCTGGATCGCCTGCTCCACCGGCAGGCTCTTGGTCCGGGCGATCTGCGCGAAGGCCTGGGCCATGTTGGCCGGGTCGGAGGTGTCCAGGGGGATGTTCACCCAGTGCCGCGGCACCTGCTTGAAGCGGGCGATGCTGGCGTCGGCCACCCGCGTCTCGATGGGCAGCAGGCGGATGTAGGGGCGTTCGGAGCGCGGGTCGAAGAAGATCTCGGTGGGGCACATGGTGGTGCGCCCGGCCTGGGACGGCAGCATGCGCTGGCCGTACTCGGAGAAGAATAGGCTGTTGATCAGCTCGGTCTTGCCGCGGGAGAACTCGCCGACGAAGGCCAGGGTGATGTGGTCCAGGCGCAGCAGGCGCAGGGCGCGCTCCAGGCGCGCGTCTATGTCCGCGCTGTTCAGCCGGCTCTGCTCCAGCCAGCTGCGGTAGCGGATGATGTCCCGGACCAGTTCCCGCTTCCAGGTGACGTAGGCGTCGATCTGCTGACTGAGTCGCTCCATGCTCATCCAGGCGGTCCTGTGGCTTGCGCGTCCTGCGCGAGAGAAGAATGCCTGGATTATGAAGCGCGGCGAGGTGGCGTCAATTGGCCTTCATCACATTCCTACATGTAAGGTCGGTCAAGCCGACCCAGCGGTTATCCCCAGCTCCGCCGGCAGCCGCGTCGGCCGGGGGATGCGCACGCGCTTCTGGCGGTTCAGCTCGCCGCTCTCGAGTATTACCGCGCTTTTCGGCACGCCGAAGGCCTTGCCGAGGAAGGCCAGCAGGTGGGCGTTGGCCTTGCCCTCCACCGGCGGGGCGGTGAGGCGGATTTTCAGGCGCTCGCCGTGCAGCCCGGCGAACTCGTCGCGGCTCGCCTTGGGCTGCAGGTGGCAATCGAGGATCAGGTCCTCGCCGTCCCAGCGGTAGAAGCTCATTACATGAACGGGCTCAGTATCTGCGGCATCCCGGTCATGGCGGCGAGATTGCCGATCACCAGCATGTCGAGCAGTTTCAGTGCGATGAACGCGAAGATCGGCGAGATGTCCAGCCCGCCCAGGTTCGGCAGCAGCTTGCGGAAGGGCGCCAGCAGCGGCTCGCAGATCTGGTTCACCAGCTGGGCGCCGGGGTTGTAGCTGCCCGGGGCGACCCAGGAGAGGATCACGCTGATGATCAGGGCGAAGAAGAACACCTTGAGGAACAGCGAGGTCACCGCGATCACCGACCACACCAGCAACTGCAGAACATAGCCGCCGACGCCGTAGCCCATCAGCGTCAGGGTGACGATCATCAGCACCAGTTGGACCAGGATGGCCAGCACCAGGGACGCCAGGTCGACGCCGCCGAAGCCCGGGACCACCCGGCGCAGCGGGTTCAGCAGCGGCTTGGTGGCGCGCACGATGAACTGGCTGAGCGGGTTGTAGAAGTCGGCGCGCACCAGCTGCAGGATGAAACGCAGCAGGACGATCAGCAGGTAGAGGCTGCCCAGTGTCTGGATGACGTAGATGGCAGCGGTGGAAAGTCCGGTCATTTAAGGCTCCTCATTGCCCCAGTTGTTCGGCCAGTTCGGCGGAACGGTGGTCGGCGGCGGCCAGGGCGCGCTCGACCAGTGCTTCGAATCCATTGCCCTGGAAGGCGTTGATGGCGGCCTCGGTGGTGCCCTTGGGCGAGGTCACGCGGCGGCGCAGCTCGGCCGGGCCGACGTCGCTGCCGGTGGCCATGCGCGCGGCGCCCAGGGCGGTCTGCAGGGTCAGGCGGGTGGCCACCTCGGGGCTCAGGCCGAGCTTCTCGCCGGCGGCGATCATGGCTTCCATCAGCAGGAAGAAGTAGGCCGGGCCGCTGCCGGAGACGGCGGTGACGGCGTCGATCTGCTTCTCTTCGTCCAGCCACAGGGCGATGCCCACCGCCCCCAGCAGCTGTTCGGCCTGCTGGCGCTGGGCCGCGCTGACCTGGGCGGTGGCGTACAGGCCGCTGGCGCCTTCGCCCAGCAGCGCCGGGGTGTTGGGCATGCAGCGTACCAGCAGCTCGCTGCCCAGCCAGCGCGACAGGCTGGCGCAAGGGATGCCGGCGGCGATGGAGACGACCAGTTGGCCGGGTTCGAGCAGCGCGGCCAGCGGCTCGCAGACCTGCTTCATGACCTGCGGCTTGACCGCCAGGACCACCACGTCGGCGCCGGCAATGGCGCTGGCATTGTCCTCGAACACTTCGATGCCATGCTCGGCGGCGATCTTCGCGCGCTGCTCGGCGCCCGGGTCGCTGGCGCGGATGTGGCTGGCGGGCACGCCCTGGGCGCGCAGGCCGCCGATCAGGCTGGCGGCCATGTTGCCGGCGCCGATGAAAGCGATGCGGGTGGTGCTCATGGGTTGCGTTCCTTGATCAAGAATGGGGACCGTAGTCGCGCGCGCCGAACAGCGCGGTGCCGATGCGCACGCAGGTGGCGCCTTCGGCGATGGCGGCTTCGAGGTCGTGGCTCATGCCCATGGACAGGGTGTCCAGGCCGAGGTTCAGGGCAGTCAGGAGTTCGCGCAGGCGGGCGAAGGCGGCGCGCTGGGCGGCGACGTCCTCGGTGGGTTCGGGGATGGCCATCAGCCCGCGCAGCTTCAGGTTCGGCAGGGCGGCCACGGCGGCGGCCAGGGCCGGCAGCTCCTCCGGGGCGCAGCCGGACTTGCTGGCCTCGCCGCTGACGTTCACCTGCAGGCAGACGTTGAGCGGCGGCAACTGCGCCGGGCGCTGCGCGGACAGGCGCTCGGCGACCTTCAGGCGGTCCACCGAGTGCACCCAGTGGAAGTGCTCGGCGATGGGCCGCGTCTTGTTCGACTGGATGGGGCCGATGAAGTGCCAGGTGAGCGCCAGGTCGGCCAGTTCAGCCTGCTTGCCCAGGGCTTCCTGCAGGTAGTTCTCGCCGAAGTCGACGAGGCCGGCGGCATGGGCCTCGCGGATGGCGGCGGCGGGTTTGGTCTTGCTCACCGCCAGCAGCGCAACGCCGCCGGAAGGCCGCCCGCAAGCTTGCTCCGCCTCACGGATACGCTCGCGAACCTTTGCAATATTCTCTGCTATCGTGGACATTACCTGCGCTCTGAGGCCCGGCTGCTGCAAGTTCAGCGGCATTCTACCTGCTTGCATTGGATTGGGGAGTCCCATGGATATTACCGAGTTGCTCGCCTTCAGCGCCAAGCAAGGCGCTTCGGACCTGCACCTCTCGGCCGGCCTGCCGCCGATGATCCGCGTCGACGGCGACGTGCGCCGCATCAACCTGCCGCCGCTGGAGCACAAGCAGGTGCACGCGCTGATCTACGACATCATGAACGACAAGCAGCGCAAGGATTACGAGGAATTCCTGGAAACCGACTTCTCCTTCGAAGTGCCGGGCGTGGCGCGTTTCCGCGTCAACGCCTTCAACCAGAACCGCGGCGCCGGCGCGGTGTTCCGGACCATTCCCTCCAAGGTACTGACCATGGAGGACCTGGGCATGGGCGAAGTGTTCAAGCGTGTTTCCGACGTGCCGCGCGGGCTGGTGCTGGTCACCGGGCCGACCGGCTCGGGCAAGTCCACCTCGCTGGCGGCGATGCTCGACTACCTGAACAACACCAAGTACAGCCACATCCTCACCGTCGAGGACCCGATCGAGTTCGTCCACGAATCGAAGAAGTGCCTGGTCAACCAGCGCGAGGTGCACCGCGACACCCTCGGCTTCAACGAGGCGCTGCGCTCGGCCCTGCGCGAGGACCCGGACATCATCCTGGTCGGCGAGATGCGCGACCTGGAGACCATCCGCCTGGCGCTGACCGCCGCGGAAACCGGCCACCTGGTGTTCGGCACCCTGCACACCACCTCCGCGGCCAAGACCATCGACCGTATCGTCGACGTGTTCCCCGCCGAGGAGAAGGCCATGGTCCGTTCCATGCTCTCCGAATCGCTGCAGGCGGTGATCTCCCAGACCCTGCTGAAGAAGATCGGCGGCGGCCGGGTGGCGGCCCACGAGATCATGATCGGCACCCCGGCGATCCGCAACCTGATCCGCGAGGACAAGGTGGCGCAGATGTACTCGGCCATCCAGACCGGCGGCGCGCTGGGCATGCAGACCCTCGACATGTGCCTGAAGTCCCTGGTGGCCAAGGGCCTGGTGACCCGCGACGCCGCCAAGGAAAAGGCCAAGATCCCGGAAAACTTCTGACCTCCCGGGCCTTGCGCCCGGCCAGGCGGCGCGGCACACGCACGGGCGGCCTGGGCGACAGTCTAATCGCACAGTGCGTGAACGAATCAGGTTGGATCGATCATGGAATTCGAGAAACTGCTGCGGCTGATGGTGGAGAAGGGCGCCTCTGACCTCTTCGTCACCGCCGGCGTGCCCCCGTCGATGAAGGTCAACGGCAAGGTGCTGCCGGTGACCAAGACCCCGCTGTCCCCCGAGCAGACCCGCGAGACGGTGCTGGCGGTGATGAACGAGCAGCAGCGCCGCGACTTCGCCGAGCACCACGAGTGCAACTTCGCCATCAGCGCCCGCGGCATCGGGCGCTTCCGCGTCAGCGCTTTCTACCAGCGCAACCTGGTGGGCATGGTGCTGCGCCGCATCGAGACCAACATCCCGACCATCGAGGACCTCAAGCTGCCGGAGATCCTCAAGAAGCTGGCCATGACCAAGCGCGGCCTGGTGATCTTCGTCGGCGCCACCGGCACCGGCAAGTCCACCTCGCTGGCGGCGATGATCGGCTACCGCAACAAGAACTCCACCGGGCACATCATCTCCATCGAGGACCCGATCGAGTACATCCACCAGCACCAGGGCTGCATCGTCACCCAGCGCGAGGTGGGGCTGGACACCGACACCTTCGAGGTGGCGTTGAAGAACACCCTGCGCCAGGCGCCGGACGTGATCATGATCGGCGAGGTGCGCTCGCGCGAGACCATGGAGCACGCCGTGGCCTTCGCCGAGACCGGCCACCTGTGCCTGGCCACCCTGCACGCCAACAACGCCAACCAGGCGCTGGAGCGGATCATCCACTTCTTCCCGGCCGACCGGCACCAGCAGATCTGGATGGACCTGTCGCTGAACCTCAAGGCCATCGTCGCCCAGCAACTGGTGCCGACGCCGGACGGCAAGGGCCGCCGCGCGGTGATCGAGGTGCTGCTGAACACCCCGCTGGCCGCCGACCTGATCCGCAAGGGCGAGGTGCACGAGCTCAAGCCGCTGATGAAGCGCTCCACCGAGCAGGGCATGCAGACCTTCGACCAGGCGCTGTACCAGCTCTACTCCCAGGGCGAGATCACCTACGAGGACGCCCTGGCCTACGCCGACTCGGCCAACGACCTGCGCCTGATGATCAAGCTCGGCTCGGAAACCGACGCCGACCACCTGTCCAGCATGACCCAGGGCCTGACCCTGGAGCTGAGCGACGACGACCCCAACCGCCGCTTCCGCTGAGCCGCTGCCCCGAAAAGCCCGCCCCAAGGCGGGCTTTTGCCATCCATGGGTTTGTATTCCCCGCGACTTTTCTTACAGTGATGGCAAACCCGCCGCGATTGCGCCGGTCGAATCCAGGAATCCCCGCCAAGGAGCGCTCCATGCCCAACACCCCCGACACCCACAGCAAGGTCATCGGCTACCTGCTGTGGATCTTCGGTTTCACCGGTTCCCACCGCTTCTACTATGGCAAGCCGGTGAGCGGGACCATCTGGTTCTTCACCCTGGGGCTGTTCTTCATCGGCTGGATCATCGACCTGTTCCTGATCCCCTCGATGGACGACGAGGCCGACCTGCGCTACCGCAGCGGCGCCCTGGACTACAACGTCGCCTGGATACTGCTGACCTTCCTCGGCGTGTTCGGCGTGCACCGCATGTACATGGGCAAATGGCTGACCGGCATCCTCTACCTGTTCACCGGCGGCCTGTTCTTCATCGGCGTGCTCTACGACTTCTGGACGCTCAACGCCCAGGTCTCCGAGCGCAACGGCCCGCAGCGGATCTGACCTTGCCCGCTCCTACAAGAAGCCATGCTCACCAGCACCGTAGGAGCGGACCTTGTCCGCGATAGCCGGACGTATCGGCGCGGTTCGCGGATGAGATCCGCTCCTACACCGCCCAGCCACGCCGTTCCCCTGTAGGGGGCGCCCTGCGCGCGATTGCGGGCCGGGCCCACGCCTGCGCACCGGTCTTTTCGTCGTGGCCGCCTGGCGGTCGGGCAGGCGCCGGCCTATGGTCAGGAGGACCATAAAGGCGCGCCGCCGGGCGATCCCCGTGGCGCCGACAAGGAGTGGATGCCATGAGCAACGAACTTCGTCCTGCCGTACTCGACCTGATCGGCAATACCCCGCTGGTGCAGGTCACCCGCTTCGATACCGGCCCCTGCACCCTGTTCCTCAAGCTGGAATCGCAGAACCCCGGCGGCTCGATCAAGGACCGCATCGGCGTGGCCATGATCGAGACCGCCGAGCGCGACGGCCGCCTGAAGCCCGGCGGGACCATCGTCGAGGCCACCGCCGGCAACACCGGCCTGGGCCTGGCCCTGGTGGGCCGCGCCAAGGGTTACCGGGTGGTGCTGGTGGTGCCGGACAAGATGTCCAGCGAGAAGGTGCTGCACCTCAAGGCCATGGGCGCCGAGGTGCACATCACCCGCTCCGACGTCGGCAAGGGCCACCCGGAGTACTACCAGGACGTGGCCGCGCGCTTGGCGCGGGACATCCCCGGGGCCTTCTTCGCCGACCAGTTCAACAACCCGGCCAACCCCCTGGCCCACGAAACCAGCACCGCCCCGGAAATCTGGCAGCAGACCGGCCATGACCTCGACGCCATCGTCGTCGGCGTCGGCTCGGCGGGCACCCTCACCGGGCTGACGCGCTTCTTCCGCCAGGTACAGCCGGACCTGGAGATGGTCCTGGCCGACCCGGTGGGCTCGGTGATGGCCGGCTACGTGCGCGACGGCACCCTGGGCGAGGTGGGTTCCTGGGCGGTGGAAGGCATCGGCGAGGACTTCATTCCCTCCATCGCCGACCTTTCCAGCGTGCGCCACGCCTATTCCATCAGCGACGAGGAAAGCTTCGCCCACGCCCGCGAGCTGCTGCGCGCCGAGGGCATCCCCGGCGGTTCCTCCACCGGCACCCTGCTGGCCGCCGCCTTGCGCTACTGCCGCGAGCAGACGCAGCCCAGGCGCGTGCTCAGCTTCGTCTGCGACACCGGCACACGCTACCTGTCCAAGGTCTACAACGACCAGTGGATGACCGACCAGGGCCTGCTGCAGCGCAAGCGCTACGGCGACCTGCGCGACATCATCGCGCGGCGCTTCGAGGAGGGCCGGGTGATCAGCGTGGGGCCGGACGACACCCTGCTGACGGCCTTCCAGCGCATGCGCCTGGCCGACGTCTCGCAGCTGCCGGTGCTGGCCGACGGCAAGCTGGCCGGGGTCATCGACGAATCCGACATCCTGCTGGGCGTGCACGCCGACGCCAGCCATTTCCGCCAGCCGGTGGCCAGCGCCATGACCACCCGCCTGGAAACCCTGGCCCCGGACGCCAGCCTGGCCGAACTGCAGGCCGAGCTGGACCGCGGCCTGGTCGCCATCATCGCCGACGCCTCGGGCTTCCACGGCCTGATCACCCGTTTCGACTTGCTCAACCACCTCCGGAGAACGCTCCCATGAGCCAGGATTCCCAAGCGCCCCGCGGTTTCGCCACGCGGGTCATCCACGCCGGCCAGGCGCCCGACCCCTCCACTGGCGCGCTGATGCCGCCGATCTACGCCAACTCCACCTACCTGCAGGACAGCCCCGGGGTGCACAAGGGCCTGGACTACGGGCGCTCGCACAACCCCACGCGCTGGGCCCTGGAGCGCTGCGTGGCGGACCTGGAGGGCGGCAGCAGGGCGTTCGCCTTCGCCTCCGGGCTCGCGGCCATCTCGGCGACCCTGGAGCTGCTCGACGCCGGTTCGCACATCGTTTCCGGCAACGACATCTACGGCGGCACCTTCCGCCTGTTCGAGCGCGTGCGGCGGCGCAGCGCCGGGCATGAGTTCAGCTTCGTCGACCTCACCGACACCGGCGCCATCGAGGCCGCGTTGCGCCCGGAAACCCGCATGGTGTGGATCGAGACGCCGAGCAACCCGCTGCTGCGCCTGGCCGACCTGGAGGCCATCGCCCGCCTGTGCCGCAGCCGCGGCATCCTCTGCGTGGCCGACAACACCTTCGCCAGCCCGCGCATCCAGCGCCCGCTGGAGCTGGGCTTCGACGTAGTCGTGCACTCGACGACCAAGTACCTGAACGGCCACTCCGACGTCATCGGCGGCATCGCCGTGGTCGGCGACAATCCCGAGCTGGCCGAGCGTCTGGGCTTCCTGCAGAACGCCGTGGGCGCCATCGCCGGCCCCTTCGATGCCTTCCTCACCCTGCGCGGGGTGAAGACCCTGGCCCTGCGCATGGAGCGGCACTGCGCCAACGCCCTGGAACTGGCCCAGTGGCTGGAACGCCAGCCGCAGGTGGCGCGGGTGCACTACCCGGGCCTGCCCTCGCACCCGCAGCACGAACTGGCCAGGCGGCAGATGAACGGCTTCGGCGGGATGATCTCCATGGACCTGGCCACCGACCTAGCCGGCTCGAAACGCTTCCTGGAGAACGTGCGCATCTTCGCCCTGGCCGAGAGCCTGGGCGGGGTGGAAAGCCTGATCGAGCACCCGGCGATCATGACCCACGCCACCATTCCGCCGGCTACCCGGGCGGAGCTGGGCATCGGGGATGCATTGGTACGGCTGTCGGTGGGGGTGGAGGATGTCGAGGACCTGCGTGCGGATTTGGCGCAGGCGTTGGCGACTATCTAACTAAGGGGGCTTTTCGTAGGAGCGAGCTTGCTCGCGAATGGTGCTTCCCGGCCATGCTGTGCATGAGGTGACCTCCGTTCCCTCTCCCCAGCCCTCTCCCTGAAGGGAGAGGGGGCTTGTCCGTGCCGAGAAAAGGTGTGGTTTCATCCTGACTTCCGTGGAGTAGCCGGCTAACGCCGAAGTATCAACGCACTCCGAACGGTCCCCTCTCCCTTCAGGGAGAGGGTTAGGGAGAGGGCGCTCTAAAGCTCAACACCAAAAGTCCCCTGCAAGCCCCGTTCGCGAGCAAGCTCGCTCCTACAGAAAACGAAAAAGCCCGCCAACTGGCGGGCTTCTTCATGCCTGACAAGCTCAGACCGCGTGAACGATATGCCCATCCACCAGCGTGCAGCGCACCGCGCCCGGCAGGCAGTGGCCGATGAACGGGCTGTTCTGGCCGCGGGAGTACCAGGTCTCGCCGGCCAGGGTCTGGCCCTCGGCCTCGAACAGCACCAGGTCGGCGGCCTCGCCCACGGCGATGCGGCCGGCCGGCAGGCGCAGCGCTGTGGCCGGGCCGCTGGTCAGGCGCGTCAGCAGGGTCGGCAGGTCGAGCAGGCCGTCCTGCACCAGGGTCATGGCCAGCGGCAGCAGCAGCTCGACGCTGCTGATGCCCGGCTCGGTGTCGGCGAAGGGGGCGTTCTTGGCGTCCGCCTCGTGGGGCTGGTGGTGGCTGGCGATGGCCTGCACCACGCCGCTCTTCACCGCCTCGCGCAGGGCGTCGCGGTCCTTGCGCGAGCGCAGCGGCGGCTGCACGTGGTAGAGGCTGGAGAAGTCGGCCAGGGCCTCGTCGGTGAGGATCAGCTGGTACAGCGCCACGTCGGCGGTCACCGGCAGGCCGCGGGCCTGGGCCTGGGCGATCATCTCCACGCCGCGGGCGCTGGTCAGTTGGCTGAAGTGCGCGCGCACGCCGCTCTGTTCCACCAGCAGCAGGTTGCGGGCCAGGGCCACGGTCTCGGCGCTCTCGGGGATGCCGGCCAGGCCGCGGAAGCTGGCGGTGGGGCCGTCGTGGGCCAGTCCGCCCTGGGCCAGTTCGGCATCCTGGGAGGTGAAGATCACCGTTAGGTCGAAGGTCGCCGCGTATTCCAGCGAGCGCAGCAGCACGCGGTTGCTGGCCAGGGGCGCCAGGCCGTTGCTGAAGGCCACGCAGCCAGCGTCGCGCAGGGCGGCCAGTTCGGACAGCTGCTCGCCGGCCAGGCCGCGGGTCAGCGCGCCAATGGGGAAGACCTTGGCATTGCCGGCCTCGCGGGCGCGGTCGAGGATCAGCTCGGCCACCGCCGGGGTGTCCAGCACCGGTTTGGTCTGCGGCGGGCAGCACAGGCTGGTGACGCCGCCGGCGCTGGCGGCGCGGGTTTCGCTTTCGATGTTGCCCTTGCGGCTGTAGCCCGGCTCGCGCAGGGCGACGTTCAGGTCCACCAGGCCGGGCGCGGCGATCAGGCCGGCGGCGTCCAGTTCCTGGGCGGCGTGGAAGTCGGCCGGGGCCTGGCCCAGGGCGATGATCCTGCCGGCTTCGATGTGGACGTCGCAGACCTGGTCCAGGCCGCTGGCTGGGTCGATGACGCGAGCGCCGTGAATGCTGACGGTCATTGCGCGTCCTCCTGTTCCAGCTGGCGTTGGGCGTTCTGCCCGCTCATGGCCATGGACAGCACGGCCATGCGGATGGCGATCCCGTAGGTCACCTGGTTGAGGATCACCGACTGCTCGCCGTCGGCCACCGCGGATTCGATCTCCACGCCGCGGTTGATCGGCCCCGGGTGCATGACGATGGCGCCCGGCCTGGCCAGCCTCAGGCGCTTCTCGGTCAGGCCGTAGAGCTTGAAGAACTCGCCTTCGCTGGGCAGCAGGCCGCCCTGCATGCGCTCGCGCTGCAGGCGCAGCATGATGACCACGTCGACGTCCCTGAGGCCTTCGTTGGCGTCGGTGAACACCTTCACCCCGTAGACTTCCTCCAGGCCGATGGGCAGCAGGGTGCGCGGGGCGATGACGCGGATGTCCGGGCAGCCGAGGGTCTTCAGCGCCAGCATGTTCGAGCGCGCCACCCGCGAGTGCAGGACGTCGCCGACGATGGCCACCGAGAGGTTCTCGAAGCCGCCCTTGTGGCGGCGGATGGTGAGCATGTCGAGCATGCCCTGGGTCGGGTGGCCGTGGCGGCCGTCGCCGCCGTTGATCACCGCCACCCTGGGGCTGACGTGCTCGGCGATGAAGTGCGCCGCGCCGGAGTCGCTGTGGCGCACGACGAACATGTCGGCGGCCATGGCCTCGAGGTTGCGCAGGGTGTCGGTGAGGGTCTCGCCCTTGCTGGTCGAGGAGGTCGACACGTTCAGCGTGATGACGTCGGCGGACAGGCGCTGGGCGGCCAGTTCGAAGGTGGTGCGGGTGCGCGTGGAGTTCTCGAAGAACACGTTGCACACGGTCTTGCCGCGCAGCAGCGGGACCTTCTTCACCGCGCGCGCGCCGACTTCGAGGAAGGAGTCGGCGGTGTCGAGGATTTCGGTCAGCAGCTCGCGGGGCAGGCCGTCGAGCGAGAGGAAGTGGCGCAGCTGGCCCTGGTCGTTGAGCTGCAGCGGGCGCTTGGCGTCTGTCGGCATGGGGCAGGCCCTGAATGGTGGAAAGGGTGGCGCGCGCGTTCAGAGCGCGCTGATGAGGGTGCGCTCGAGGACGAGTGGTGCGGGACCGCGCAATTTTACCCTTTCATTGGGGGCCAGCGACAGGGTCTGGCCGACCACGTCGGGGCGGATCGGCAGTTCGCGGGCGTTCAGGTCCAGCAGGCAGACCAGGGTCACGCTGGCCGGGCGGCCGTAGTCGAACAGCTCGTTGAGCGCGGCGCGGATGGTGCGGCCGCTCATCAGCACGTCGTCGACCAGGACCAGATGCTGGCCGTCGATCTCGAACGGCAGTTCCGACGGACGGACCTGCGGGTGCAGGCCGCTGCGGGTGAAGTCGTCGCGGTAGAAGGACACGTCGAGGATGCCGAGGATCTCCTCGCTGTGCAGTTCCTTGAGCAGGGCCTGGGCGACCCAGATGCCGCCGGTGTGGATGCCGACGAAGCGCGGCGCGTCTATGCCGCGCTCGGCGAGGTGGTTGCGCAGGTCGGTGGCCATGCGCGGCAGGAGTTCGGCGGGGCTGGGCAGGTTCATGACATCTCCTGGATGACTCGTGGCGGTCCAGGCTGGGCCGCCGTGGATTCCTCGGGCGCCCGTGCGGCGGGTACCCGCTCAAGATTAGCGCGTGTGCCGCGGCGGGCACTGCCGCAGGTCAAGCGCCGCCGTGCGCCTCCAGCCAGCCCTCGAGCAGCAGGGCCGCGGCCAGGGCGTCCACCGGGCGTTCGCGGTAGCCGTCGCGCTGGCCCTGGGCCAGGCGCTCGCCCTTGGCGGCGTAGGTGGTCAGGCGCTCGTCGTGGGTGTGCACCGGCAGGTTGTAGCGGCCGTGCAGGCGGCGGGCGAACTTCTCGGCGCGCTCGCTCATCTCGCTGGGCGTGCCGTCCATGTTCAGCGGCAGGCCGACGACGATGGCGTCGGGCTGCCATTCCTTTATCAGCGCCTCGACGCGGTTCCAGTCCGGCACGCCGTTCTGCGCCTTGAGCACGCAGAGTTCGCGGGCCTGGCCGGTGACCGCCTGGCCGACGGCGACGCCGATCTGCTTGGTGCCGTAGTCGAAGCCCAGCAACAGGCGCGGCGCGGCCATCAGGCGTGCCCGGCCTGGGCGGTGAGCAGGCTGAGGTTGATCCCCAGGCGCTGCGCGGCGGCGGCCAGGCGCTGCTCGGCGGGCACGTCGAAGAGCACTTGCAGGTCCGCCGGGCAGGTCAGCCAGGCGTTGTCGGCCAGCTCGGCCTCCAGCTGGCCGGCTTCCCAGCCGGCGTAGCCGAGGGCGATGACGCTCTGCGCGGGGCCGCTGCCGTCGGCGATGGCGAACAGCACGTCCTGGGAGGTGGACAGGTTCAGCTCGCCCAGCTCCAGGGTGGCCTGGAACAGCTGCCCGGCCGGGTGCAGGACGAAGCCGCGGTCGGTCTGCACCGGGCCGCCGCTGTAGACGGTGATGCCCTGGCAGCGCGCCGGCGGCAGGGGCTCGGGGCGCAGCTGCTCGAGCACGTCGCTGAGGTTCAGGCCGCTGGGGCGGTTGATCACCAGGCCCATGGCGCCCTGCTCGTTGTGCTCGACCAGGTAGGTGAGGGTCTGGGCGAAATGGGGATCGGCCATGTGCGGCATGGCGATCAGGAAGTGGTGCTTGAGGTAGGTGGGCGCTGTGTTCATGGCGCTAGTTTCAGGCTTGGGCGCGCGGCCTGCAAGCTGCCCGCAGAGCCTAGCGGCTGGACAGCCGGTCGCCGCGCTCGAAGCGCCAGGTGCGGATGATTTCCAGGCGGTCGATGTCCGCCAGGTCGCCGGTGAAGGGGGCGAAGGGCGCGGCCAGGCGCACGATGCGCTGGGCGGCCTGGTCCAGCAGCGGCTGGCCGGAGGACTCCAGCACCTGCACCTCGTACAGCGAGCCGTCGCGGTTGATCGACACCAGCATCCGCAGGCTGCCGTAGATGCGCTGGCGGCGGGCCTCGTCGGGGTAGTTGAGGTTGCCGATGCGCTCGATCTTCTTGCGCCACTCCTCCTTGTACCAGGCGCCCTTGTCGCGCATGGTCGAGGCGGCGGTCAGGCGGTGGATGCGCGGGCGCTTGGCGTAGGCCTGGCGTTCCTTGGCCAGGTCCGCCTCGAGGCTGGAGATTTCCGCCGACAGCTGGCTGGAGTCGAACTGCGGCGCCGGCTGGGCGACCTGCTCGGCCTTGGGCTTCTGCGGCTTGGCCTGGACCTTCTGCGGCTTCGGCGCCTTGGTGGCCACCGCGGTCTTCGGCGACTCCGCCTCCTTGGCCTGCTTCGGCGTTGGCGGCGGGGCGACCTTCTTCGCCTCGCTGTCCTGGAACGGCGCTTGCTCGGTGGTCTTGGGGACGGCCTTGTGCTCGAGGGTGCCGCTGCCTTCCTGGTTCATCTGCGCCAGATAGTCGGCCTTCTCCGGCTTCTTCTCGCTCTTGAAGGTGGCCAGGGTGATTTCCAGCGTCTTGCTCAACTGGCTCGGGTGCGGCATCGAGAAGCCCACGCCGAGGATCAGCGCCACATGCAGCACCGCCGCCACGAACAGGGTGAAGCCCAGGCGGTCCGCCGGGCGGACGCCGGAGGACGGGAAGGCTTGGGGGGAGGTTGCAGCGTTCATTGCATATCGAGCCGGCCGGGGTGGGCGAAGTCTGCTTTCCCCGGCCGCCGCCTGCAAGCGGCAAGCGTCAAGTTGTCGGTTGCGTCAAACTTGCGCCGCCGCCTGGCGGGCCTTGAGCTTGCCGGCGATGGCGTCCATCAGGCGCTCGCCGATGCGGGTGTCGTAGGCCTTGTCGATCTCGCGAATGCAGGTCGGGCTGGTGACGTTGATCTCGGTGAGGTAGTCGCCGATCACGTCCAGGCCGACGAACAGCAGGCCGCGCTCGCGCAGCTGCGGGCCGACCTGCCCGGCGATCCAGCGGTCGCGCTCGGACAGCGGCTGGGCCACGCCGCGGCCGCCGGCGGCGAGGTTGCCGCGCGTCTCGCCCTGCGCCGGGATGCGTGCCAGGCAGTATTCCACCGGCTCGCCGTCGATCATCAGGATGCGCTTGTCGCCGTCCTTGATCTCCGGGATGTAGCGCTGCGCCATGATCTGCTGCTGGCCGTGCAGGGTCAGGGTCTCGAGGATCACCGAGAGGTTCGGGTCGCCCTCGCGGTGGCGGAAGATCATGGTGCCGCCCATGCCTTCGAGGGGTTTGAGAATGATGTCACGATGTTCGGCGGCGAACTCGCGCAGAATGTCGGCGCGCCGTGTGACCAGTGTCGGCGGCGTGCACTGCGGGAACAGCGTGGCGAAGAACTTCTCGTTGCAGTCGCGCAGGCTCTGCGGCCGGTTCACCACCAGGGCACCGGCGCGCTCGGCCTGTTCCAGCAGGTAGGTGGAATAGATGTACTCGTTGTTGAAGGGCGGGTCCTTGCGCATCAGGATCACGTCCAGCTCGGCGAGCGGCAGGTCGGTCTCCTGGCCCAGCTCGTACCAGCGTTCGGCATCGTCGAAGACCTTCAGGGAGCGGACCTTCGCCCGCGCGGCGTTCGCTTTCTGGTAAAGATCCCGTTGTTCCATATAGAAGAGCGACCAGCCACGGGCCTGGGCCGCCAGCAGCATCGCCAGGGAGCTGTCCTTCTTGAAGTTGATGCTGGCGATGGGGTCCATCACGATGCCCAGGCGTACGCTCATGGGGAAGTCCTCCGAAAGGGGCAGGTGCGGCGACAAACCGCGCCGAAAAGGGCGGAAAAGAGTGCTCAGGGTGGCGCCGGATATGTGCCCGGTCAAGGAAAAAGCCAGCGCATCCGGGGTGTTATGGATGGATGCGGGAGAGTGTGCTAAAAGACTCCGACGATTGGGTCGCAGCCCGAACGGTGGCAGGGCGTCAGCGCACTGAATATAAGACAGTAACGATTCACCGAGATGGTAAAAGGGCGAACATGGAACAGCATTCCGATGGTTTGAAGGTCATGGTCATCGACGATTCCAAGACGATCCGTCGTACCGCCGAAACCTTGCTCAAGAAAGTCGGCTGCGATGTCATCACGGCCATCGATGGCTTCGACGCGCTGGCGAAGATCGCCGACACCCATCCGAACATCATCTTCGTCGACATCATGATGCCGCGTCTGGATGGCTATCAGACCTGCGCCCTGATCAAGAACAACAGCGCCTTCAAATCCACCCCGGTGATCATGCTGTCCTCCAAGGACGGCCTGTTCGACAAGGCCAAGGGTCGTATCGTCGGCTCCGATCAGTACCTCACCAAGCCTTTCAGCAAGGAAGAGCTGCTCGGCGCCATCAAGACCCACGTGCCAGACTTCACCCCGGTGGAGCAAGCTTCCTGATGTCCGGCCCTGCGTGCCGGTGATGCCTTTTCCTGGGGGACCCCAATGGCTCGAATCCTCATTGTTGATGACTCTCCGACCGAGATGTACAAGCTGACCGCGATGCTGGAGAAGCATTCGCACCAGGTGCTCAAGGCCGAGAACGGCGCCGACGGCGTCGCCCTGGCGCGCCAGGAGAAGCCGGACGTGGTCCTGATGGACATCGTCATGCCCGGGCTGAACGGCTTCCAGGCCACCCGCCAGCTGTCCAAGGATCCGGAGACCAGTGCCATCCCGGTCATCATCGTCACCACCAAGGACCAGGAGACCGACAAGGTCTGGGGCAAGCGCCAGGGCGCGCGTGACTACCTGACCAAGCCGGTCGACGAAGAAACGCTGCTCAAGACCATCAATGCGGTACTCGCCGGCTGATGCCCGGCGGGGCCCGAATAACTATTAGAAAAGGCCAGGGCCGGCATGTCTGAAGTCCAGAGTCCCTACCAGCTTCTCGTCGAGATCGACCAGCGCTGCCGTCGCCTGGCTGCCGGCCTGCCGGCGCAGCGCGAGGTCGTGCAGAGCTGGAACGGCATCGGCTTCCGCATGGCTGGGCGCCTGTTCGTGGCGCCCATGGGGGAGGTCGGCGAAGTGCTCCACGAGCCGCGCTACACCCTGCTGCCCGGCGTGCGCGAGTGGGTCCGGGGCGTGGCCAACGTCCGCGGTCGGCTGCTGCCGATCATGGACCTGTGCGGTTTTCTCGGCGCGGAGCTGTCGCCATTGCGCAAGCAGCGCCGCGTGCTGGTGGTGGAACACGGGGAGGTGTTCGCCGGGCTCATCGTCGATGAGGTCCTGGGCATGCAGCACTTCCCGGTGGACGCCTTCAGCGAACAGTTGCCGCCCCTGGAGGCGGCGCTGCAACCCTTTGTTCATGGCGTATTCCATCGAGAGCAGCCCTGGCTGGTATTCAGCCCGCATGCCCTGGCGCAGCACCCGGGCTTCCTCGACGTCGCCAGCTAGTTGAAACCGGTTGGGTCGGGGACTTCCGGCCCGTGTCGTGACATGGAAACCGAAATCGTGGTGGGTCCAGGCGGGGGCCGTATATGAAGAAAATCAAGACAGGCAATCTCTTTTCGGGGGCGCGCAGCAGTTCACTGATCGCGGGGCTGTTCATCGTCCTGATCGTCTCGATCGTGCTGCTGTTCGCCAACTTCGCCTACCTCAACACCCAGTCGAACCACGACAAGCAGTACATCGGCCACGCCGGCGAACTGCGCGTGCTGTCGCAGCGGATCGCCAAGAACGCCACGGAAGCGGCGGCGGGCAAGAGCGAGGCGTTCAAGTCGCTGAAGGACGCCCGCAACGACTTCGAGAAGCGCTGGAACGTGCTGCTCAAGGGTGACGAGAGCACCGGCCTGCCGCCGAGCCCGGCCGACGTCCAGGTGCCGATGGCCGACGTGCAGAAGGACTGGGACCTGCTGCGCAAGAACACCGACTCCATCCTCGCCAGCGAGCAGACCGTGCTCTCGCTGCACCAGGTGGCCGCGACCCTCGCCGAGACCATCCCGCAGCTGCAGGTGACCTACGAGGAAGTGGTGGACATCCTCCTGGAAAGCGGCGCGCCGGCCGACCAGGTCGCCGTGGCCCAGCGCCAGTCGCTGCTCGCCGAACGTATCCTCGGCTCGGTGAACAAGGTGCTCGCCGGCGACGAGAACTCGGTGCAGGCCGCCGACAGCTTCGGCCGCGACGCCAGCCTGTTCGGCCGGGTGCTCAAGGGCATGAAGGAAGGCAACGCGGCGATGAGCATCTCCAAGGTGACCAACGCCGAGGCCGTCGACCGCCTCAACGAGATTTCCGAGCTGTTCGAGTTCGTCTCGGGCTCGGTGGACGAGATCCTCGAGACCTCGCCGGAACTGTTCCAGGTCCGCGAGTCCGCCAACACCATCTTCAGCAGCTCGCAGACCCTGCTGGACAAGGCCTCCAAGCTGGCCGACGGCTTCGAGAACCTGGCCGGCAGCCGTCACCTCAACCAGGTGGCGAGCGTCGCCCTGGCGATCCTCGCCCTCGGCTCGATCATCCTCATCGGCCTGGTGATGGTGCGCGAGACCAACCGCCGGCTGGCCGAGACCGCCGAGAAGAACGAACGCAACCAGGCGGCGATCCTGCGGTTGCTCGACGAGATCGCCGACCTCGCCGACGGTGACCTGACCGTGGCCGCGACCGTGACCGAGGACTTCACCGGTGCCATCGCGGACTCCATCAACTACTCCATCGACCAGCTCCGCGAGCTGGTGGAAACCATCAACCTGACCGCCGTGCAGGTGGCCGCCGCCGCCCAGGAAACCCAGGCCACGGCGATGCACCTGGCCGAGGCTTCCGAGCACCAGGCCCAGGAAATCGCCGGCGCCTCCGCGGCGATCAACGAGATGGCGGTGTCCATCGACCAGGTATCGGCGAACGCCTCCGAGTCCTCGGCGGTAGCGGAACGTTCCGTAGCCATCGCCAACAAGGGCAACGAGGTGGTGCACAACACCATCACCGGCATGGACAACATCCGCGAGCAGATCCAGGACACTTCCAAGCGGATCAAGCGCCTGGGCGAATCGTCCCAGGAGATCGGCGACATCGTCAGCCTGATCAACGACATCGCCGACCAGACCAACATCCTCGCCCTGAACGCCGCGATCCAGGCGTCCATGGCCGGTGACGCGGGCCGCGGCTTCGCCGTGGTGGCGGACGAGGTACAGCGCCTGGCGGAACGTTCCTCCGCCGCGACCAAGCAGATCGAGGCGCTGGTGAAGACCATCCAGACCGACACCAACGAAGCGGTGATCTCCATGGAGCAGACCACCTCCGAAGTGGTCCGCGGTGCCCGCCTGGCGCAGGACGCCGGTGTGGCCCTGGAAGAGATCGAGAAGGTATCCAAGACCCTGGCGGCGCTGATCCAGAACATCTCCAACGCCGCCCGTCAGCAGGCGTCGTCCGCCGGCCACATTTCCAACACCATGAACGTGATCCAGGAGATCACCTCGCAGACCTCCGCCGGTACCACCGCCACTGCGCGCAGCATCGGCAACCTGGCGAAGATGGCGAGCGAGATGCGCAACTCGGTATCCGGCTTCAAGCTGCCGGACCTGGCAGAACGGGCCTGAGCGGAGGTGCGCGGGGCTGAAGGGCACCGCGCACGACAGTCTTGAGCGAGAGGCGCGACATGCAGGCAACTGGCGTCTGGTCGTTGCAGCCGTTGGCCGACATGTCGGCGGCGGAGTTCCGCGACTGGCAGGCTCTGCTGGAAGAACGCACCGGCGTGGTGGTCAACGAACAGCGCCGGACCTTCCTGCAGACCAGCCTGGGCGCGCGCATGCGCGAATTGGGTATCGGCGACTACGCCAGCTACTACCGCCAGGTCACCGATGGCCCGCGGGGCGCGGTGGAGTGGTCGAACCTGCTGGACCGCCTGACCGTCCAGGAAACCCGCTTCTTCCGCCACCTTCCGTCCTTCGAGCTGCTCGCCGGCTACGTCCGCGAGCGCCTGCCGGCGTTGGGGCGGCCGCTTGCGCTGTGGAGCGTGGGCTGTTCCAGCGGCGAGGAGCCGTACTCGCTGGCCATGGTGGTCGCCGAGGCGCTGCGCGAACTGGAGCTGCCGGCGCTGTACGGGGTGAGCGGCACCGACATCAGCCTCAGCGCCCTGGGCAAGGCCCGCGAGGGGCTGTACCCGGCGCGCAAGCTGGCGGATGTCGAGGACGAACTGAAGCAACGCTATTTCCGGGAAGAGGCCGACGGCCGCTACCGGGTACGACCCGAGCTGGCCGAGCGGGTGTGCTGTACGCGATTGAACGTGCTGGACCTGGGGCAGGCGCCCATGTCCGGCCTGGACGTGATCTTCTGTCAGAACCTGTTGATCTACTTCCGCCGCTGGCGGCGCCGGGACATCCTCAACCGCCTGGCCGAGCGCCTGGCGCCGGGTGGGCTGCTGGTGATAGGCGTCGGCGAGGTGGCCGAATGGCAGCACCCGGACCTGGTGCCGGTGGCCGACGAGCGGGTTCTGGCCTTTACCCGGAAGGGATGACACAGACACATGAGTGGAGTGGCTATGGGTGATCGGCACGATTATGTCGCCCTGGAATGGGTGAAAGGCGAGATCGCCGAAACCCTCAAGCAGGCGCGGCAAGCCCTGGAGGCGTTCGTCGAGAACCCGCAGGACCCCACGCGCATGGGTTTCTGCCTGGCCCACGTCCACCAGGTGCGGGGCACCCTGCAGATGGTGGAGTTCTATGGCGCCGCCCTGCTCGCCGAGGAAATGGAGCAGCTCACCCAGGCGCTGATCGACCAGCGCGTGCCCAGCCAGGGCGAGGCCCTGGAAGTGCTGATGCAGGCCATCCTGCAGCTGCCGGTGTACCTCGACCGCATCCAGAGCGCCCGCCGCGACCTGCCGATGGTGGTGCTGCCGCTGCTCAACGACCTGCGCGCCGCCCGCGGCGAGAAGCTGCTCTCGGAAACCAGCCTGTTCGCCCCCGACCTGTCCGGTGGCAAGCCGCTGCTGCCCCACGATGCCCTGGCGCGCCTGCGCACCTCCGAACTGCCGGTGCTGCTGCGCAAGCTGCGGCAGATGCTGCAGGTGGCGCTGGTCGGGGTGATCCGCAACCAGGACCTGCCGACCAACCTGGGCTACATGGCGCGGGTCTTCGCCCGCCTCGAATCGCTGTGCCGGGAGGCCCCGCTGGGCCGCCTGTGGACCATCGCCTCGGCCATGGTCGAGGGCCTGGCCAACGGCAGCATCGCCAACGGCACCACGGTGCGCAACCTGCTGCGCCAGGTCGACCGCGAGTTCAAGCGCCTGGTCGAGGAGGGCGCCGACGGCATGAACCAGGCGGCGCCCGACGAACTGATTAAGAACCTGCTGTTCTACGTGGCCAAGGCCTCCGACCAGTCGCCCAAGGTGCGCGAGGTCAAGGACGAGTACCGCCTGGACGAGGCGCTGCCCGGCGCCGCCGTGGTGGACGAGGAACGTGCCCGCCTGGCCGGCCCCGACCGCGACGCCATGCGCTCGGTGGTCGGCGCCCTGTGCGAGGAGCTGGTGCGGGTCAAGGACAGCCTCGACCTCTTCGTGCGCAGCGACCGCTCCGCGGTGGCGGACCTGCAGGCCCTGGTGACGCCGCTCAAGCAGATCGCCGACACCCTGGCGGTGCTCGGCTTCGGCCAGCCGCGCCGGGTGATCCTCGACCAGCTCGAAGTGGTCGGCGCCCTGGCCGACGGGCGCCGCGAGCCCAGCGACGCCACCCTGATGGACGTCGCCGGCGCGTTGCTCTACGTCGAGGCCACCCTGGCCGGCATGGCCGGGCCCAGCGAGGAACACGGCGACGAGGAGAGCCGCCTGCCGACCACCGACGTGGCGCAGATCCACCAGGTGGTGATCAAGGAGGCGCGCAACGGCCTGGAGCTGGCCAAGGACGCCATCATCGAGTTCATCGCCTCGCAGTGGAACCACGAGCACCTGGCGCGGGTGCCGGAATTGCTGACCCAGGTCCGCGGTGGCCTGGAAATGATCGACCAGGGCCGCGCGGCGCGGCTGCTGGAAGCCTGCAACCGCTACATCCAGGAACAGCTGCTGGCGCGTCAGGCGGTGCCGGACTGGCACAGCCTGGACACCCTGGCCGACGCCATCACCGGTGTGGAGTACTACCTCGAACGCCTCTCCGAGGACCAGGGCAGCTCCGGCGAGCTGATCCTCGACGTCGCCGAGGAGAGCCTGGATCAGCTGGGCTACCCGCTCAAGCCGCGGCCTTCCATCCTGGATGCGCCCACGCCCACGCCCACGCCCGCCGCCCCGGCGGACGAGGCGCTGGCGGAAATCGACCTGCTGGCGAGCAGCGCCGCCGCCGACGTGTTGGCGGAGCAGGGCGTCGTCGACGAACTACAGGCGCCGAACGACATAGTGCCCGAGGCCGCGCAGGCCTTCGCCGCCGAGCCCGGCTGGGAGCCAGCCAATGCCGGCGATCTCGCCCAAGCCGGCGACGAACTTTCCTGGGACCTGCCGGCCACCGAGGAAGCGGCGCCGATCCGCGAGGACGTCGAGTCGCCGTTGCTGGTCTCCGACGACAACTGGACCCTGGCCGGGCCCGAGACCCCGGCGCTCGACGATGCCGGCGTCGACTTCAGCCTGGACGCGCCGCTGGAATCGCCCGCCGAGCCGGTGGAGCCGAGCTGGTCGCTGGACGAGAGCCTGTCCCTGGACAGCCTGGAGCCGCTGACCGGCTCCGAAGTGGCGCCCGCAGCCCCGGGCCTGGCGGCCGCCGGCGATTCCTGGACCCTCGACGACCTGACGAGCCTGGATGCCGCTGCGAGCCCCGCTGCCGCGGAAGGCGAAATCCAGTGGACGCTGGACGAAGATACCCCCTCTACCTCCGACACCTCGTGGAGCCTGGAGGACCTGCCGGCCCTGGATGCCGGCGCCGAGCCGGAAACCATCCTGCCGGCGTCGGCCGGCGAACTCGAATGGGACCTCTCGTTCGACGCCCCGCAACCCGGCGACGCCGCACCGAGCCTGGGCGAGTGGAGCCTGGAGCCCCTCGCCGACGAGCCACCGGCGGCCGAGGAACTGCCCACGCTGGAGCTGGACGCCCCGCTCGATGCGCTTGAGCCGCTGGCGGAAGCGCTACCCGAGCTATCCTCCCCGGACCTCGACGAGGCCCCGGCCGTCGCCCAGCCCAGTGCCGCCGACCAGGCCTGGGAAGACCTGGACATGGCCGCGCTGGACCTGCCCGAGGTCGAACTGCCGACGCCGCCGGCCGAGCCCGCGGCCGAACCGGAGATGGCCAGGCCGCTGTCCCTGGCCGAGGTGATGGCCACCCCGGCCCAGGCGATCAACCCGCCGGCCCGCGAGGTGCCGCCCAGCCTGCTGCCGCCGCCGGCCGACGAGGAGCCGGTGGACGAGGAACTGCGCGAGGTCTTCATCGAGGAGGCCGGCGAGGTCCTGGAGACCATCAACGAATACCTGCCGCGCTGGCAGGCCGACACCGACGACCGCGAGGCGCTGACCGAGATCCGCCGCGCCTTCCATACCCTCAAGGGCAGCGGGCGCATGGTCCGGGCGCTGGTGGTCGGCGAACTGGCCTGGTCCATCGAGAACCTGCTCAACCGCGTGCTCGACCGCAGCATCGCGGCCAGCGCGCCGGTGCTGCAGGTGGTGGGCGACGTGGTGGCCCTGATGCCGGCGCTGGTGGACGAGTTCGCCGCCAGCGTGCAGCGCCAGCGCGATGACGTCGACCAGCTCGCCGCCACCGCCCACGCCCTGGCCAAGGGCGAGCCGGTGCCGCCGCCGGAAGGCGGGGAAACCCCGGCGGCCGAGGCGGCGCTGGAGCCCGCGCTCGAAGCCGCGGCCCTGGACGAAGGGCTCGACCCGCAACTGCTGGAAATCTTCCGCAACGAGGCCGAGACCCACCTGGAAACCCTCGGCGGCTTCCTCGCCGACTGCGACCGCGAGTTGCCCCAGCCAGTCACCGACGACCTGCAGCGTGCCCTGCACACCCTCAAGGGCAGCGCGCACATGGCCGGCATCCTGCCGATCGCGGAAATCGCCACGCCGCTGGAGCGGCTGGTGAAGGAGTTCAAGACCAACCTGCTGCAGGTCGACCTGCGCGAGGCCGAGCTGCTGCGCGAGGCCGGGCGCCTGCTCAGGGTCGGCCTGCAACAACTGGACGCCGGCCGCCCGCTGGCGCGCATCGACGGCGGCGACGAGCTGCTGCGGCGCATCGCCCAGGTCCAGCAGGAGCGCCTGGAGGCCGCGGAGGCCAAGCGCCGCGGCGAAAGCGGCGAGAGCGCTGGCGATCCGCAGATGCTCGGCCTGTTCCTCGCCGAGGGCATGAACATCCTGCTGGACGCCGAGGACCTGCTCGGCCGCTGGCGCGAACACCCCCACGAAGGCCAGGAACTGGGCGCCCTGCACGACGAGCTGGCGACTCTGGCCAACGGCGCGCAGCAGGCCGAGCTGCCGCAGATGGCCGAGCTGTGCGACGCGCTGTTGACCGTCTACGGCGCGGTGCAGCAGGGCCGGCTGGCGGTGGACGACGACTTCTTCGGTGCCGCCGAGGACGCCCACGAGGCACTGATCGGCATGATGGACCAGGTGGCCGCCGCGTTGCAGGTCAGCGCCTGCCCGCAGCAGGTCGAGGCCCTGCACCGCCTGCTCGAAGCGCCGGCCCAGGCCGACGAGGATCCTGCGCCGGCGCAGCCGGAGGCCGACGGTGAGAGCGATTTCATCGACCTCGACCAGCTCACCGCCGACGACTTCCCGCTGGAAGACGAGGAACTGCTGCTCGACCGTCCCACCGCCCCGGAAGACCTGCCCGAAGGCCTGCAATGGCCGGCGGCGCCGCTCGCCGGGGCGCCGGAGCCCGCGCCCGCCGAGCCGGAGGCCGTGCGCACGTCCGGCATAGCGCCGACGCTGGACGAGGAAATGGTGGCGATCTTCCTCGAAGAGGCCGTGGACATCCTCGACAGCGCCGGCCAGGCCCTGGCCCAGTGGGCCCAGGCCCCGGACGTTCCGGCCCCGCTGTCCACCCTGCAGCGCGACCTGCACACCCTCAAGGGTGGCGCGCGCATGGCCGAGATCCGCGAGATCGGCGATCTTTCCCATGAACTGGAGTCGCTCTACGAAGGCCTGCTCGATGGCCGCTTCCAGGCCAACCCCGGTCTTGCCGGGCTGCTCCAGGCCTGCCACGACTGCCTGGCGCAGCAGCTCGACCAGTTGCAGGCCGGGCAGCCGCTGACCGACCCCGACGACCTGATCCAGCGCATCCGCGCCTTCCGCCAGAACCCCGAAACGGCTTTGACCGCCACGCCGGCCGAGCAGCAGCCTGACGCCGAAGCCGAAGCCGAAGCCGAAGCCGAAGCCGAAGCCGAAGCCGAAGCCGAAGCCGAAGCCGAAGCCGAAGCCGAAGCCGAAGCCGAAGCCGAAGCCGAACCGCTGCTGGACGAGCCGCCGCTGCCGGTCGTGGACGGGATCGCAGCCGAGTCGGAGCCCAAACCCGAGCCGGAAAGCGAAAGCGCGGCGCCCGGGGCGGCCGATCCGGTGCTGGAGGAGATCGACCTCGCCACCTTCCTCCACGAGGCGGAAAGCGACCCGAGCGCCCAGGCCCTGGAACAGGCCGACGACACCGAACCCGTGGCTGAGCCGGCGTTCGAGCCGCTGGAAGTGCACGACCAGGAACTGGTGGACATCTTCCTCGAGGAAGGCTTCGACATCCTGGAAAGCGCGGCCGGCGCGCTGCAGCGCTGGATGGGCAACGTCGACAACGGCGTCGAGCTCGAGGCCCTGCAGCGTGACCTGCATACCCTCAAGGGCGGCGCGCGCATGGCCGAGATCCGCCCCGTCGGCGACCTCGCCCACGAACTGGAATACCTCTACGAAGGCCTCTGCGGCGGGCGCCTGCGCGCCAGCGACGGACTCTTCGCGCTGCTCCAGCGCTGCCACGACCGCCTGGCGGAAATGCTCGAGGCGGTGCAGGGCCGGCGGCCGGTGCCCGAGGGCGAGTCGCTGATCGCGGCGATCCGCGATTTCCGCGCCAACCCCGACGAACAGCTGAGCATGCCCAGCAGCGTCAGCCTGCAGCCGCTGGCCTCGACCCTGCTGGGCGGCGACGAGCCGGCGGCGGACATCATCGACATCTTCCTGGAAGAAGCCGACGACCTGCTCGAAGGCATGGAGCACGCCCTGGGCCGCTGGGACGCCGATGGCGACCACGGCGCCCTCGACGAGCTGCTGCGCATCCTCCACACCCTCAAGGGCGGCGCTAGGCTGGCCGGGCAGAACGCCCTCGGCGACCTCGCCCACGACCTCGAGGAGCACCTCACCGAAGCCCAGCGTCAGGGCGCGCCCTGGCCGGACAGCCTGCTGCTCGACGTGCAGTCGGGCTTCGACGGCCTGCAGAACGAAGTGGACCACCTGCGCCAGCAGGTCGGCGAGGCCGATGCCGCCGCGGAAAGCGCCGCAGCCGTCACGCCGCCGCCCGCCAGCGAGCCGGAGCCGGCCGAGCCGCCGCTGCCGGTCCTGGCCGCCGGCGCCATCATGGCCGTCGCCGAGCCGCCGCGCAGCGAGGCGCCCAAGGTGCTGCCCTTCGTCCAGCGCGCCCAGGAAGCCGCGCAGCAGGCCGCCGCGCGGCGCGCCCCGCAGGAGCTGGTGAAGGTCCCGGCGCCGCTGCTGGAGAACCTGGTCAACCTGGCCGGCGAAACCTCCATCTTCCGTGGCCGCGTCGAGCAACAGGTGAGCGACGTCGGCTCCACCCTCACGGAGATGGACGCCACCATCGAGCGGGTGCGCGACCAGCTGCGCCGCCTCGACACCGAGACCCAGGCGCAGATTCTCTCGCGCCACCAGGCCGACGCCGAGCGTGCCGGCTACGAGGACTTCGACCCGCTGGAAATGGACCGCTACTCGCAACTGCAGCAGCTGTCCCGCGCGCTGTTCGAGTCCGCGTCCGACCTGTTCGACCTCAAGGAAACCCTGGCCGCGAAGAACCGCGACGCCGAGACCCTGCTGCTGCAGCAGGCGCGGGTGAACACCGAGCTGCAGGAAGGCCTGATGCGCACCCGCATGGTGCCCTTCGACCGCCTGGTGCCGCGCCTGCGGCGGATCGTCCGGCAGGTCGCCGGCGAACTGGGCAAGCAGGTGGAGTTCATCGTCGGCAACGCCGAAGGGGAAATGGACCGCACCGTGCTGGAGCGCATAGTCGCGCCCCTGGAGCACATGCTGCGCAACGCCGTCGACCACGGCATCGAATCCGCCGACGCGCGCCGCGCCGCCGGCAAGCCGGAGGCCGGCAGCATCCGCCTGGAGCTGGGCCGCGAGGGTGGCGACATCCTCCTCAGCCTGGCCGACGACGGTGGCGGCATCCGCCTCGACGCGGTGCGCCGCAAGGCCGTCGAGCGCGGGCTGATGGCGGCCGATGCCGAGCTTTCCGACCATGAGGTGCTGCAGTTCATCCTCGAGGCCGGTTTCAGCACCGCCGAGAAGCTCACGCAGATTTCCGGGCGCGGCGTCGGCCTGGACGTGGTCAACGCCGAGGTCAAGCAGCTCGGCGGCTCCATGAGCATCCAGTCGGAGCCGGGCAGGGGCACCCGCTTCGCCATCCGCCTGCCCTTCACCGTGTCGGTGAACCGCGCGCTCATGGTGCTTTCCGGCGAGGACCTGTACGCCGTGCCGCTGAACACCATCGAGGGCATCGTCCGCGTCTCGCCCTACGAGCTGGAGGCCCTCTACGAGGAAGGCGGCAGGCAGGGCCATGCGCCGCACTTCGAATATGCCGGCCAGGACTACGAGCTGAAGTACCTGGGCGACCTGCTGAACAACGGCCAGCAGCCCAAGCTGGTGGGCCAGTCGCTGCCGCTGCCGGTGATCCTGGTGCGCTCCGCGGAACATGCCGTGGCGGTGCAGGTGGATGCCCTGGCCGGCTCCCGCGAGATCGTGGTGAAGAGCCTGGGCGCGCAGTTCGCCGGGGTCAGCGGCATTTCCGGCGCGACCATCCTCGGCGACGGCCGCGTGGTGGTGATCCTCGACCTGCTGGCGACCATCCGCGCCCGCCTGGCCAGCCTCGCCCTGCATGCCCAGCCGCGCCGCGCGCTGCCCAGCGCGCCGCAGGCGGACAGCGAGCAGCAGCGCCCGACCCTGGTCATGGTGGTGGACGACTCGGTCACCGTGCGCAAGGTCACCAGCCGCCTGCTGGAGCGCAACGGCATGAACGTGCTGACCGCCAAGGACGGTGTCGACGCCATCGCCCAGCTGCAGGAACACAAGCCCGACATCATGCTGCTGGACATCGAGATGCCGCGCATGGACGGCTTCGAGGTGGCCACCCTGGTGCGTCACGACGAACGCCTGAAGGACCTGCCGATCATCATGATCACCTCGCGTACCGGCGAGAAGCACCGCGAGCGGGCCCTGGCCATCGGCGTCAACCGCTACCTGGGCAAGCCCTACCAGGAATCCGAGCTGCTCGACAGCATCCAGGCACTGGTGAATGCCCATGCCTGAGCAGAGTGGCGCAAGGATCGCGATCATCGCCGACACCTCGCTGCAGCGCCACGTGCTGCAGCAGGCCCTGGCCGGGCATGGCTACCAGGTGGTGCTCAACGCCGACCCGGGGCGCCTGGACGAGGCCCAGCTGGCCGCCTGCGAGACCGACCTGTGGCTGGTCGACCTGGCCCAGCAGGAAGACACGCCGCTGCTGGACAACCTGCTGGAACAGGCGCAGGTGCCGGTGCTGTTCGGCGAGGGCCATGCCCCCGAGCGGCTTTCCGAGCACTACCCGCGCTGGGAACGGCGCCTGGTGGGCAAGCTGCGGCGCCTGGTGGGCGACCCCAGCGCCAACGTCGGCCAGAGCCTGGAGGCGCTGCTGAGCGAGGCCCAGCGGCCCAGCCGCATCGCCCTGCCCGACGGGCTGGCGGCTTCGCCGCTGCAGGTGGGCGAGCCGGCGCGCCAGGTCTGGCTGCTGGCCGCGTCCCTGGGCGGCCCGGCGGCGGTCAAGGCGTTCCTCGATGCGCTGCCGGGCGGCCTGCCGCTGGCCTTCCTCTATGCCCAGCACATCGCCCCCTCGTTCGAGCAGAGCCTGCCGCAGGCGGTGGGGCGGCATAGCCAGTGGCGCGTCAACCTCGCCCGCGACGCCGACTGGCTGCGCTGCGGCGAAGTGGTCGTGGTGCCGGTGCAGCACGAGCTGGGTTTCGCCGACGACGGCCGGATGCGCCTGGGCCAGCGGGCCTGGCCGGAGCCCTACAGCCCGTCCATCGACCAGATGATGCTCAACCTCGCCCAGCAGTTCGGCAGCCGCTGCGGGGTGATAGTCTTCAGCGGCATGTGCAGCGACGGCAGCGCCGCGGCGGCCTACGTGCGCCGCCAGGGCGCCGAGATCTGGACGCAGCGCGCGGACGGCTGCGCCTGCTCGAGCATGCCCGACAGCCTGCGCGAGGGCGGCTACAGTACCTTCTCGGCCGACCCGCGCGAGCTCGCCGCGGCGCTGGTCGAACACCTGGCCGCGCAGTGTGCGGCCACTGGAGTGGAGTCATGAGTGATCTTTCCCTGCCGCAGGAAGCCCCTGTGAACGGCACCCCGGCCAACCTCGGCGACGACGAGGCACCCGCCAGCCTGACCGGGCTGCTGGTGCCCCTGGCCGACCGCACCCTGCTGCTGCCCAACGTGGCCGTGGCCGAACTGATCGCCTACCGCGCGCCCCAGGCGCAGCCGGGCCTGCCGGCCTGGTACCTGGGCCAGGTGGCCTGGCGCGACCTGCGCCTGCCGCTGCTGTCCTTCGAGGCGGCGTCCGGCGGCTCGGCCCAGGCCGGCCCGGGGGCGCGGGTCATCGTCCTCAACGCCCTGGGCGGCCGCCCCCACGTGAAGTTCCTGGCGCTGCTGGCCCAGGGCATCCCGCGTTCGCTCAAGGTCGGCCCCGAGCTGCCTCGCGCAGAAGCCGAACTGGCACCGCTGGAGCTGGCGGCGGTGAGCGTCGGCGACGAGCTGGTGCGCATCCCCGACCTGGTGGCGCTGGAGCAGAAGCTCGCCGATGCCGGGCTGATCTGAGGCCCGGCCATGCCGCTGCGTCACGCCTGGCTGGGCGACGGCTTCGAAGTGGCCAGCGCGGCCCTGAGCGGGCACCGCTTCGACAAGCACAGCCACGACGAATTCGTCATCAGCGCCAACCTCTGCGGCAGCGAGGACATCTGGCTGGACGGCCGCAGCCTCCAGGCCAGTGCCGGCGACATCACCCTCTACAACCCGGGGCAGATCCAGGGCGGCGGCGGCGCCGACGGCCAGCCCTGGCGCTTCGTCAGCCTCTACCTGCCGGAAGCCGTGCTGGCCGCGAGCCTCGGCCTGCAACGCCTGGCCTTCGAGCGGCCGCTGCTGGCGCACCCGCAGCTGGCGGTGGAGCTGGCCCGTGCGGTGGAGCTGGCCCTGTCCGGCGACGCCTTCCTGCGCGAGCGCGGCGAGGAGTGCCTGACCCTGGTGCTGGCCGAGCTGGCGCGGCACGCGGGGACCCGGCCGCCGGAGACGGCGGCCCTTGGCCGGCGCCCGGTGGAGCGCCTGCAGGAACTGCTCGCCGCCAACCTCGCCGAACCCTTGAGCCTGGAAGCCATGGCGGAGCAGGTGCAGGTCTCCAGGTTCCACCTGCTGCGGGCCTTCAAGCAGCACACCGGGATGAGCCCGCGGCAGTGGGCCATGCAGCTGCGCACCCGGCGCGCCCTGGCGCTGCTGCGGGCGGGCGTCGCCGTGGGCGATACCGCCCATGCCCTGGGCTTCGCCGACCAGAGCCACCTGACCCGCCACTTCCGCAGCGCCTACGGCGTCAGCCCCGGCCGCTACCAGCGCACGCTGCGCGGCTGAAGCAGCGCAATCCGGTTCAAGTTTTTCCGCCATCGCCCGGGGAGAATGGGCGCATTCCCGCTTTCCGGAGTACCGCCCCATGCTCGCCATCTTTCTCGCCGCCCTGCTGTTCGGCTTCGCCTTCAATGTCTCGCCCGGGGCGGTGTTCAGCGAAACCCTGCGCCGCGGCCTGACCGGCGGCTTCCGCCCGGCGCTGCTGGTACAGCTCGGTTCGCTGATCGGCGACGCGGTCTGGGCATTGCTGGGGTTGACCGGCCTGGCCCTGCTGCTGGCCCACGAACAGGTGCGCGTGCCCCTGACGCTGGCCTGCTCGGCCTACCTGGCCTGGCTCGGCATCCAGGGCCTGCGCGACGCCTGGCGCCCGCCGCTGGATGACCTGGAGGCGGCCACCAGCGCCGGCAACGCCTTCGCCTCCGGGGCGGCCATCTCGCTGTCCAACCCGAAGAACGTGGTCTACTGGGGCGCGCTGGGCAGCGCCCTGGCCGGCATCGTCGAAGGCGCCCCGAGCCAGTCGCAGTCGCTGGTGTTCTTCGCCGGCTTCATGCTCTCGTCGCTGATCTGGTGCTTCCTCTGCGCCGGCCTGGTGGACTGGCTGCGGCGCAACACCTCGCTGTTCTGGCACCGCGTCAGCTACGCCGGCTGCGGCGTGCTGCTGCTCGGCCTGGCCGGCCTGGCGCTGAGGGGGCTCTGAGGCGTGCAGGCGCGCGCCCTGCGCGCGAATCGCGGACGGAGTCCGCTCCTACAGGTCGCCGTGAGGCATGGCATTCCCCCGTTTCCTCGATAGCCGGGCGTTCCGGCGCGATTCGCGGATGAGATCCGCTCCGCCGCTCCACCCGCGCCATTCCCCTGTAGGAGCGCGCCCTGCGCGCGAATCGCGGGCAGGGCCCGCTCCTACACGGTTCGCAACGGCGGATAAGGTTTCAGGAATGTACCGGTGGTTGCCCGGCGAGGCCTCAGAAATCGCCCCACAGCTGCTGCGCCACGCTCAGCGCCACCACCGGCGCGGTCTCGGTGCGCAGCACCCGTGGGCCCAGGCGCGCGGCGTGGAAGCCGGCGGTCTTGGCCTGTTCCACCTCGGCGTCGCTGAGGCCGCCTTCCGGGCCGATGAGGAAGGCCAGGCTGCCCGGGCGGGCGTGGCTGGCCAGGGGCTCGGCCACCGGGTGCAGCACCAGCTTGAGGTCGGCCTTGGCGGCTTGCAGCCACTCGGCGAGGCCGACGGGCGTGTCTATCTGCGGCAGCACCGAGCGGCCGCACTGTTCGCAGGCGCTGATGGCGATCTGGCGCCAGTGGGCGGTGCGCTTGTCGGCGCGCTCGTCCTTCAGGCGTACCTCGCAGCGTTCGCTGACGATCGGGGTGATGCGCGCGGCGCCCAGCTCGGTGGCCTTCTGGATCGCCCAGTCCATGCGCTCGCCGCGCGACAGGCCCTGGCCCAGGTGCAGCCGCAGCGGCGACTCGGCCAGGCCGGCGAAGCTTTCGCGCAGCTCCACGCGCACGTTCTTCTTGCCCACCTCCACCAGCTCGCCGAGGAACTCCTGGCCGGAGCCATCGAACAGTTGCACGGCGTCGCCGGCGGCATGCCGCAGTACACGGCCGATGTAGTGGGCCTGGGTCTCGGGCAGCTCATGCTGGCCGAGGGAGAGGGGGGCGTCGATGAAGAAGCGGGAAAGGCGCATAGGGGCAGCTGCAAGCGGCAAGTGGAAAGCTGCAAGCATAAAGCTTCCCGCTGCGGGGTCGAAGCTTTTGCCCTTGCTTGCAGCTTGTGGCTTGCTGCTCGCGGCTGGCGACCAGCCCTCAACCCGGATCGCGATGGTCCGGGAAACGCTGGCTGACCGCCACGCTCACCGAGCCCTTGCAGGCAATGTCGATGCCTTCGCTGGCCACTTCGGCGAGAAAGTCGATTTCCTCCGGGGTGATCACGTAGGGCGGCAGGAAGTACACCACGTTGCCCAGCGGGCGCAGCATGGCGCCGCGCTCCAGGGCGTGCTGGTAGACCTTCAGGCCGCGGCGTTCCTGCCAGGGGTAGGGCGCGCGGCTGGCCTTGTCCTGGACCATCTCGATGGCCAGGGCCATGCCGGTCTGGCGGACCTCGGCCACGTGGGGGTGGTCGGCCAGGTGCGCGGTGGCCGAGGCCATGCGCGCGGCCAGGGCCTTGTTGGCCTCGATGACGTTGTCCTGCTCGAAGATGTCCAGGGTCGCCAGGGCTGCGGTGCAGGCCAGCGGGTTGCCGGTGTAGGTGTGCGAGTGGAGGAAGGCGCGCAGGGTGGCGTAGTCGTCGTAGAAGGCCTGGTAGACCTTGTCGGTGGTGAGCACCGCGGCCATCGGCAGGTAGCCGCCGGTCAGGGCCTTGGACAGCACCAGGAAGTCCGGGGCGATGCCGGCCTGCTCGCAGGCGAACATCGTGCCGGTGCGGCCGAAGCCGACGGCGATCTCGTCGTGGATCAGGTGCACGCCGTAGCGGTCGCAAGCCTCGCGCAGCAGCTTCAGGTACACCGGGTGGTACATGCGCATGCCGCCGGCGCCCTGGATCAGCGGCTCGACGATGACCGCGGCGACTTCCGCATGGTGCTGTTCCAGGGTGCGTTCCATGTGTTCGAACATGGCCCGCGAATGAGCCTCCCAGCTTTCGCCCTCGGCGCGCAGGTAGCAGTCCGGGCTGGGCACCTTGAGGGTGTCCAGCAGCAGCGACTTGTAGGTCTCGGTGAACAGCGCCACGTCGCCCACCGACATCGCCGCCACGGTTTCCCCGTGGTAGCTGTTGGTCAGGGTGACGAAGCGCTGCTTCGCCGGCTGGCCGCAGTTCTGCCAGTAGTGGTAGCTCATCTTCAGCGCCACCTCTATGCCCGAGGAGCCGTTGTCGGCGTAGAACACCCGCGACAGGCCTTCGGGGGTGAGGCGCACCAGGCGCTCGGACAGCTCGACCACCGGTTGGTGGGTGAAGCCGGCGAGGATCACGTGCTCCAGCTGGTCCACCTGGTCCTTGATGCGCTGGTTGATGCGTGGGTTGGCGTGGCCGAAGACATTCACCCACCAGGAGCTGACCGCATCCAGGTAGCGCTTGCCCTCGAAGTCTTCCAGCCACACGCCCTGGCCGCGGCGGATCGGGATGACCGGCAGGCGCTCGTGGTCTTTCATCTGGGTGCAGGGGTGCCAGAGCACCTCCAGGTCGCGCTGCATCCACTCGGCGTTCAGGCCCATGGCAGGTCTCCTCTTGAAGTCGTCGGGCAAGCCTATGCAATGGGACATGGACGGACAAGGCGCGCGCCGCGACACACGGCAGGGGATGGCATCTGGCCGGCCACTGGGCGCTGGCGTATGCTGCGCGCCTTCGCACCATGTTGGGGGATGCACGATGAAGATTCGATGGCTGCGCGCGGCTTCGCTGCTGGCGCTGGCGGCGTTCAGCGCGTTCGCGTTGGGCAAGGACAGGCAACCGACCGCGATCGTGGTCGGCGGCGGGCTGGCGGGCCTCAGCACCGCCTATGAACTGCAGCAGTCGGGCTGGCAGGTCACCCTGCTGGAGGCCAAGCCGCAGATTGGCGGGCGCTCGGGCCTGGCCACCAGCGAATGGCTGGGCAACGCCAAGGCCCAGCCGACCCTCAACGGCTACCTGGACACCCTCAAGCTCAAGGCGGTGCCGGCGCCGGAGTTCGTGCGCACCCCCAGCTACCTGATCGACGGCGTCTACTATAGCTCCACCGACCTGAAGCAGAAGATGCCCGCCGTGGCCGCTGACCTCGAGCGCTTCGAGAAGTCGCTGAACGACCTCGCGGCGTCCATCGACGACCCGCTGGACCCGCTGGCCAACAAGACTCTGTTCGCCCTCGACCAGCTCAACGTCGCCCGCTGGCTGGACAAGCTGAACCTGTCGCCGACCGCGCGCCTGCTGGTCAACCAGCGCATCCGCTCGCACTATGACGAGCCCTCGCGCCTGTCGCTGCTGTACCTCGCCCAGCAGGGCCGGGTGTACCGCAACGTCGACGACCGCGACCTGCGCGCCGCGCGCCTGCCCGGCGGCAGCCAGGTGCTGGCCGAGGCCTTCGTCAAGCAGTTGAAGACCATCAAGACCAACGCCCGCGTCAGCGCCATCGTGCAGGACAAGGACGGCGTCACCGTCAAGGCCGGCGCCACCGGCTACAAGGCCGACTACGCGGTGCTCGCCGTGCCGCTGCGCGCCCTCGGCCAGATCCAGCTGACCCCGGGCCTGAGCGCCAAGCAGCAGGAGGCGCTGAAGAACACCAACTACGGCTGGCGCGACCAGATCCTGCTGAAGTTCAAGCGCCCGGTGTGGGACGACAAGTCGCGCCTGTCCGGCGAGATCTACAGCGACCAGGGCCTGGGCATGATCTGGGTGGAGCCCGCGCTCAAGGGCGGCGCCAACGTGCTGATCAACCTCTCCGGCGACAATGCCCGCGTGCTGCAGGCCTTCGGCGACCGGCAGATGGTCGACCAGGTGCTGATCCGCATGAACAAGTACTACCCGAAGATGCGCGGCGCCTATTCCGGCTATGAAATGCGCCGCTACAGCACCGACGTCAGCACCGGCGGCTCCTACCTGGCCTACGGCCCGGGGCAGATCAGCCGCTTCTGGCGCGCCTGGGAGCAGCCGCTGCCGCGCGTCGCCTTCGCCGGCGAGCACACCGACGCGCTCTACCCGGGCACCATCGAGGGCGCCCTGCGCAGCGGCAAGCGCGCCGCCGCGCAGCTGCGCGACCTGGCCGACGGCAAGACCATCAGCATCCCCGCGCCGGCCAAGGCCAGCGAAGTGCCGGCGGCACCGGCCGCGGGCGAGGGCAAGAAGAAGGGCGCCTTCTCCTGGTTCACCGACATGTTCTGAGCCGCGGCTCCGGCCGTGGAAAGGGGCGCCCGCGGGCGCCCCTTTTCTTTTGCATCGAATAATTCCCGTACCCTGGGTGTTATCCCGTAAAACGCCCCTGGAGGCTCTGGAATGGTCATTAGCCAGCGAATCTATCTTGTGAATCGATGTTTCAAAGCAGTAATTTCCACTTTTATCCGATCGTTTTGCCGCTAGTCTTGACGCTCCGGCTTTATCAGGAAACCTCTCGATGCAATGGCGTAATTCGCCCTCCCGTTACGGTCTGGTCAGTCTCTTCCTGCACTGGGGCAGCGCCCTGGTGGTCTTCGGCCTGTTCGGCCTGGGCCTGTGGATGCGCGAACTGGACTACTACGACACCTGGTACCACCGCGCCCCGGAAATCCACAAGAGCATCGGCATCCTGCTGGCCATCGCCCTGATCGTGCGCATCGCCTGGCGCTTCCTCAGCCCGCCGCCGCCGGCCCCGGCCAACCATGGCGCGCTGACGCGCAAGGCCAGCAAGCTCGGCCACCTGGCCCTGTACGGGCTGCTGGTCGCGGTGATAGTCGCCGGCTACCTGATTTCCACCGCCGAGGGCAAACCCATCAGCGTGTTCGGCTGGTTCGACGTGCCGGCGACCCTCAGCGGGCTGCCCGAGCAGGCCGACACCGCCGGCGCCATCCACCTGTACCTGGCCTGGGCCCTGGTGGTCCTCGCCGTGCTGCACGCCCTGGCGGCGCTCAAGCACCATTTCCTCGACCGCGATGCGACCCTTACCCGCATGCTCGGTCGTTCCACGGATTGACCCCACCTCTCACCATACGGAGATCACCATGCTGAAGAAGACTTTCGCCGCCCTGGCCCTGGGTACCGCCCTGTTCAGCGCCGGCCAGGCCATGGCCGCCGACTACAAGATCGACAAGGAAGGCCAGCACGCCTTCATCGAGTTCCGCATCCAGCACCTGGGCTACAGCTGGCTGTACGGCCGCTTCGACGACTTCGACGGCGCCTTCACCTTCGACGAGAAGAACCCGGCCGCCGACAAGGTCAAGGTGACCATCAACACCAACAGCGTGAACACCAACCACGCCGAGCGTGACAAGCACCTGCGCAGCGGCGACTTCCTGAACGTCTCGAAGAACCCCACCGCGACCTTCGAGTCCACCGGTGTGAAGGCCGACGGCAAGAACGCCGAGATCAGCGGCAACCTGACCCTCAACGGCGTGACCAAGCCGGTCACCATCAAGGCCGAACTGATCGGCCAGGGCGATGATCCGTGGGGCGGCTACCGCGCCGGCTTCCTCGGCACCACCACCCTGAAGCTGAAGGACTTCAACATCCAGCGCGACCTCGGCCCGGCTTCCCAGGAAGTCGAGCTGACGCTGTCGGTGGAGGGTGTGCGTCAATAAGACGCAGTTGCAGCGAAACGCCGGCGCAAGCCGGCGTTTTCGTTAGCGGGGCAGCTCCTGCTGGGCGTCCAGGCAGCGTTGCAGCAGCTGCGCCATGCAGCGTTGCTCGTCGGCGTCCAGTGGTGCAAAGAGGCTGTCATGGGTGCGTGCCAGAATGGCCTGGGCCTGTGCGTGAACGACCTTGCCGGCCTCGGTGAGGAACAGCTGGAAGCTGCGCTGGTCCCCCGGGTTGCGCTCGCGCCGCACCAGGCCGCGGCTCTCCATCTCGCGGACCTTGCGGGTGATCAGCGCCTTGTCGCGGCACATCTGCCGGCCGACGTCCTGCAGGTTGAGGCCCTCGGCCTCGCCGATCAGCTCCAGCAGGCGGATGTCCGGCGGCGCCAGGTCGATACCCTGGGCGTGCAGGCCCATCTGCAGCTGGGTGCGCAGATGCTCGAAGAGCGCCATCAGGTTCTGTGGCAGGTCGGGATTCACGGGGCGGGTCATGGCCTGGACGGGGTAAACGGAATGTAAAGCCGATTGATCGGCCGATTCATTTTCCTTATTTTAGTTGACGCTATCAACTTTATAACAAGCCGCTCACGCCTGACCGGAGACAGCAGGAAACTATCAGCCATCGGCTAAAACGTTTCAGTGCTTTTCTGACAGGGCTTTCGGACGTTTACAAACAAACCTGAATGTAAGTATTTTGCCAGCCTTTCCGGCCCGGCTGCCTGCCGTGGTGCCGGATGCTTTCGCTTACGAGGACAACGATATGCAACGAACGCCAGCCAAGCGCGCCCTGGTCTGCGCCCTGCTCGTCGCCATGGCGACCCTTGCCGCCTGCGGCAAGAACGAGGCCCCGCAGCAGGCGCAGATCCCGGAGGTCGGGGTGGTGACCCTGCAGGCCCAGACGGTGCCGCTGAGCACCGAGCTGCCCGGTCGCACCACGGCGTTCCGCGTGGCCGAGGTACGCCCGCAGGTCAACGGCATCATTCTCAAGCGCCTTTTCAAGGAAGGCAGCGACGTCAAGGAAGGCCAGCAGCTGTACCAGATCGACCCGGCCACCTACGAAGCCACCTACCAGAGCGCCAAGGCCAACCTGATGTCCACCCAGCAGCAGGCCGAGCGCTACAAGCTGCTGGTGGCCGACGAGGCGGTGAGCAAGCAGCAGTACGCCGATGCCCAGGCCGCCGCGCTGCAGGCCAAGGCCGCGGTGGACCAGGCGCAGATCAACCTGCGCTACACCAAGGTGCTGTCGCCCATCTCCGGGCGCATCGGCCGCTCGGCGGTGACCGAGGGCGCGCTGGTGACCAACGGCCAGGCCACCGCCATGGCCACCGTGCAGCAGCTCGATCCCATCTACGTCGACGTCACCCAGCCGTCCACCTCGCTGCTGCGCCTGCGCCGCGAGCTGGCCGCCGGCAACCTGCAGAAGGCCGGCGACAATGCCGCCAAGGTCAAGCTGTTCCTCGAGGACGGTTCGGCCTACCCGCAGGAAGGCAAGCTGGAGTTCTCCGAGGTCTCGGTGGACCAGGGCACCGGTTCGGTGACCGTCCGCGCCGTGTTCCCCAACCCCGGGCATGAGCTGCTGCCGGGCATGTTCGTGCATGCCGTGCTGCAGGAAGGGGTGAAGGACAAGGCCATCCTCGCGCCCCAGCAGGGCGTCACCCGCGACCTGCGCGGCCAGCCCACCGCCCTGGTGCTGGGCGCCGACGACAAGGTCGAGCTGCGCAACATCAAGACCGACCGCACCGTGGGCGCCTACTGGCTGGTCACCGAGGGCCTCAAGCCCGGCGACCGCCTGATCACCGAGGGCCTGCAGTACGTCCAGCCCGGCGCCCAGGCCAAGGCCGTGCCGGCGAAGAACGTCGCCCCCGCGCCTGAGGCCGGCACGCCCGCCGCCTCGGACAGCCAGGGTTAACCAAGGGGTTTCGCAATGTCGAAGTTTTTCATTGACCGGCCTATCTTCGCCTGGGTTATAGCCCTGGTGATCATGCTGGCGGGCGGGTTGTCGATCCTCTCGCTGCCGGTGAACCAGTACCCGGCCATCGCCCCGCCGGCGATCGCCATCCAGGTGAGCTACCCGGGTGCCTCCGCGGAAACCGTGCAGGACACGGTGGTCCAGGTGATCGAGCAGCAGATGAACGGTCTCGACCATCTGCGCTACATCTCCTCGGAGAGCAACTCCGACGGCAGCATGACCATCACCGTGACCTTCGATCAGGGCACCAGCCCGGACATCGCCCAGGTCCAGGTGCAGAACAAGCTGCAGCTGGCCACGCCGCTGCTGCCGCAGGAAGTGCAGCAGCAGGGCATCCGCGTGACCAAGGCGGTGAAGAACTTCCTGATGGTCGTCGGCATCGTCTCCGAAGACGGCAGCATGACCAAGGAAGACCTGTCGAACTACATCGTCTCCAACATCCAGGACCCGCTGTCGCGGACCGCGGGCGTGGGCGACTTCCAGGTGTTCGGTTCGCAGTACGCCATGCGCATCTGGCTGGACCCGGCCAAGCTCAACAGCTACCAGCTGACGCCCAACGACATCGTCACCGCGGTGCAGGCGCAGAACGTGCAGATCTCCTCCGGCCAGCTGGGCGGCCTGCCCGCCTTGCCGGGACAGCAGCTCAACGCGACCATCATCGGCAAGACCCGCCTGCAGACCGCCGAGCAGTTCGGCGACATCCTGCTCAAGGTCAACACCGACGGCTCCCAGGTGCGCCTGAAGGACGTCGCCCGGGTGGCTCTCGGCGGCCAGGACTACAGCATCAACGCGCAGTTCAACGGCAAGCCGGCCTCGGGCATCGCCATCAAGCTGGCCACCGGCGCCAACGCGCTGGACACCGCCAAGGCGATCCGCGCCACCATCGGCCGTTTGCAGGACTTCATGCCCGAGGGCATGAAGGTGGTCTACCCGTACGACACCACCCCGGTGGTCTCCGCTTCCATCCATGAAGTGGTCAAGACCCTGGGCGAGGCGATCCTCCTCGTGTTCCTGGTGATGTACCTGTTCCTGCAGAACTTCCGCGCCACCCTGATCCCGACCATCGCCGTGCCGGTGGTGCTGCTGGGTACCTTCGGCGTGCTGGCGGCGTTCGGCTTCTCGATCAACACCCTGACCATGTTCGGCATGGTATTGGCCATCGGCCTGCTGGTGGACGACGCCATCGTGGTGGTGGAGAACGTCGAACGGGTGATGGCCGAGGAAGGCCTGCCGCCCAAGGAGGCGGCGCGCAAGTCCATGGGGCAGATCCAGGGCGCGCTGGTGGGCATCGCCATGGTGCTCTCCGCGGTGTTCCTGCCGATGGCCTTCTTCGGCGGCTCCACCGGGGTGATCTACCGGCAGTTCTCCATCACCATCGTCTCGGCCATGGCCCTGTCGGTGCTGGTGGCGCTGATCCTCACCCCGGCGCTGTGCGCCACCATGCTCAAGCCCATCCAGAAGGGCGACCATGGCGAGCACAAGCGCGGCTTCTTCGGCTGGTTCAACCGCAAGTTCATCGACACCACCCACGGCTACGAGCGCGGCGTCACCTCGATCCTCAAGCACCGCTCGCCGTACCTGCTGCTGTACGTGGTGATCGTCATCGGCATGGCCTGGCTGTTCACCCGCATCCCCACCGCCTTCCTCCCCGACGAGGACCAGGGCGTGCTCTTCGCCCAGGTGCAGACGCCGCCGGGCTCCTCCGCCGAGCGTACGCAGAAGGTGGTCGACCACATGCGCGAGTACCTGCTGGACAAGGAAGGCCAGGCGGTCAACTCGGTGTTCACCGTCACCGGCTTCAACTTCGCCGGCCGCGGCCAGAGCTCGGGCATGGCCTTCATCATGATGAAGCCCTGGGAAGAGCGCCCGGGCTCGGAGAACAGCGTGTTCGCCGTGGCCGATCGCGCCCAGCACTACTTCTTCAGCATCAAGGACGCGATGGTCTTCGCCTTCGCCCCGCCGGCGGTGCTGGAGCTGGGCAACGCCGTGGGCTTCGACATCTACCTGCAGGACCAGGCCGGCGTCGGCCACGAGGCGCTGATGCAGGCGCGCAACAAGTTCCTCCAGCTCGCCTCGCAGAACCCCGTGCTGCAGCGCGTGCGCCCCAACGGCCTGAACGACGAGCCGCAGTACCAGCTGCTGATCGACGACGAGAAGGCCAGCGCGCTGGGCGTTTCGCTGGCGGACATCAACAGCACCATTTCCATCGCCTGGGGTTCGAAGTACATCAACGACTTCATCGACCGTGGCCGGGTGAAGAAGGTGTATGCCCAGGGTGAGCCCGGTGCGCGCATGAGCCCGGAAGACCTGGCCAAGTGGTACGTACGCAACGCCAGTGGCGAGATGGTGCCCTTCACCGCCTTCGCCACCGGCAAGTGGACCTACGGCTCGCCGAAGCTGGCGCGCTACAACGGCGTGCCGGCCATGGAAATCCTCGGTGAGCCGGCCCCCGGCCGCAGTACCGGCGAGGCCATGGCGGCGGTGGAAGAGATCGTCCAGCAACTGCCCAAGGGCATCGGCTACTCCTGGACCGGCCTGTCCTACGAGGAACGCCTGGCCGGCTCGCAGACCACCTCGCTGTTCGTGCTCTCGGCCATCGTGGTGTTCCTCTGCCTGGCGGCGCTGTACGAGAGCTGGTCGATCCCGTTCTCGGTGATGCTGGTGGTGCCCCTGGGGATCATCGGCGCGCTGCTGGCCACCTCGATGCGCGGGCTGTCCAACGACGTGTTCTTCAAGGTCGGCCTGCTCACCACCATCGGCCTGTCGGCGAAGAACGCCATCCTCATCGTGGAGTTCGCCAAGGAACTGCACGAGCGCGAGGGCAAGCACATCGTCGACGCGGCCATCGAGGCCTGCCGCATGCGTCTGCGCCCGATCGTCATGACCTCGCTGGCGTTCATCCTCGGCGTGGTGCCGCTGGCGATCTCCAGCGGCGCCGGCTCCGGCAGCCAGCACGCCATCGGTACCGGGGTGATCGGCGGCATGGTCACCGCGACCGTGCTGGCGATCTTCTGGGTGCCGTTGTTCTACGTGGTGGTCAGTACCCTGTTCAAGGACAAGGCGTCCAAGCAACAGGCGACCACCGAGAAGGGGCATTGATATGAGAAAGTCCTTACTCACCCTGGCCCTGGCGGCAGCCGCGCTGTCCGGCTGCTCGCTGATCCCGGACTACCAGCGCCCCGAGGCACCGGTAGCCCAGGCCTACCCCCAGGGCCCGGCCTATGCCGGCGCCCAGGGCGGCGGCGCGAGCGTTGCCGCCGACCTCGACTGGCAGAGCTTCTTCAGCGACCCGCAGCTGCGTCGCCTGGTCGAAGTGGCCCTGGACAACAACCGCGACCTGCGCGTCGCCGCGCTGAACGTCGAGGCCTACCAGGCGCAGTACCGCATCCAGCGCGCCGAGCTGTTCCCGGCGGTGAGCGCTGACGTGAGCGGCTCGCGCCAGCGCCTGCCGGAGCGGGTGTCGACCACCGGCAACGACATGATCAGCAGCCAGTACGGTGCCACCCTGGGCGTCACCGCCTGGGAAGTCGACCTCTTCGGCCGCCTGCGCAGCCTGCGCGACCAGGCCCTGGAGCAGTACCTGGCCACCGAGGAAGCGCGCCGCAGCACCCAGACCGCGCTGGTGGCCAACGTCGCCAACGCCTACCTGACGCTGCGCGCCGACCAGGCCCAGCTGCAGCTGACCCGCGACACCCTGGCCACCTACCAGAAGACCTACGACCTGACCAAGCGCAGCAACGAGGTCGGCGTGGCCTCGGCCCTGGACCTGCGCCAGGCGCAGACCTCGGTGGAAAGCGCGCGGGCGACCCTGGCGCAGTACACCCGCCTGGTGGCCCAGGACCAGAACGCCCTGACCCTGCTGCTGGGCAGCGGCGTGCCGGCCGACCTGCCGCAGGGCATGGACCTGGAGCAGCAGGTGCTGGCCCAGGTGCCGGCCGGGCTGCCCTCGGACCTGCTGCAGCGGCGCCCGGACGTGCTCGAGGCCGAGCACCAGCTCAAGGCGGCCAACGCCAACATAGGCGCGGCGCGCGCCGCGTTCTTCCCGAGCATCAGCCTGACCGCCAACGCCGGCAGCCTGAGCCCGGACCTGTCCGGCCTGTTCGACGCGGGTTCCGGCACCTGGCTGTTCAAGCCGTCCATCAGCCTGCCGATCTTCAACGCCGGCAGCCTGAAGGCCAGCCTGGACCTGGCCAAGGTGCAGAAGAACATCTACGTCGCGCAGTACGAGAAGGCCATCCAGACCGCCTTCTCGGAAGTCGCCGACGGCCTGGCCGCACGGGGTACCTACGGTGACCAGCTGACGGCCCAGCGCGCCTTGGTCAAGGCCAGCGAGGATTACTACAGCCTGGCCGAGAAGCGCTACCGCACCGGCGTGGACAACTACCTGACCCTGCTCGACGCCCAGCGTTCACTGTTCAGCGCCCAGCAGCAGCTGATCACCGACCGCCTGAACCAGCTCACCAGCGAGGTGAACCTGTACAAGGCGCTCGGCGGCGGCTGGCAGGAAAGCACCGCGCAGCAACAGTCGAAGCCGCAGCCCAAGGGCTGAGGCCACGGCCAAACGAAAACGCCGCCCCTCGGGGCGGCGTTTTCGTTTTTGTAGGCGCGGGCAGGGGAATGGCGTAGGGCGAATAACCGTTCGCGGTTATCCGCCGATACACCGGCGCCACAGCCAATGCCAAGGTCAACCCCGGAGCCGCCGGGGATCACGGCCAAGCGGCGGATAACGCCGTAGGCGTTATGCGCCCTACGCCGGACCCATCCGCAACGTAGGGCGAATAACCGTTCGCGGTTATCCGCCGATACACCGGCGCCACAGCCAATGCCAAGGTCAACCCCGGAGCCGCCGGGGATCACGGCCAAGCGGCGGATAACGCCGTAGGCGTTATGCGCCCTACGCCGGACCCATCCGCAACGTAGGGCGAATAACCGTTCGCGGTTATCCGCCGATACACCGGCGCCACAGCCAATGCCAAGGTCAACCCCGGAGCCGCCGGGGATCACGGCCAAACGGCGGATAACGCCGTAGGCGTTATGCGCCCTACAGCGTTGCGCCTTGGCCCGCCGGGCGGATGTCGTGGTCGGCGAGCCAGTCCAGGGCGCATTCGCGCAGGCGCTCGGCCTGGTAGTCGTACCAGGCCTGGAGCAGGTCCGGGTAGCCCATGAGCACGTGGCGGAAGGCCTTGAACGGCTTGCGCCCTTCCAGGGCCGAGGCCATGGCGGCGTAGGCGTGGGGTTCGCCGACCTCGCGGAGGAAGTCGCGCATCAGTTCCAGGGATTCGCGGCTGCTCAGCGGCTCGATCGGCAGCAGGCGCTCCGGGTCCTGCTCCAGCAGGAGCAGCAGGTCCGGGTCGGGAGCGTCGGTCAGCAGCGGCACCACCTGGCCGCTGCCCAGGTCCAGGTAGTGCTCGATGTCGCTGGTGTCGAGGGCGACGGCGAGTTCGTCGAGGTCGATGGTCAGCGGGCGCATGGTCGCTCTCCGGTTGGGCGAGAGCCCCCAGCCTATCCCATGCGCCGCCTGCTTGTCCGCTGCAATCCTGTTACAGGCGGAAGCGCCCGACCTGGCCCTGCAGGTCGCCGCCCAGGCGCGCCAGCTCGTTGCTGGAGGTGGCGGTCTGCTGGCTGGCGGCGGCCGACTGCTCGGCGATGTCGCGGACCTGGCCGACGCTGCGGCTGATCTCGGCGGCGACGCTGCTCTGCTGTTCGGCGGCGGAGGCGATCTGCAGGTTCATGTCCTGGATCTGCGCCACGCTGCGGGCGATGGCCGACAGCGCGTCGCCGGCGCGGCGCGTCAGCTCGACGGAGTCGCCGGTGAGCTGGCGGCTGTCGTCCATGCACTGCGCGGCGTCCTCGGCGCCGCGCTGCAGGGCGGCGATCAGCGCCTCGATCTCGGCGGTGGACTGCTGGGTGCGCTGGGCCAGGGCGCGCACCTCGTCGGCGACCACGGCGAAGCCACGCCCGGCCTCGCCGGCGCGGGCCGCCTCGATGGCGGCGTTGAGGGCCAGCAGGTTGGTCTGCTCGGCCACCGACTTGATCACGTCGAGCACGCTGCCGATCTTCCCGCTGTCGCCGCGCAGGCGCGCCATGGCCTGGGTGGAGCGCTCCACCTCGGCGGCCAGCTGGTCGATGCGGGCGATGGCCTGGCCGACCACCTGCTCGCCGTCGCGGGCCTGGGCATCGGCCTGGCGGGCGGCGCCGGAGGCCTGCTCGGCGTTGCGCGCGACCTCCTGCACGGTGGCGGCCATTTCCTCGATGGCGCTGGCCACCTGCTCGGTTTCCAGGCGCTGGCTGTCGACGCCGGCGCGGGTCTGTTCGGTGACTGCCGACAGCTGGTCGGCGGCGCTGGCCAGTTGGCCGACGCTGCCGCCGATATGGCCGATCAGCTCGCCCAGGCTGTCGCGCATGCGCAGCATGGTGCGCTGCAGCTGGCCCAGCTCGTCGCGGCGCTGCAGGTGCAGGTCGCCGACCAGGTCGCGGGACAGGTCGCCCTGGGCGATGTGCTCGGCCAGTTCGAGGGATTCGTGCAGCGGGCGGACGATCTGGCGGTTGATCGCCCACACCGAGAGGGCGCCGAAGAACAGCGCGAACAGGGCGGTCAGCGCCTGGCGCCATTGCGCCTGTCCGGCCGCGGCGTCGCGTTGGCGCAGGCCCTCGTCGAACAGGGCGCCGCTGGCGCGGAACAGGGCTTCGGCACGGCTGTCGAGGGCGGAGTTGGCCTGCCCGCGCTGCTGCGGCTCGGCGCGCAGCAGGTCGTCGGCGGCCTGGGCATAGGCGGCGAGGGCCTGGCGCAGGTCGTCGAGGCGGGGCCCGGCGAAGCCGTCGCGGGCCAGGCGCTCGCTGCCGGCCTGCAGCTCGCCCAGTACCGTGCGCAGGCGCTGGGCCTGTTCCGCGCTGCCGTCCAGTTGGTAGCGCAGGCGCGCCAGTTCCGCCTGGCGGGCGCCGCCGTCGAGCTGGCCGATGTGGGTCAGGCGTTCGCTGTGGGCGCCCTGTTCGTTCAGGCCCTCGATGCCACCGAGCAGCACCAGCAGGGTCAGCAGCAGGCAGATGCCGAAGCCCACGGTGAGCTTGAGGCTGACGTTCATGCGGCCGAGCTGAAGGACCAGCCAATCGTACATGTCGAATACTCCAGGCAGACGAGGCCGCGGGACGGGCCCGAAGCCGGAAATGCAGGCTGTTTTGCCGTTCTTCTTGTCGTGCAGGCGAGGGACTTTTTCGGGACGCATCTGTGTGCGTCACAGCTTATCGGCGACGTTGCCTGAAACTTCAGTGCCTGATGTGTAATTTTTCGTACGCGGGCAAGGGCCCGCCAGGACGGCGGGCCGGAGGGGGAGGGCTCAGAGACGGAAGCGGCCGACCAGGCCCTGCAGCTCGTTGCCCAGGCGCGCCAGCTCGACGCTGGAGGCGGCGGTCTCCTCGCTGGCGGCGGCGGTCTGCTCGGAGATGTCGCGCACGCTGAGCACGCTGCGGTTGATCTCCTCGGCCACCGCGCTCTGTTGCTCGGCGGCGGCGGCGATCTGCTGGTTCATCGACTGGATGCCGGAGACGGTGCGGGTGATCGCCTCCAGCCGCTCGCCGGCGCGGCGCGCCAGGTCCAGGGTGTTGTCGGTGAGCGCGCGGCTGCTTTCCATGCGCTGCACGGCCTGCTGGGTGCCGCTGTGCAGGCCGGCGATCAGTTCCTCGATCTCCTCGGTGGACTGCTGGGTGCGCCGGGCCAGGGCGCGCACCTCGTCGGCCACCACGGCGAAGCCGCGCCCGGCGTCGCCGGCGCGGGCCGCCTCGATGGCGGCGTTGAGCGCCAGCAGGTTGGTCTGCTCGGCCACCGCCTTGATCACGTCGAGCACGCTGCCGATCTTCTCGCTCTCGCGCTTGAGCTGCTGCACCGCCTCGTTGGAACGGCCGACCTCGCCGGCCAGGCGGTCCATCTGCCCGACCGCCTCGCTGACCGCCTGGGCGCCGGCGCCGGCCTCGCGGTCCGCGGCGCTGGCGGCCTCCGAGGCTTCCTCGGCATTGCGCGCCACTTCCAGCACGGTGGTGGCCATCTCGGTCATCGCCGTGGCCACCTGGTCGGTCTCGCTCTTCTGGTTGTTCACCCCGGCGCTGGTCTGCTCGGTGACCGCCGAGAGCTGTTCGGCGGCGCTGGCGATCTGGGTGACGCCGTCGTGGATGCGGCCGATCAGCTCGCGCAGCGACTGGCTCATGCGCTGCATGCTGGCCTGCAGCTGGCCCAGCTCGTCGCGGCGCTCGACGCGCAGCTCCTGGCTGAGGTCGCCGTCGGCGATGCGCGCGGCAGCGGCCAGCGACTGGCGCAGCGGCAGGACGATCTGCCGGGTGATCAGCCAGGCCGCCAGCACGCCCAGCACCAGGACGATGAGCGAGGCCAGGGCCAGTAACTGCTTGGCGTGGCTGGCGTCCTCATCGCGTTTGGCGGTCTGGTCGTCGCTCAGCTCGACGCTGAGTTTCTCGATCAGCAGGCCGCTGTCGCGCATCTGGTTGCGCGCCTGCTGGCTGCCGTTGACTTCGTTGCGGTAGCGGTCCAGCGCCTTGCGGTAGTCGTGCAGGGCGTTCACCACGGCCTGGTAGTTGGCCTGCTGCTCGGGCACGGCGGCCTGGGCGCGCTGTTCCACGGTGGCGGTGACCTGCTCCAGGGCGCTGATCGCACCCTGTTCGAGGCTGGGGTCCTCGTTGGCGGTGTAGCTCAGCACCTGGAAGCGGGCGTCCATCACCTGGCGGCCCAGCTCGGAGACGTCGGCGAGGGCCTTGAGGGACTCGACGCTGCCGGTCTCCACCAGGTGCTGCTCCACCAGCTCCAGCCCCTGGGTGACCACCGAGGCCTTGCGGATCAGCGTCTTGCGCGCGCTGTCGCGGCTGTCGAAGGACTTCTGCAGGCTCTTGAACAGGGTGCGGTACTGCTTGGTGAGCTGGCGTTGCTGTTCGACCTTCTCCAGGTCGACGGCGTCGTCGAGCAACTGGCCGACGCGCTGCTGCTGGCGGTCCAGTTGGTCGATGCTCTGTTCCACCAGCTTGGCATCATCCGCCGCGCGGCTGGCCTGGTACTTCAGGCGCGCGGTGCGCAGGTCCTTGGTCAGGCCCAGCAGGTTGGAGATCTCGCCCAGCTTGTCGCCGCGGGAGATCAGGCTGTTCAGGTTGAGCGCCCCGGTCAGGGCGATGAGCAGGGTGAGCAGCAGCACCAGGCCGAAGCCGATGGTGAGTTTCCAGTTGACCGTGAGATTGCTGAACCAGCGGGACATGAACGCGGCGCTCCAGGGGACTGTGGGGCAGCGGCCGCCGCGTGGTGCGGCTGCCGATCGACCAATGCCTGACATATCGGCGGGGCGACACGAATCTGAAATTTCTTTAGTAAATTTCTGACCGACGATCCCCGTTGGGGCTGTCGCGGGCCTTCAGGTCAGAACAGCCGGGCCAGCAGGGCGGTGACCGCGGTTTCCACGCGCAGGATGCGCTCGCCGAGCTGCACCGGGGCCAGGCCGGCCTCGCGCAGTTTCTCGACCTCGTAGGGAATCCAGCCGCCCTCGGGGCCGATGGCCAGGGTCACGGCCTGCTCGACCGCGCGCGGGCAGGCCGGCCAGGGCCCGGGATGGCCGACCAGGCCCAGGCTGCCGGCGGCCAGGGCCGGCAGGCGGTCCTCGACGAAGGGTTTGAAGCGCTTCTCGATGATCACCTCGGGCAGCACGGTGTCGCGGGCCTGCTCCAGGCCGAGGACGAGCTGCTCGCGGATGGCCGCCGGCTCCAGGAAGGGCGTCTGCCAGAAGCTCTTCTCCACCCGGTAGCTGTTCAGCAGCACCAGGCGCGGCACGCCCATGGCGGCCACGGTCTGCAGCACGCGGCGCAGCATCTTCGGCCGCGGCAGGGCCAGCAGCAGGGTCAGCGGCAGCTTGGCCGGCGGCGCCTGGGTGAAGCTCACCTGCAGCTCGGCCTCGTCGCGCGAAAGGTTCAGCAGGCGGCCTTCGCCCATCAGCCCGCCCAGGCGGCCGACGCGCAGGCTGTCGCCGCTCTCGGCGCGGTGCACTTCATGCAGGTGGGTGAGGCGGCGGTCGCGCAGCAACACGCGGTCCGCCGCGACGAAGTCGGCGTCGTCCAGCAGCAGCAGGTTCACGGGCGCGTTGCCGGCGGCTGGTCGCCTTTCTCTTCGGGCTGCGCATCCTCGTCGCGGTTGCGCTTGCGGATCAGCCGGCTGAACAGCACCCCGGCCTCGAACAGCATCCACATGGGCACGGCGAGCAGGGTCTGCGACATCGGGTCCGGCGGGGTGAGGATCATGCCGACCACGAAGCAGCCGATGATGACGTAGGGGCGGATCTTCTTCAGGTAGGCCACGTCGACCACCCCGATCCACACCAGCAGCACCGTGGCCACGGGGATCTCGAAGGCCACGCCGAAGGCGAACAGCAGGGTGAGGAAGTCCAGGTAGCTGTTGATGTCGGTCATCGGCGTCACCCCTTCCGGGGCCTGGCCGAGGAAGAAGTGGAACATCAACGGGAACACCAGGAAGTAGGCGAAGGCCATGCCGGTGTAGAACAGCACCACGCTGGAGGCCAGCAGCGGCAGGGCCACGCGCTTCTCGTGCTTGTACAGGCCGGGGGCGATGAAGCCCCAGATCTGCGCCAGGATCACCGGCATGGCCAGCAGCACGGCGACGATCATGGTCAGCTTCAGCGGCGCGAGGAACGCCGAGGCCGGGTCGATGGCGATCATGGTCGCGCCTTCCGGGAGGAAGCGGCGCAGCGGCGCGGAGGCCAGGGCGTAGATCTTCTGCGAGAAGTACAGCAGGCCGATGAAGATCACGAAGATCGCCACCACGCAGCGCAGCAGGCGCGTGCGCAGCTCGGTCAGGTGCGAGACCAGGGGCATTTCCTGGTCGTTTTCGGGTTGTTCGGGTTTTTCGTCGCTCATGGGGTACGCGGCGTCTCGGACGGAGGAGGCGTCTGGGCGGCGGCAGGCGCGGCCGGGGCCTCGGGAGCGGCTGGCGCGGCGTCGGCGGCGGGCGCCTCGGGCGCGGCCGGGATGCCGACGCCGGGCATGTTGGCCAGGCGGCTGTTCGGCGCGATGGTGGGCGGCGCCGGCGCTGCCGTGGGCTCGGCCTGCGCAGCGGTTTCGGCCGGCGGCTGCTGGCCGGTGAGCGGCGCCATCAGCTTCTGCGCTTCACGCTCCATCTGCAGGATGTGCTCGTTGTGCAGCTGCCGGCGGATTTCGTCGGCACCCAGTTCACGCTCCACTTCCTGCTTGATCGCGTTGAAGCTGCGTTTCAGCCGGCCTATCCACAGGCCCGCGGTGCGCGCGGCACCGGGCAGGCGCTCGGGGCCGAGCACCAGCAGGGCGACCAGGCCCACCAGCAGCAGTTCGCTGAAGCTGATTCCGAACATGGCGTTCTATCCCATCAGTCCTTGCGCTGCGGCTCTTCGACCTTCTGCGCCTGGGCGTCGATGGTGTGGGGCTGGTTCAGCGGCGGGTTGGCCGGCGGCTGCTGGGGCTTGTCTTCCTCTTCGGTGTTCATCGCCTTGCGGAAGCCCTTGACCGCCTCGCCGACGTCCGAGCCCAGGGTCTTCAGGCGCTTGGTGCCGAATACCAGCACCACCACGATCAGGATGACGACCCAGTGTTTCCAGTCAAAGATGCCCATCTTGTTCTCCTCGAAGTAATCGGGTTCAGGCCGACGGCTGGCGCGCAGCTTTCTCGTCGTGGCCGGAGAGGCCGAAACGGCGCTCCAGCTCGTCCAGCACCGCCTGGGGATGCTGGCCGAGGGCGGCGAGCATGACCAGGGAATGGAACCAGAGGTCGGCGGTTTCGTAGATCAGGTCCGTGCAGTCGCCGCTCTGCGCGGCGTCCTTGGCGGCGAGGATGGTTTCCACCGATTCTTCGCCGACCTTTTCCAGGATCTTGTTCAGTCCCTTGTGGTACAGGCTGGCCACGTAGGAGCTTTCGGGGGCTGCATTCTTGCGCCCCTCCAGCACCTCGGCCAGGCGCGCGAGGGTGTTGTCACTCATGGCTGTGCCCCGGCTTGTCGTAGATGGCGTGCGGGTCCTTGAGCACCGGGTCGACGACCTTCCAGCCGCCGTCCTGGTAGACCCGGTAGAAGCAGCTTTCGCGGCCGGTGTGGCAGGCGATGCCGCCGACCTGCTCGACCATCAGGATGACGACGTCGGCGTCGCAGTCCAGGCGCAGCTCGTGCAGCTTCTGCACGTGGCCGGATTCCTCGCCCTTGCGCCAGAGCTTGCCGCGCGAGCGCGACCAGTAGATGGCGCGGCCCTCGGCGGCGGTCAGGGCCAGGGATTCGCGGTTCATCCAGGCCATCATCAGCACGCGGCCCGTCTTGTGGTCCTGGGCGATCGCCGGCACCAGGCCGTCGGCGTTCCAGTGAATTTCGTCCAGCCAGTCTTTCATCTTCGCTTCCGTACAGCGGGCGTTCTCGCGCCCCGCGGCAGTTTCGGTGATTCCCAAGTGTGCCAGCAGTGGCGACGACTGGCTATCGGCGCAGGATCAGATACAGACCACCGGCCAGCATGGCCCAGGCCGGCCAGGCCTCGATACTGTGGGTGGCCAGGCCGATCTGGGTGGCGCCGGCCACCAGCACTGCGCCGATAAGCCGCGGCACCCAGGCGCCGGCCAGGGGCTGCGCGCCGGCCGGTTGCGGCTCCTGCGGCTGCGCCAGGCGCTCCAGGGTGTCGCGGGTCATCTGCGCCAGGTGCGGCAACTGTTCGATGTGCTGCTGGGCGTTGCGCAGCAGCTGGGCGGGGCTGACGCGCTCGCGCATCCAGCGCTCGAGGAAGGGCTGGGCGGTGGTCCACAGGTCCAGCTCGGGGTAGAGCTGGCGGCCCAGGCCCTCGATGTTCAGCAGGGTCTTCTGCAGCAGCACCAGCTGCGGCTGCACTTCCATGTTGAAGCGCCGCGCGGTCTGGAACAGGCGCAGCAGCACCTGGCCGAAGGAGATGTCCTTGAGCGGCTTCTCGAAGATCGGCTCGCACACCGTGCGGATGGCCGCCTCGAAGTCGTTGACGCGGGTTTCCGCCGGCACCCAGCCGGAGTCGATGTGCAACTGGGCGACCTTGCGGTAGTCGCGCTTGAAGAAGGCGATCAGGTTGCGCGCCAGGTAGTCCTGGTCCTCGTCGGTGAGGCTGCCGACGATGCCGCAGTCCACCGCGATGTACTGCGGGCTCCAGGGCGTGCGGGTGCTGACGAAGATGTTGCCCGGGTGCATGTCGGCGTGGAAGAAGCTGTCGCGGAACACCTGGGTGAAGAAGATCTCCACGCCGCGCTCGGCCAGGGCCTTGAAGTCGGTGCGCTGGTCGCGCAGGGTGTCCAGGTCGGTGACCGGGATGCCGTAGATGCGCTCCATCACCAGCACCTTGGGCCGGCACCAGTCCCAGTACACCTGGGGCACGTAGAGCAGCGGCGAGCCGTCGAAGTTGCGCCGCAGCTGGCTGGAGTTGGAGGCCTCGCGCAGCAGGTCGAGTTCGTCGTAGATGGTCTTCTCGTAGTCGCTGACCACCTCCACCGGGTGCAGGCGGCGGGCGTCGCTGGACATGCGCTCGGCCAGGCGGGCGAGGATGAACAGCCAGGCGATGTCGGCGCGGATCACCGGCTTCAGGCCCGGGCGGATCACCTTGACCACCACTTCCTCGCCGCTCTTGAGCTGCGCGGCGTGCACCTGGGCCACCGAGGCCGAGGCCAGCGGTTCGCGCTCGAAGCGGGCGAAGACCTGCTCGACCCTGGCCCCCAACTGTTCCTCGATCAGCGCCACCGAGGCTTCCGGCGGGAACGGCGGAACCTTGTCCTGCAGGCGCGCCAGCTCGTTGGCGATGTCGTCGGGCAGCAGGTCGCGGCGGGTCGAGAGGATCTGCCCGAACTTGATGAAGATCGGCCCCAGGCCCTCCAGGGCCAGGCGGATGCGCTCGCCGCGGGACAGCTCCAGCTTGCGCCGCGGCAGCCAGCGCCAGGGCAGCAGGCCGCCGAGCAGGCGCAGGTACCAGGGCAGCATCGGCAGTTCGAGGATGAGGTCGTCGAGGCGGTAGCGGATCACCACGCTCTGGATGCGCAGCAGGCGGCGGAAGGCGAGCAGCTTCATGCGTCGGGTTTCGGCTTCTTGGACAGGCGCGCCAGGCGCGCGTCGAGGCGGTCGAGGGCGATCTTCAGCTGGTCGAGTTCGGCGAAGCGGGCTTCGGCCTCGTTGCGCCCGACCAGGGTGCGGCTTTCCTCGGCGAGGTAGTCGGCCAGGCTCAGGCGCAGGCTTTCCAGGCTGTCGCCGGCCCAGCGCGCGCCGCCGCGCAGGCGGCTGCCGAGCAGTTGCGCGGGCAGCGGGCCGAGCCAGCGCTGCACTTCGTATTCCCAGTCCAGCTCCAGGCTTTGCAGGATGTCGGCCAGCTCCAGCAGCAGGGCGCTGTCGCCGCCCATCTCCACTTCCGGGCTGTGCAGCACGCTGGTCTTGTCGGCGGCCAGGGCCAGCTGCAGCAGGCGCCCGGCCGGGGCGCGCAGGGTGCAATCCACCGCGGCCTCGTGGTGCGCGGCCAGGTGCAGGCCGTCGGCGTCGGGCAGGATGAACAGGCGCAGCACGGGGGCCTGGCAGTCGACTTCCAGGACCCGCCCGGCCAGCCGGGCGAGGCGCTGCAGGGCCACGCCGTCCAGGCGCAGCACGCGGTTCACGCCGGCTTCGGCGCTGGCCAGCAGCGCCTGGGTCAGGAGCGCCATCTCAGGGCTTGATGCCGCGGTGCAGGGCGACCACGCCGCCGGTCATGTTGTGGTAGGTGACGCGGTCGAAGCCGGCCTCGACCATCATCGACTTCAGGGTTTCCTGGTCCGGGTGCATGCGGATCGACTCGGCCAGGTAGCGGTAGCTGTCGGCGTCGTTGGTGACCAGCTTGCCCATCAGCGGCAGCAGGGTGAAGGAGTAGGCGTCGTAGGCCTTGGACAGCAGGCTGCTGGTGGGCTTGGAGAACTCCAGCACCAGCAGGCGCCCGCCCGGCTTGAGCACCCGCAGCATGGAGCGGATGGCGGCGTCCTTGTGGGTGACGTTGCGCAGGCCGAAGGCGATGCTCACGCAGTCGAAGTGGTTGTCCGGGAAGGGCAGCTTCTCGGCGTCGGCCTGGACGAACCTGACGTTGCCGGCCACGCCGCTGTCCAGCAGCTTGTCGCGGCCGACCTTGAGCATGGAGGCGTTGATGTCCGCCAGCACCACCTCGCCGGTGGGGCCGACCAGGCGCGAGAACTGGCGGGTCAGGTCGCCCGTGCCGCCGGCGATGTCGAGCACGCGGTTGCCGCTGCGCACGCCGGACAGCTCGATGGTGAAGCGCTTCCACAGCCGGTGGACGCCGCCGGACATCAGGTCGTTCATCAGGTCGTACTTGGCGGCGACCGAGTGGAACACCTCGGCGACCTTCTCGGCCTTCTCGCTCTCGCGCACGGTCTTGTAGCCGAAGTGCGTGGTGGGGTCGGCGGGGCCCTGGTCCCCGGCGGGTTTGCGCGGCTCGCTCATGGCGTTTCTACCCTGGAAGTCAGTGGCGGCCATTCTAACAGGATGTGGGGAAAACGCCGCCCCGTGGCGCGGGGTGCGGCGAAACGTCGTGCGGCGTATCATCCACCGGTCTGTCATACCGGAGCCACCCATGTCCCGCATCCACGTCGAACGCCCCCATTCCCTCGGCCGCGAAGCCGCCCGCGAGAAGGCCCAGAAGCTGGCCGAGAAGCTGGCCCGCGAGCACGGCGTGAGCTACGAGTGGCAGGGCGACACGCTGACCTTCAGGCGCAGCGGCGTGGACGGACGCATCGAGGTGGGCGACGACCGCGTGGCGGTGGAGGTCAAGCTGGGCCTGCTGCTGTCGGCCATGGGCGGGATGCTCAAGGGCGAGATCGAACGCGCGCTGGACAAGGCGTTGGCCTGACCGGGCCGCACCCGCACTTTGTAGGAGCGAGCTTGCTCGCGAACCCTCGCCCGCGCCGAAAATCGCAGACGTCACTCCCGCGAACGCGGGAGCCCAGAGCCTCTGGTTCCCCGCGTTCGCGGGGATGACGGGTTTGAAATGGGCACCTAAGGGTTCGCGAGCAAGCTCGCTCCTACGAAAAGCGGTTCGGCAGGTCTGCCGGCTGGTATGTGTTTTCTAATTTTCCCCGATACCTTGCACTCAAGCTCGCAACGCTGCGGGCCTCTACGGACCCCCGAGAACAGTGTGAGGAAACCATCATGGCCAAGGTCGCCAGCAAGAAGAAAGTCGAGAAAGCCGTCAGCGAGTCGTCCCTGATCACCGACGTCAAGCACTACGCCCGCCAGATCTGGCTGGCCGGCCTGGGCGCCTATGCGCGCGTCGGCGCCGAAGGCACCGGGTACTTCAAGTCGCTGGTGAAGGAAGGCGAAGGCCTGGAAACCAAGGGCCGCCAGATGGTGACCGAGCAGGTCGAGTCGGCCAACGACAGCGTCAAGAGCAGCGTGTCGCTGGTGAAGGACAAGTTCGAGGTGCAGCTGGACAAGGTCGAGAAGGCTTTCGACAGCCGCGTGGCCTCCGCGCTGAACCGCATGGGCATTCCGTCGCGGCAGGATGTCGAGGCGCTCTCTGCTAAGCTTGACGAGCTGAGCGCGGTGCTCGAGCGTGTCGCGAAAACTCATTGAGGAGAGCGGGATGGCTGGCAAGAAAACTACCGATAAAAAAGAGTCCGGGTGGGTCGGCGAGATCGAGAAGTACTCGCGGCAAATCTGGTTGGCTGGTCTGGGGGCCTACTCGAAGGTCAGCAAGGACGGCAGCAAGCTGTTCGAGACCCTGGTCAAGGATGGCGAAAAGGCCGAGAAGCAGGCCCGGACCGAGGTCGACAAGTCCGTCGGCGCGGTGAAGTCCACCGCCCGTTCGGCGCGTTCCAAGGTCGACGAGGTGAAGGACCGCGCCCTGGGCAAGTGGGGTGAGCTGGAAGAGGCGTTCGACAAGCGCCTGAACAGCGCCATCTCGCGCCTGGGCGTGCCGAGCCGCAACGAGGTGAAGGACCTGCATGCGAAGGTCGAGACCCTGACCAGGCAGATCGAGAAACTCACCGGCGTCAGCGTCAAGTCGGTGGCCAAGCCCGCCGCCAAGGCCGCTGCGAAACCTGCGGCCAAGGCTGCAGCGAAGCCCGCAGCCAAGCCGGCCGCCAAGACCGCGGCGGCCAAGCCTGCTGCCAAGGCTGCTGCGAAACCGGCTGCGAAGCCGGCGGCCAAACCGGCCGCGGCCAAGGCAGCGGCGAAGCCTGCAGCCAAGCCGGCCGCCAAGCCTGCTGCTGCGAAGGCCGCGGCGAAACCGGCTGCCGCCAAGCCTGCGGCGAAACCGGCTGCTGCGAAACCCGCTGCCAAGCCGGCCGCTGCCAAGCCTGCTGCGGTGAAGAAGCCGGCGGCGAAGAAGCCCGCCGCGCCGAAGGTGGCCAAGCCGGCAGCACCGGCCACGCCGGCCGCGGCTTCGGCTCCGGCGGCCACTCCGGCGCCGGCTGCGGCAGCTCCGGCTGCTCCGGTAGCGGCTCCGGCCACGCCGCCGACCCAGGCCTGACGCGTTACCCGTGGTACCCGACGCCCGGCCTCGTGCCGGGCGTCTTCATTTCAGGCGTTCAGGTAGCGCTGCGCCAGGCGCTCGGCGGCGAGCCGCGAATCGCCGCGCAGGTGCGGCGCCACCAGCATCATCACCTGGTAGACCACCAGGCGTATCTCGCCTTCGCGGCCGAGGATGCGCTGGTAGTCCAGGGAGAACAGCAGGGTCAGGGTGATCTGCTCCACCAGTTGGCCGAGGGCGTCGGTGTCGCTGGTCAGCTCGCCGCCGGCCTTGAGCCGGGCCAGCAGGGCGGCCAGGGTGCGCTTGAGCGCGTTGAGCCAGCTGCGCATGCCGCGGGCCAGCTTGGGCAGGCGCCCGGCCAGGTTGGACAGGTCCTGGAAGAGGAAGCGGTAGTGCGCCAGGCGCTCGACGATCAGGTGCAGGAACAGCCAGTAGTCCTCGGCCCCCAGGCGTGCGTCGGCGGGTGGGTCGAGCAGCGGCTGCAGTTCCTCCTCGAAGCGGGCGAACAGGGCCAGCACCAGCGGCTCCTTGCCGTGGAAGTGGTAGTACAGGTTGCCGGGGCTGATGCCCAGCTCGGTGGCGATCTCCAGGGTGGAGACGTTGGGTTCGCCCTGTTCGTTGAACAACAGCAGGGCGCATTCGAGGATGCGGTCGCGGGTTTTCATCCGTGTGCTGCTTCCGGCTTCGGGAGGTTCGACGATAACCGTGGCGGGAGCCGCCGGCCAGTCCCTCGAAAGCGTGAGGGCGCGCGTTCCTGGCAGGGGTTCATCGGGGAATCCGGTTATCGCGGACAAAGTCCGCTCCTACGAACGTGCTTCCTGGAACCGTAGGAGCAACTGTCTCGCGGCCTGCGCCTAGTTGCTCTTCGTAGGAGCG